>CAZDYD010000005.1:0-57192 GCA_964509715.1 uncultured Chitinophagales bacterium
AAATATTTGATAATTATAATAGTTACTATCCGGTTATTGATGTTGTCGCAAACGGCTCAAACAATAACTTTATAATTTACGCAAAAGTAGAACTTTTGAATATGTCCAAACTTAAAAATTAGGTAAATTTATGTCGTGTCAGTAAGAAGTCTTAAACGCTTCAAATGCTTGATTGTGTGAGGTACCGATAACGCTTCAAATGCTTGATTGTATCAGGTACCGAAACACTACAAACTCTTGATTGTATCAGGGACCGAAAACACGGCAATCTCTTGTTCGTTTCAGAAAATTAAACGTGTTAGAGAATATCGAGTAGACCATTGTTAATAAAATACATCCATTTAACGCTTCAATATCAGTTTTGTCAGTAGTATTAAATAAACCAAAATACTTATATCAAGTTTTCGGGCTACCTATTGAGTCTGAAATTGAGCTTCCAGCGTTAATCCAGGTCAAATCGCATAGTTCTATTGATCAAATAGTCCGCGTGGTAATTGATTCAGCCGAAATTGAATTCTCCCAAGAACCATTATATGATGCCGGTTGGTACAAATTCAGTTCAAAAGAATTTTATTACAATATGCCCGGTGTCGTGAAATTCTTTATCAGAAATGGTGAAGAAATTATCATTGAGCCATTATGTGATGATTGGTTGAAAATGTTGATGTTTTTTTACTCCAATGCGATAGCTGCAATGCTGTTGCAAAAGGGTCTTACACCATTTCATATGTCTGGGATCTTGGACGACACAGGCAAAGTCTGGTTATTTGCTGCTCCTTCCAGGGTTGGGAAGTCAACTTTGGCCGTACTTCTAAAAGAACGGGGATATGAGCTTTTTACGGATGATACCGCACTTCTGGAACTAATCGATGGTAAACTTGTGGCTATAGCGTCGTATCCTATGGTCCGAGTATGGGGCGAGACTTTGGAAAAACAGCAGGCATTTGAAGATTCAAGAGCGTATCAGATGCGCGATGGAGTAGATAAATTTGGCATTTTATTTCATGAAGCATTCATGCAGGAACCAGTGGAAGTAGCGGGAATTGTTTTCTTGAACAACACAACAGATGACCTTCGAATTGAGCCGGCGCAGACAGTAGATGCATTTCGATTATTGAGGCAGAACATATACAGAAACAACTGGGTCTCGAAGATGGGAATAGAGGCACAAATCTATAAAACCATTTCCAATGTCTTAAGCAAAATCCCAACTTTTGTGGCTTACAGGCCCCAAAATGTGCCGTCGTTTGATGCATTTGCTGAAATGATCAACGATAAAATTTTATTACAAGTCGAAAAAGAGAACCCATAGATCGAATTCATTCGGGGTGTGTTCTATGCACCTTTTTTTTAACATAAATATGTTATATTCGGCAGACTCATGAATAACCAGAAGTAGTCCATTAAATCTACTGATAATCGATATTTATCAAAGTTAACATGCCTAAAAAACAAGTATATCATTATTGTGTTTGTGGATTATTGGTTCAATCGGATACAGAGCTCCCGGAACTTGCGGCAACAACTAAAGGACAAGCCCAAATCAGGATAAAATTATCAGATGCTACTGTCCCTTTTGAAAATGATCCGCTTCATACCAAACCCTTTTCCAAGCTCAACAAATCAGAATTCTATTTCGAGCTGCCCAATGTAATCCGTTTTCTTGTAAGGAATGGATCTGAAGTACTTGTTGAATATCTGACTTATGATACAAGGTTTGCCAATGAGTTCATTTACAGTAATGCCTTGCCCATGGCACTGCTTCAACGAGGGATTATAACATTCAGAGCTTCAGGTATTATCGATGCAAATGACAAGGTGTGGTTGTTCTTTGCTGCACAGCGTGCTGGGATTACATCAACGGCCATGTTTCTGATGGAACGTGGATATCGTTATTTTGGTGATCAGATCGTGTCAATTAGGCAAGATGGATCCAATGTATTTACTTATCCATTCGGACCCACAATTCATATTTGGAAACCTGTACTAGATAAACAAACCCTCTTCAAACCAGAAAATATCAGGCCGATTCGGGAAGGATTATTGAAATACTCTGCTACAATACCGAAAGAAAAATATGACAGTAGCGAAAGACAAGTTCAAGGACTGATTGAAGTTGAACATCTAACAAAGAAATTCTCACACGAAAACATCAAAATGATTGATGCATTCGAGATACTCAGGAACTCAATTTATCTAAATCATTTGACATCTCACATGGGTTTAGAATCGAGGATTTTCGGAGTCCTAAGCCAGTTGGTGAAACAGACTAAGATAATGCGCGTAACCCGGCCAAAACATAAGGGATCGTTCCATGAATTTGCTGAATACCTTGATTTGAATATCATCGGTGGAGGCAAGAATGACTAAGGTAGTGTGGCTGGCATCCTATCCGAAATCCGGGAATACCTGGATGAGAACATTCCTATGGGCCATCCAGAACAAGGGTCCAATTAATTTGAATCGTCTCAGTACGGGGGGGATTTTTTCAGGTAAAAATATTGTAGAGAATTCGTTGGACATAAACCCTGATTATTTTTATCCACACGAACTCGAAGAGCTACAGCGAAAGGCATATCTATATCATTTCGACTCATTAAAGGATCAAAGAATAGTAAAGGTTCATGATGCGTACACGTACTCAAAATGGGATGGCAAACCGTTGATTCCATTGAATTCTGATCATTTAGTGATCTATATTGTCAGAAATCCTGTGGATGTCGTTCCATCATTTGCGAATCATGGATCCACAGATTATGAAACGATAATCAACAAACAGATCAATAACTTTAATGGTGGATTGGTGAAATCTTCGATATGGGCGAGTCAATTTTACCAACCAATGGGATCGTGGTCTATGCATGTTGAAAGCTGGATCAATCAGAAAATAGCACCTGTTCTATTAGTACGTTATGAAGACATGAAGCATCGGACTTTTGACGTTTTTAAGGAAGTGATTACGGCAATGGGTCTAACGTACAGTGACCAAGAAATACAACATGCAATCGATCGAACATCCTTTGATGTCATAAAAAAACTTGAAGAAGAGCAAGGATTCAGAGAAAAACCTAATCCTGAAGGGACGTTTTTCTTACATGGGAAAGTGGGTAAAGGTAAAGAAGTACTCACAGATGAGCAGATCCAAAGAATCCGGATTACCCATGAGAGGGTCATGAAACAATTAAACTACTGGTAAATAAAAAATAATAAAATGTCAAAAACATATACAATCAACGCTGATAAGATTCTGTTTACTCAATTAGGTGATGACGCCGTAGTTTACGACATCGAGAATAACGCCTACTTAAGTATGAATGCGACTTTCAGCTCAATTTTCAAAGGACTTCAGGATGGCCTTGACATGGATGGCATCGTAGCACGACTCCTCGATGAATATGAAGTTGAAGAAGATGTTTGCAGAACTCAGGTTCAACAATCCCTCGATATTCTCCTTGAGAAAGGGTTCATTCAATAACTGTGAATTTTCGCAGATTTAAAACAGCTCTACGAATTCCACCGCGCCGGTATGTATTGTTAGTACGTGTCATCGGACTATCGATACAGGCGTGGTATTTGGATAAGAATCAACCTAGTAAGTTTCTGCCGGAGAACTGGCTTCATGATTCGTTGCGTCAACCAACAACAATTCAAGATGTAAGTCGAATCAAAGATATCTCATGGGCTATTCGAATAGGTGCAAGCATTACTCCATGGGAAAATGTATGTCGACATCAGGCGTGGCAGGCGGCTATTTTGTTGAATCATTATGGTATAGCATTTCATTACGTCATTGGAGCCAAAAAAAATCAGGAAGGTAAGATCGAAGGTCATTCTTGGATCCTGGCAGACAATAGGTTTGTGAGTGGGAGATGCAATGTCAGGGAGTACACGATTCTGAAACAGTTTTCTCTTAATCAGTCAACGTAGACATGAAGCCATCGGTGCTTTTTATATCTACTGCCTTTACGGGGCACTTGAATAAGACTACTTTGTTAGCTAAATATTATGCCCAAAAAGGCTCAGAGATAACTTATCTGGTCCATTCAGAACATTCGGTATTTAAACTGGATGTTGAATTCAATTGCATTCATACAACTTTTTTCCCAGTTGGGATACCAAGAAAGAAAATTGCAGAGGACCTGAACCACCAACCTGTAGAGTTTGATGCTGATGAAGCCTTTATTTCCAGAAGGAATGTTCTAATCGAAGTACTGGAAAAGGTCAAACCAACACTGATCTTCCTGGACTGTTTTTGTACAAACGATTATCTCCTGGTCTATGATAAGTTAAAAGACATCAGGACCATTGTCCTTGAGCCATGGTTGCCTAACATGCCCGGTGAAGGCGTCCCACCGCTGCATTCTACGAGATTTCCACATAAATTCGCACGACTTGAATGGGTTTGGCAATCGATCAAACTATGGACTGAAATTCGATATGATTACCATTTTGATTCACAGATCAATGTACTGTGGCTTATTCGTAAGATGAAAAAGGAAGGACTTGAGTTACCTGCATTCCAGCTTAATGCCGACAAAAAGCCTGTTTTTCCACAACTGGAACAATGGCATATGTACCCGAAGGAATTAGATTTTTTTGAAAGAAAACTTCCTGAAAATGTGCGTTATATGGGTTCGGTTGTGGATGTCCATAGAAATCAACCCATGGCTTCAGCCGTCGAACATTTTCTAAAGATCGTATCGAATTCGACCGGGAAAATACTGATTTATTGCACATTTGGTACAGTAATCAGTACGTTTGTCAGTAAAAGTACGTTGCTCAGATTTTACGAAAACCTGAACCACATCGCGGAAAATCATCCGGAATGGCACATATTGATATCTGTTTCTCGCAACGTATTACCACATCTACGTCCATCAGGTATGAATATCATGTTCGCGACAATGGTACCCCAACTTGAAATCTTAAAAAGAGCTACTGTTTGTATCAATCACGGCGGTGGAGGAACAGTTCTGGAATGTGTTTCTGCCGGAGTTCCTCAATTATGTGTGCCGGCCGCGAGAAAGGTTGATTACTGCGGCAATTCAGCACGGGTCAGCTACCATAAACTGGGATTATCTACAAACTTTGATGTAACATCTGAAATGATTGAATCAAAGATCCATAAGTTGGTGCATGATTCCCAATATGCTGACAATGCAAGACGATTCTCAGAGATGATAAAGGCGACGTATGGTCCCGATTATCTGGAACACATGAATCTACCCACGGCATAGTTCCAATAGGTGTTTTTTAGGGAATGTTCCCGAAGCGGTTAACACATGAACCTTCCAAAAATACGGTTTCAAGTGGTGTAGATCGAAAGCTTGTCCTTTAACCCATGCATAAAGTACTTCTGCTATCGAACGTTGTATGATCATGCATATAGTGCTTTATGTTATCGAACGTTGTATGATCATGCATTTAGAGTGGACACGCTTTAATCAAAAAGATTCCTAAATTTTCGAACAATGTAACACCATGCAGGCAAAAGGTTTTGTCTTGAATGTTGATCTGATATTAACTTCAAACCCATGTTGCTCGAATATGTCGATGAACTCGGTACTGCGATCAGCTTCATCATAGAGCTGATGATGTTCAACAATCAATTGGTCGATTTTACGAAGCGAATCGCTTGCAATCAGGTCATCGAGTATTTCCCATTCCGCACCCTCAACATCTATCTTTGCGAAGTCAATTAAATCATATTCAGCTGTAAAGTCTGAAAGTTTTCTGAATTGAACGGGTACAATCGGTCCACTGAACTTAAATACACTCGAAGCAAATACGGAACCAGGTAATGAAGTGGCGTTAAAATGACCGGTAGAATTTACCTTTCCTAATGCAACCTGATTGAAAAGTAGTTTACCACTTTCTCTCAGTTCTTTAGTGTTTTTTTGAAAATAGACTACAGCCGAAGGGTTTGGTTCAAAAGCTACAATCGATGCCTCAGGATAGAGTTCTGCAAAATACAGGGATGCAAGACCGATATTCGCACCACAATCAAATATCACAGGGTCTTTTCGTTTTAACTGGACCTTATAATCTTCCCGAACAAAGATTTCATCATAGACAACTTTGAAAATGTTTTCTTGTTTGAGATCATAATGAATCGATTCTCTTTGGATCGGCATGTGTATGGATAATTCGTGAATAAAAATTGGAAATAAAGTGTGGATTGACCTATCATTGGCAACCAGGAAATTCAAATGAATGCCTCATCTGAGGAAAAATCATAGGTTCAGACAGAATTGAAATCCATGCCGGAAGGTCATCAGAAGGTCATCATGGGAAAGTGGTAAAATACTCACGCGATAGTATTTATAATTGGAACAAGAAGCAATAATAAAAAGAGAAACAACCCAAGGATGAACAAAATCGTCCTATTTATTTTTTCTCCATTTGCAAGTCATCTGACCAAAACAACGCTCATAGCTAAAAGCTACGCCTCAAAGGGTACCAAAGTGGTCTATTGTCTATTCCGTAATGGAAGCTGGCACCAAGGGAAGACCTATGCAGATCTTATTGTGACTGATAGTGAACCTGTGGGATTTAATCCAGTGGACCCAAGCTATTTTTCTGCATCCATGTCGGCTCGCCAACGAATTGCAAAAAAACAATTAGAACAAAGACAACGAGAATTACGTGAAATCGTAGGTAGACTATCACCTGATGTGGTTTTTTTTGACGAGTTGTGCATGTATGATTACTTTCTGATATCAGACCTAATTATCGATTCAAAAAAAATCGTGTTGATTCCAACGTTACCGAATTGTCCCGGGACAACAATTCCACCATTGGATGCACAAGGTAAACCCGGAATTCATTGGATATGGAAATGGAAGTTGATTCAGATCGAGTATACTATCAAAGATTATGTGAATCGCTGGTATAATCCACTAAAGAGTTCAAGTTGGACCATCTCGCATTCCATCAATGCAGACAAAAAGTACGATTACTCGTTTTATTCCAATCATTATCCGGTAGTCAAGGGACTAAAAAGATGGTATGAATCAGCCTCTGAATTTGATTTCTATGATAGAAAACTGCCTAAAGATGAAAAAGCTGTAGGACCTCTAATTGATATAGACCGCATTGAATTCACGCATCCCCGGGTCGATTTCTTTTTAAAAAAACATCAGATCGAAGTTGATTCAAAACTAATTTACTGCGGATTTGGGTTAGCTATTCGGACCTATCTTAAGGACGAAGTTCTATTGGCGTTTTATAGAAAACTCAATGAATTGGCATCCAGAAATCCTCAATGGAATATACTTGTATCTGTCCCACCGGATCTGATGAATACCATCCTACCATCTGGGTTTAACATTATGTTTGTAGAATTTGTCCCACAAATAAAAGTACTTCCAAAATCCGATCTGTTCATCACACATGGAGGAGGATCTGTAATGGAAGCGATAATGTATGGTGTCCCAATGATGAGTTTACCCGTATTCAACAAGTTGGATTTTAATGGAAATACGGCTCGGATCGAATATCATGGATTAGGGTTAAAGGCGACATTTGAGGATACTATCGAAGGTCTTGAAGTCAAAATGAAGACCATACTTGGAGATAATTCATATAAAAGAAACGTCCTTCAACTTTCATCCGAAATCGATCAACGATATGGAGATTCAAATTTACAGTGGCTTGATCTACCTTAGGTCTATTTTCGTTGATGTTGAATTTGTTTAATTCCAACTCAACAGGCAATGATCAGCTTTACTGGCATCAATATTACTTATGATTTTTTCCAGTAAACCCCAGTCCAGTCGATCTTCTGAATAGGTTCAGTTATACCATGACTGTTTCGATAATCTTCGACAGCATTTCGGCAATAATTCAGGGAGTAGTCATCTATGATGAGATATCCACCAGGGGATAATTTTGGATAAAGATGCTCAAGAACGGTCATGGTAGATTCATAATAATCACCATCCAGCCTCAAAATTGATAGCTGTTCGATCGGGGCGGTCGGAATGGTGTCCTTGAACCATCCTTTGAGAAATTTAACCCTCTGATCCAGTAGGTTGTAATTTTTGAAATTACGCTTCACTTCATCCAGTGATACAACGAGTAATTTACTCGGATCCAAGTCTCGCTTTGCCTCCCGTTCATTGGTACGGTCGAAATCAGGGAGTCCTTCAAATGAATCGGCCACCCATACATTACGGGTAGTATCTCCGAGTACATCGAGAAGTCCACGCATAAATATGGTTGCACCACCCCGCCACACACCCGTTTCTATGAAATCACCGGGCACGTTATTCTTGACAACATCTTTGATACAAACTTCGAGATGATTGAGTCTCATAAGACCAATCATTGTAAGTCCATTCGGGAAGCGTTCGGAACCGTTGAACTTAGCTTCGAGCTTGATGGTATGTGACTTACAGATTTGGTATTGTGCTAATCCTATTCGACCAAGTACCCAATTAACAAAACCCTCAAAGCCTTTATGACACCTTACCCATTTGGTCGAACCAATCTCTGACCAGCCGATGAGACTTTTCTTAAGGACATCTATGTACTGATCAGAATTCAATAAATGGTTCAAAGTACGTTTTTATTTTAAGTGGTATAAAAAGCATCTTCTACAGGGATACTCTTAAAAGCACCACTTTCAATTTCAAGTAAAACTAAGGAAGGTTCTATCCAAACTGATTTCATAATGGTTTTGGTATGTGTTGATATTGTAAATTATTTAAATGCACAAAGGCATTGCTGACCATTTTTAGTCACGCAAATATACTTCACCATCGAAATAAAAAGAAATTAAAAAATTTCCAACGTATGTAAAATGTTAAAGTGCCGATTCCGTACGGATCTGAACGGAGAATAACATGGACTAGCATAGAAAAAGGATGGCGCTTATAACATGAAACGATTCTTATTTATACAGAAAATTGATGAAGAATAAATCTAATGGACACTGAATACAGAGGGCACCTAATATCATGAACCGATGTATCATTATTCAGAAAAAATCTGTATAGGCCATGTAATTATAATTTTGTAGTTATTTGAAAATGTTGCACATTTGATTGATTCTAAAACAAATAACCAAGGGCGTAACATGTCAATGTGCAAAAAAATCTGGTTGGCTCCCGAGCTGAGTCAAATCTCGTTGTTGGGTGGTACATCTCCATTTACAAAAGAAGCAGCTACCTATACTACATAACCAGTTAATAATACTTATTTTCTTTTTGAAATAATCTCAGATTATCAATATTTCTATGCGCGGTTTTTTTGGGGTTTTTGGTCCTGACAAGGACATTGAAACTCTTATTAATAGATACACCTCCTTCCGGGTATCATTAAATCAAACTCTATTTCAGGATACTCAACTTCCGGGACTTTATTTGAGCCAGTGGTTGCATGACGGTGATTTGCAGGATGATCCAGTTACCCAAATTTCGGAAGAACTTGTTTGTGTTGGCTGGTCCTCCCTGTACCAAACAGATATTTTGGTTCAGAAACTCGGACTCAAGGGTAACTACAGTTCACTTGAATTGATCCAACATGCGTGGTTAAAATGGGGAAGTAGTTTTTTGGATCACATCGAAGGTGATTTCAGTTTTGTATTGTATGATAAAAGAAGCGGTACGCTCATACTCGCCAAAGACCAGGTCGGAATCAGACCACTTTTCTATGCTCGCATAGGCAACTGTATCATTTTTGGCACCACAATCCCCGTATTGAAATCGGTCTTTGCAACACCTCCCGAGATTAATCGATTATACCTTGCCCATGATCTCAAGGTTAATCCGGTTCCTGTTGATCTAACCTTGTTCAAAGATATTCACCGACTCAAGCCAGCTCATTACATTGAATTGAAATCTGGAGACTTGCCTGTCGAAACCAGATATTGGGATCTCTCGGAGATTGACCTTGCCGGATACTCAAATGAAGAGCTTACTGAACGAGTCAAACAAGAAATCTTTAGAGCTGTACAATGCAGAATCAAAGATATTCAAACTGTTGGATGTCAACTGAGCGGTGGATTAGACTCGTCAGTGCTGGCTGTGATTCTGTCCAAAGTAATGAATAAAGAGCATCTTCATACATTCTCCTTCGTACTTAGTGAGAAAACAAGGAAGTACAGTGCCAGAGGCATCGATGAACAGTGGTCACAGGATCTTGTTCGTGAATTCGCCGGACTCCTACCGGAGAACCATCATCAGATCACGGAATTTCATTATAAGGATGTGTTTGAAGAAATGGATACATCCAATAGGGTAATGGGTGGGTATGCCAATAGTGATTCCATCTGGCAGGATACCCTGTTCAAAAAGGCTGCTGAGTCGGGTGTTCGTGTAAGCTTTAGCGGGTTTCCAGGGGATGAAGGAGTCTCAAATGGAGGGGGGACATACTATCTTGAGTATATCGAGAAGAAGCAATGGAAGAAACTTCTTGAACATGTATTGATTTTTCATGTCCGTGCCATCAAACATTTGTATAACTATTGGACCTATCAAAGAACCGGAAAGACAAAGCCGGGTTTTGCTGCTGTTCAATCGAAACGTTGCTTACTCCGTGCGGATGTCCCTGAATACGACAAGATACAAGACACCTCATTCGATTTCCATCCAAGTTTCAAACAGTCCATGAAGACTAAAATGCTTCGTGCACACACCTGTTTACGGACAGAATCTGAAGGCACCTATGCAAACCAATACGGTATCGAGACGCGTTACCCTCTGGCCGATATTCGGTTGTTGCAACTTGTGTACAGCCTCCCAACTGAAATGTTCAGACCAAAACCATATAAACGTGCATTGTTCAGGAACGTTTGTAAAGGATTACTACCTGAAAAAGTTAGGCTCCAGCCCAAGTTCAGCGGAGCGATGACCCTTGCATTTGCTGAATACTGGAAAACGAAAACGGCGGAAGAATTAGAAGACTATGAAATTACAGATCCATTGAATATGTATATCTCAACGGAAGATTTCAATAAGAAAATGGACTCAAGTAAGACGAATGCGTTAGAAAAATCCAGGTTTACAGGACTCAAAAAGATAGATTACTTCCTCAAATTGAACATGTAATCCACACCGGAAAAGGTGGAACTATGAAAGTTGTCTGGTTATGTTCAGTTATCGACCCACGATTTAAGAAACTTTTTGACAGACAGGATCTTACGTCGTTCGGAGTTTGGGTTCATCATTTGATCCGGGTATTTGAACACGAGCCATCGGTCGAACTTCATGTTGTATGTCCGAATTGGTACAATAAGAAAGAGGATTTCGAGGTCAAAGTTGAAGGCGTGACGTATCACTTTTATGCCTATGACATTGTCCAAGACCATATTGGTCTACCTGCGAATTTTCATCCTACGAATCTTGATCATTGTCGAAAATCCGTTCTGGCCCTTTTGCACCGTATAGGTCCGGACCTGGTTCATATTCACGGGGTCGATCATCCCATGTATACGAATGCTGTACCGGAGTTCTGTGATCAATTCCCGACAGTATTAACTGTACAAAGATTCAATTATTTGGCACCCAAAGGGAGTGCCTTTCTTCAATTGGTTTGCTATTACGAAGATATACTGCTGCGAAAATTGACACATTTTGGTTATCGGTCTGGTGAAATGATAGATGAGATTCGAAAGAAAAATCCATCAGCACAATTCTACTTTCACTACTATCCTTTTGCACGACCGAAGGTGATCAAAAATCATACAGAGGATAACGATACCTATGATATTGCATTTTTTGCAAGAATTCATCGCGATAAGGGAATCGAAGATTTGATCCACATGGTCAAGTTACTTGAGGATCGCGGTAGGAGTGTTACTTTGAGAATATTTGGAAAAGGGGATGCAAAGTATCTGGATTATCTCCATAATTTGATCAGAGAGCTGAAAATTGCACAGAACATTCAATTTTCAGGATTTATTGAAAACCAATCCAAATTACATCGGGAAATAGTAAAAGCTCGCCTTTGTGTATTACCAACTCACTATGATATCAAACCTGGTACAATCATCGAAAGTCTGCTGATGAAACTCCCTGTCGTAACATATGATGTAGGAACCATGCACGAGTTTAACGAAGAGTTTGATGGAGTGACTCTTGTCGAACCTCATCATATTGAAAAATTGGCGGATGCAGTCGTGCACTTATTAGACGACAAAGAACTGAGAAAGCACAAAGCAGAGGGGGCATTCAACGTTGCCGATTACTTCTATTCGGATGGTAAAGTTAAAAAGGACGTATTGGCTATGTACCGTAACATCTTGTCAGGAGATACATAACACCAAAGTTTGTCGTTCTTAAGATATAGTAGTTTATGGATCCGTAGAACTTGCCAAGAGGTCAACAACGCCATAGTATATCAATCTTAAAATACTGTTGTTAACGGAACCGTATGACATTGGCAGTTGAATTACAACGAACAGACATCCGAAGTTCAAATTATCAAGGGTTTGATAAATTCATAGAATCGAAAATCTGATTTTTTGCGTCATCTGATAACTTATGCCACAATTTTCGAAAGAACCAGTACTTCGGACCGTAGGTTACGAAGATCTCTTCCCCTTTTGAAATATTACGACGTGCAATGATCGTCATAACTTCCCGGTCAAATTCTATTTTCTGTTTGGTGTTGGGCTGATCCTGATGATTATACAACACCAGGTATCCAAGTCCCATAAACTGGACAAATCCATGTTCCCGGCATTCATCGCATGTACATTTGTTCAACCCCCAAAAATAGTCACGTAGCACCACATCATGAGTATAGTTACTCCTGAGACCGGTTCTCATCATTCTCGATTCTTCAATTAGCTCTCCCTCCTCGATATCTTCAATCGCAAATACACCATACCCATGTGTTGTTGATTTTTGCACCTGGATTTTAACCGACGGACCCCTGAAAAAATCTGGCTTGTTATCAGATATGATTTTACAAAGTGATTTGGGTTTATCTGGATTTTCTGACATGTGAAGGCTTTTGGTGCTTTGAATTACGTGTGGTTATAGATATGATTTTTTATGAAGAAAAGCTATGTCACTTGGGAAAAGTTGGAAATGCATTTTTTTGTTTGGTAGTAAAGTATTTTATCGCATATTCGGGACGAAAAAAAATAATCGATAAAGCATGGATATTTACGGTGGGATTTTACGAACTGGCGACCGGAATTGTATAACAAATCCCGTAAACATTGATGATGTTCACCGATTAACTTCGCCCGATAACGTTTTTCATGTATTCTCGACGAATCGGGGGATGAATAGGTCCATCATCCCCGGAAAATTAAGCCCGTTATCAAATTTCGATGTCACGATTGCCGCACATGCTCGGTTGGATAATCGTCCCCAGCTATGCTCATCATTACATCTTGAGCTGTCTGAACGCTCGGATCTTCCTGACCATGAGCTCATGCTTCTGGCCTATATGAAATGGGGCATCGAATGTGTACATCGTTTTCGTGGAGATTGGTCGTTTGCTATTTGGGATGGAAGAACGAGAGAGCTACATTTGGCAACGGATTACATCTCGGGCTATGCATTGTATTACAAGCAGTCAGATAGCCAGTTTATATTCTCGAATTCATTGAGAACCCTAATTGAAATAGATCCGGATCCGGTTATTCTCAACGAACTTTACCTGCTACAAAGATTTATAATGACGAGAACCGTTAATCCTGTAACGGTGATCAAAGATGTCAGAAAAGTACCACCAGGTACGGTAATTTCAATTCGTCCGGGCAATGAACCAATCCCTAAACGCTATTGGTTCCCCACACATCTTAACCGTATCGATGTTCGAAATGAAACGGAGCTGATCGAAGAGTTTCATTTTCTGTACAGACAGGCTGTACAGCGTAGGATTCAGCCCAATCAACGCATCGCAACACATTTGAGTGGTGGACTTGACTCAGGATCGGTTTCATGGGTGACAGCGGATTTGCTCAATGATCAAGGGCAAAGACTCCAGGCATTTACCGGGACCGAATTCTTTGACACAAGTACATATAATCATGGCCGTGGTAATGAGGAGGTATATGCCAGGATTACCGCAAAAGCTGCTGGCAACATAGATCAAATGTCATTTAGTTGTCCGGAAGCCTCCATGCTTGATTCTATTATCAATACGGTTCACATGTTGGGACAAGTTTCCCATGGTGTTGGGAATATATATTGGGTACATGCCATTTCAGAATATGCAAAAGCACAGCATATCAACGCATTACTCGTTGGACAAGTCGGTAATGCAAGTATAACCTGGGCCGGAATCAGTGTTAAAAAGCAAATAAAGTGGCTTTTAAAAGATGCGATGGATAGCTACCAGATTCTACGATACAAAAATCACCAAGTCGGAAATTCACCTGTCCATCCGAAATCATTTTTTTACCCGGAAATACATTCTTTTTTCAACAAAGACTGGCTGAATCAATTCACGATCAATGATTACCTGGCTTCAGAATATGATCCACTTGACGACACCATCCCATCCTGGGTCAGCCCGAAGAGAATTTCATTATTGAATTTCAGAGCGGCAAATATTGGATCATTTTGGGAAACGATGAGTCAGTACTACGGAATTTATCACTGGGACCCAACTGCTGATCAGGAACTTGTAGAGTTCTGTCTCCGACTGCCTGAGTCATATTACGCTCGAAATGGAGGACGAAATCTGGTGCGTAAGGCTTTTGCAGGAAAGATTCCGGATGAGATTCTGTATAAAAAACTCAAGGGTCAACAAAGTTCAGACTGGCTTCAGCGATTTGTATTGGAGCGACATCGATGGATGGAATTATTTGCAGAATTACCGAATAATCATCCAATGTCACACATTTTGAATGTTCCAGCACTGATAGAAGCAGTTAAAAATATTGATCCCGATTCCAACTCAATTAAGGGTAGAAACTCAAACTTGATCAGTGGGAGCTTGGGGCGAATGGCGGGTGCGATTTCGTTAATTCGATGATAGACTAACCAAGGTTATTTGAATAATAGGTTCAATACGAATGGCTTCAATGGGGGGCACCCTACATGGTCGAATCGGCGAGATCAGGTAAAAGTTCTAATATAAGCGACCCGAACATCCACTAATTTGAAACAAACCTGTTCAACAGAGATGACAGGGCAATACGCAGTGAAAATCCAATTAGATTTGAGGTATGTAAAAGATTTTTGAGTTGGGATTCTGTGACCCAGGCTTGTCCGGGTTGAAGCTCAATCAGGCCATCGACTTCAATAACCTGGTATCTGTTGGCGTGCCTTATGAATCGTCCCCCTTCGTCGCTTTGGACAAAATCACGTATGACGCTACCTGTGAGGGGATTACCATACCCATGAGTTTGTCCCGGATACCTCCAGTAACTTGGCAGAACCACTCCCTGGGGACCTACCCCCATCATATGCTGATGATAAATCAAAAACTCTGTCCCTCCCGCATGATGACGGATGCCAAGCTGAACCAGTCCCTCATTTCCCGCTTCCATGAGAGGTTGAACCCATCGTGGATTCTCCCGGCTTTGACAATAAATGTCATAAAGACGGACGTTTAGTCCTTCAGAATCCGAGTCAATAATTCCTTCCTCCGTAACCCTCCAACGTTTTAGTGACTGTAGTGGAACAATCTTCCAGTCTGAATTCCGTGCTGGTTCACTTCGGAAATTTCCAAAATCGAGTGAAAAATTGGGTACCGATCTAGTTGCGCCCGGAATCCGACTCCAATCAAATAGAATCAAAAGTGAGCGTAAATCCGGATTGAAAAATTCGTCCTCCCCGGCAAGATTGATCAATTCATCCAGGGGAGCCCAAATGAAATTTTGTTCCGGCTCAAAAGCGATATCGGCCCACAGATAACTCAACACTTTGGTTTTCTGAAAGTACCGATGTTCGAGATCAAATTGTGTGGTAGTATAAAGTGGTCTAATGTTTGGTGAGTACCCGGAAAAGAATTCATAATAAGGGGTAGCTTTCCCACCGTGAACGCGTAAATAATTAGCAGCAGTAGACTGAATAGTTGGGCCAAACTGATAGAAGTCTGGATTACCCGGTTCAAAACGGGCGTGGATCAAAGCATGGATTTGATCATTGATTCGGGTAAAAATCAGTCCACATAAAGCACTTTGAGGTTGATATAAAATCAAGGACTCTTCATTAGTAGACTGGGATTTCATCCCGATAACCTGAAAAAATCCTCTGCTTCGATGGACCAGCGCATAATCATCTAATATCCACTGTGAGTGATCCCATTGACTTAATGCTTCACACGTATTTGACGTATCCTGCCTTCTAATACGGGTCAATTCGGATTTTATGTTCAATTCCTTACTCATATGCAGTAAATGAAACTTCCTTCAATTGAGTTCTCACAGGTATGGTTTGGTGTAGTGTTCTCAGCCAATGGGACCAATATAAACATCCTACTTCAGAAACAATTCAAAATGCTGGTTGGATCGATCTGAATAAAGCGGCCATTTCTGATCTCGATTTCATGATAATCATGTTCAAACCAGTCACTCATGATTCTGCAATAATTACATCCGCCGAGGAGATCACGTGTCTCAATCACAATCATTTTCGCATTTTGTGGGACCCATAATGCGTGAAGTAACTCTGTACCTCGTAGGGAGATGACTCCTTTACAACTCGCAAAAGCCTGGATTTGGGTTTTGATCGGTTCGATTCCAGGTGTAAATCGTACAACCGGGACCCCATGCTCACGTAAGGACGCCTCAATAGCATCCATATTCATAATATTACGACTATGTTTGCCGTATCCGCGCCATTTGAAGAACTCAGATCGATGAATGGAATCAGATACCGGAGCCCGTTCAATCAAGAGAACTTTATCCTGAAATGGGTTCTCTGTGCGTATTTCATCCAACGAGATGACTTCATTTCTGAGGGAGGTCAGCTCGGATCGAAGTGGAATCTCAATAGAGTCGGGATCTGCTGCGAGTTCATCGAAAAGTGTGATTTCTGGAAATCTGGGTAGAAATCCTTGGACAAATTCTGCGTAAAACTCAGGGTGATACTTAGACCAACTTAAAGCCAACAAGTGATAGTCCCATCTCGGAAGTATGATGGATTGTGAGTCTTCAAGCTGTGTACCTGTACTCACTGATAAACTGGTTCTCGCATCTACACCGAGTAGAGAGAGGAAATCGGAAGTGAAGGAGTTCAGGTACTCTTCATGCACAGGAACTACCTGATCGGAAAGAGCACGTTGCCGAATACTTTTTACAGCTGGAAATAGTATTCCATAACTGTGATGGAATACATTGCCAAGATTATGCAAAGGATATGCCGGATGGGGAACCAGCATATGGTTTAAGTCCTTTTGCACAGTCTCTTTTATAGAGTTAACGAAGTTGTATCAATACCTGAATCAGGATGCAGAACCAGAAGCGTCAGGACCGATATTTGAGGTATTTTCAACGGCAAATGCTACCAAATGTGGGGCTATCCAAGTTTTTTTCATAGTGGGATATTAAGTTATGTAAGATGTTGAAGCTGTAAAAGTAACTAAAAGACCAAACAAAAACAATAAGTCTGTGCTACACACCAAAAAAATAAGTAACAAATCTGATTGAAATTAGCGTTTGATATGAATCTGCAAACGGGAAAAAGGTTATCTTAACAATCGAATTACAATTATTTATAGTGACATCACAGATCAACCCAAGCGCAGCAGAAAAGGTGCGTACATGAGCAATAGACTTACCGATAAATTATCACCTGAGTTGCGGATACTTGTTTCAGCAATGAGGCATGCAACATCAGATACTGGTGGGACGTCGCAAAATGCTCAAGAGTACAGGTCCGCTCTACATACTTTTGACAATGATAAACTGTTGATATTGGCTACCAATCATAATATCAGGCCTCTTCTATCAATATTTACTGAATTGCAGCCATATTTGGTCGATCGGACAAAAAATATACTCACACATATCCAGTTAAAATCAATCAGAAGAAATCTAAAACTGGTCCACGTGTATCATAAGATTTATGAATCTTTAACAGCATCCGGAATTTCTGTACTTCCCATGAAGGGGAATCTGTTCGTCGCTGAGTACTACCGGAATAATCAGCTTCGGGAAATGGGCGACCTGGATATTCTTATCCCCCCCGACCAGGTGGTAAAGGCGATGGGTGTTCTAAAGTCCGTGAATATTCTACCTGATTTCGGTCGTGGTACCGAAACTGACACTGCCCAATCTAAATGGTTACATAAACAGTTGAGCAGTAAATCACAGTGTGAAGCCAGGTTCAAGTCCGAAGGTCAGGTTATTGACCTACATTGGGAAGTATCTCAACCCCATTATTTTCAGCGTCTTGGCTATGAACAACTGTTTCAACATGCATCAATACGGGACTTTTTCGGAAAACAGGTATTGTTACCACACAGTGACCACGTGTTCTGGATGTTGCTCACCCATCATGGTGGAAAGGAAAGTTGGTTAAGACTTCGACATTTGGTCGATCTCCATTTGGCAATGAAGCATCATTATCATATCAAATCAGGCGCAGGAACACAATCAACCGCATTCAATTACGACCAGGTCATTGATGCTCATTTAATTGATATGGTCGCAGGATGGCAATTGGGCAGTACGTTCCAGGATGGGATTGCGATATTAAAGGGACTGGAACTGGATGGAGTTGCACGCGATGAATCAGGTCTTTCTGCACGACATGAGGATTATCTGTCTACATTATGGAATCATACCGATCGCAGAAGTTTTTCATCCATTATGATGCGTAATTTCCTAAGATACATGCGCCGCGATCATAATGTTAGCTCAACACGTTATTTCTATTCCTATGCGAGAAATGTCTTCTCAAACAGGGTCACACGATAACCGGGTATACGCTTATTATTCATATCATCTTTTTTTTGTATTTTGGCGAAGATCAGCAGAACATTCACTTACTGTCCCAGATTTTACATGTCCACGTTACCAGGTATCAATACGAGCAAGCTGACCATACTGTTGGCAGCACTCCTGATTCTAACAAGTTTTTCAACTCTGAGTGCACAAGTCTCGCTCAATGCGAGTAACTTATCAAGTTTTCGCACAGCCGATCTGTCGGATGAACAGCTTCGTCAATACATGAGACAGGCTGAGGCTCAGGGTGTTACGATGGAGCAAGCCCTTTTGATGGCAACCGCCAGGGGACTCCCACCCAACGAGGCACAAGAACTGAGAATGAGACTGAGTGCATTAGGTGAGCAATCAGTTGGCAGTCAGGTATCCCCAAGTGGAAGAATTGGTCAGCCGTTTGTTGCCGATACACAACGGAGTCAAGTACCAAGTTCAAGTTCAGAGGAAAGTGAGTATGTGTTCGGTTCCGAGTTATTCAGTTTTGCCGGATTTAATTTCGCCCCATCGATGAATATCCCGACGCCTTCAAACTATCAACTTGGCACTGGAGACGAACTTATTATTTCTATTTGGGGTGATCGGACAGATCAATTGTATTTGACTGTGAGTACAGAAGGCACGGTGAATTTACAGAATCGTGGACCTGTATTTGTGAGTGGTTTAACCATTGAAGAGGCCAAGACCCGATTGATGAGGCAATTATCGCAATTGTATGGCGGATTGAACCCAGATCAGGGTGATGCCACAACATTCGCAGATATTTCACTCGGGAAAGTCAGAACAATCAATGTTACTGTCACAGGTGAAGTAATCGCACCGGGAACTTATTCAATGAGTTCATTGGCAACTGTATTTAATGCTTTATACAGTTCCGGGGGACCCGGGAATGTGGGTAGTTTTAGGAGAATCAGGGTAATTCGGGAAAACAGGACAGTGGTCGAGTTTGATCTTTATGATTTTCTGATATCTGGTAACCAATCCAGGAACATCCGGCTTCATGATCAGGATGTCGTCCAGGTACTACCTTATCAGAGTCGGGTAAAAGTTGAAGGACAGATTCTTCGTCCAGCAACTTATGAGTTACTTGGCACAGAAACTTATCAAGATCTTGTGACCATGGCTGGTGGGTACACTAGCCGGGCCTATACCAAGCATGCTCAAATCCGCAGATATACCGATACCCAGAGAAGAATTGTCACTTTACCGGAAACATTGTACAGTGACTTCATATTACAGAATGGGGATGAAGTCGTGATCGCTGAGGTACTTGATCGTTTCGAAAACCGTGTGATGATATCCGGTGGTGTGTGGCGGTCGGGTGAGTTTGAACTCAAGCCTGATTTAACATTGAGTCAGCTGATCGATCAGGCTGGTGGAATTCGTCCCGATGCGTTCAGATCGCGTGGACTCATCAACAGAATGAGAGATGACCTCAGTCTGGAGCAGATCTCGTTCAATGTTGAAAATGTACTGTCAGATCCTTCACGATTTGATATACTACTTCAACGTGAAGATGATGTCACGATATGGGAATTGAACAGTTTACGTGATACGATGGTGGTTGAAATCCATGGTGCCGTAAGAAATGCCGGAATTTATCGCTGGCGTGAAAACATGTCGTTGGAGGACCTGATCCTTACCGCGAATGGATTTTTAGAGTCAGCCGCATTGTCACGCATCGAAATCTCTCGCAGGATCATGAACTCTACCGATCCAAATCGCCTTGTTGAGACCATAAATTTTGAATTGGATGGATCACTGACGTTAAACGGTGACTCGAAATCTTTCGAAATTATGCCCTTCGATATTGTCAATGTGTACAGACGACCCGATTTTAATATTCAGCGTTTTGTAAACATCGAAGGGGAAGTGATGTATCCGGGGCAATATGCTATAACAAGTAGAAACGAACGCATCAGTGATATCATAGCTCGTGCAGGAGGATTAACCAATGAAGCTTATATTCCGGGCGCTCGTGTTCATCGTCAACAGCGGGTTATTGACCGTGCACAAGTTGAATACAACTTCCTGGCGTCCACTGAACAAGTAAACGATAACGATAATGATACAGCCATTCGAATTGGGATAGATCTTCAAACAGCGTTGCGTGACCCGGCCTCGCGTGAAAATCTATATATACGTGAAGGTGATGTGATCCGAATTCCGAAAATGGCCCAGACCGTACGTGTGATGGGCGCAGTGATGCAGGAGGTGGAAGTACGTTATGTTCCCGGTGCCAATTATTCCTATTATATTGACAGAGCTGGTGGATACACGGAACGGGCTTTGAAAAAAAGGTCCTATGTAATATATGCCAACGGGGATGTGGACCGAAACAAACGTTTTATTGGATTAACTGTGAGTACACCACCCATTCAGCCTGGGGCACAGATCGTGATACCTGCTAAGCCTGAGACACAACGAATGACCACACAGGAAATAGTATCTATTTCATCGATGGTTGTATCGATGACCACAACACTTCTACTTGCAATTGATCGATTAAGCCGCTGATTTATGAGTACAATTCAAAATGGCAATGGGAATGAATCTGAAGTTAGGTACATACCGGTACAAGTAATTGATGGTATGTCCAAATCGGGCCAGAATGAGCGGTTGATTGATATCGTTGAACTGTTCAAAACATTGCGTCGGGGTAGAAAAACGATTTTGTTATGGACAGTGGTTTTTTTGATACTCGGATCGATGTACGCTTACTTTAGTCCACGCACATACACATCCAATATGATATTATTACCCGAATTACAAGCCCAGGCACCTAATTTGGGTCGTTTGGGTGGACTGGTTGCCCAACTCGGATTTGGAGGGGGTGGTACCGGTGGGGGTAATTCGACAGGTGAAATATTACACAGTCAGTTATATCCATACATTCTAACCAACAGTGAGTTTTTAGCTGGTGTAGCTGACAAGAAGATTTATTATAGTCCTGTGGGCGACAGCATATATATTCACGAATATTTCAGAGAGCACACTAAAATCAATACTTTTGAGCAATATACACTTCGTCTGCCCAGTACCTTGTTAAGGTGGGTAAGATCCGGTTTTAAATCCAAACCTGCACAACCCACGGATCAGACGAATGAGCTTGTTTCCAATGCTGGAAATATGGCAAACATTGCAGGGTTACGTTTTTCGATATTATTTACAAGTGACATCCAAACCGGGGTGTATAACATCTCTGTAACTACCCAGTCCCCCGAAGCATCTATGCAGATTGCACGTCATCTGAAAGACTCATTAAGTGAATTCCTGATACGATATAGAACTGAAAGAGCGCGTCAGAACCTGAAATTTGTTGAGAGGCGTCATACAGAAGCAGGAATACGATATATGCAGGCACAGAGTGAACTTGCTGAATTTCGTGACCAAAACAGAGGAGTCCTTACGGCCACTGCGAGGAGTATTGAACAAAACATGCTTGGGGAGTACAATCTGGCGTTTAATATTTACAGTAATCTGTCGGAGCAATTAGAAAATGCACGGATTAGAGTCCAGACAGACACTCCACTAGTAACAACATTGCAGGAAGCGAATTATCCATTTGCATCAAGCGGACCAAACAAAACCAGATATGTCATTTTTTCTGTGTTTTTGGGCTTCTCAATTGGAGTTTTCATCATAATCATTTCGCCCTTCTACAGAGCACTACGGATTCGGCTTAATGAAAATTAATTGTTATAACCGAGGTTAAAACTTCATGGATTGGCTGTTACGCCACTTTAAAGGCTCGGATCTAAAAGTTGAATTGCTCAAAGGTGCAACCGGGACTGCTTTCTTAAAAGTATCCAACACGGTGCTAACCATGGGAGTAGGGGTGCTGCTTGCCAGGTTGTTAGGTCCAGAGGATTATGGAGTATATGCGTACGTCCTATCCATCATCACCCTACTTGGACTCCCCACCAAAGCTGGTCTTCCGACATTGGTGATTCGTGAAACAGCAATGTATCAGCTTCAGGAGAAATGGGCTTTACTTAGAGGATTACTCGTTTTATCAAATGGATTCGTAATTGGGTTTTCTATTTTAGTTGCTTTAATTTCAGGTATCATTATTTCTCAGGGATGGTTCACATTTGATAATGTATCATCCAACATTTTCTTGTGGTCCCTATGGTTGCTTCCTTTAATTGCTTTCGGGAATCTACGTGGAGCAACACTAAAGGGATTGAGAAAGGTTGTCATAGGGCAACTACCTGAGGAATTGATTAGACCATTATTTCTGATAATTCTGCTATTCAGTTCACTTGTACTAGGGATTAGCATAGACTCTAAGATAGCAATGCAGTTCACTGTTGTTGCGGCACTTATTGCTTTTATTGTAGGTGCAGTATTGCTATCACGTCATATACCAAAAGAAGTAAGGTCAACAGTACCAAATTTTCAGCTTTCAATGTGGATATCAAGTTTAATACCATTGTCTCTAATCACTGGAATTCAGATTATAAATGCTCAAGTAGGCACTGTAGTATTAGGATCTCTTGGGTTGAATGAGGACATTGGTTTACTCAAAGTAGCCACTTCAGCAGCTATGTTAGCATCGACAACATTAATGATGTTTAATACGGTATTAGCGCCACATATTGTCAGATTATGGAAACAGGAACAATACGACAAACTTACAAGAATGTTAAAATTGACCGCAAGAGGGTCATTTGTGGTCACTTTATTCGTATGTATTATACTTTATATATGGGGCCGTGAGATCATTGAATTACTGTTTGGGGTTGAATTTTCGGGATCTTATGCAGCATTGGTAATTTTATTAATTGGACAGATCGTTAGTACAGCTGTAGGTTCAGTTGGATTAATTCTTAAACAGTTAAATCTGGAAAAAAAAGTCTTAATAGCAAGTATACTCTCACTGGTACTAAATTTTGTGTTCTGCGTTGTATTGGCACCACTGTATGGTATGATTGGAATTGCAGTGTCCTATGCCGTATCCATCGCAATATGGAATTTACTAAACTGGTATTTTGCTCTAAAGCACGCGAATCTGGACTGTTCAATTGTTGGCTTGAAAAGGAGGTAGGAATCTTTGAGTAATCAAACGAGAATTCATATAGTTGGCTCAGGACCAAGAACTGGGACTACTTTGCTCGCTGAAGTAATGGTCACATGTTTTGATATACCGCATTATTGTGAACATGAAGCATCATTGCTGACCAGACACCCAGGAGAAGGCATATTCTTAACTAAAAAGCCGGGTGAGTTTTTAAGTGTGAAATGGCCCTTAAGATTTGATAAAAACCTATATGTAATATGCTTGATTCGCGATCCACGTGATACAATAGTGAGTTTTCATGGTACGGAACCAAATAACTATTGGGCTAGCCTCAGATTTTGGAATTTCTTCACCAAAGTTTTCAATTCTCTTGTTGTCAGCAATCGATTCATTGTGATTAAATATGAGGATTTCACCAGTCATCCAGATTTGACACAGGATTATCTACAGAGATTAGTACCTGGTTTAGTAAGTAAATGTAAGTTTAGCGAGTATCATTTATTTGCAAAACCATCTGGAAAATCATTGAAAGCCATGAGGATATTGAGACCAATTGAGCCTAAGGGAATTGGTAATTGGAAACATCATTTACCAAGAATTAAGCATCAGACGGAACATCATGGTTCAATTTCAGAAAGTTTGATTAATTTTGGTTATGAAAAAGACAGTCACTGGGAGAGATTACTCATTGGAATTGAAGCCCTTAGTGGCCCAACATATTCTGGTGAAAATTATTCCAGATATAAAATTATAAAAAAATACTTAATTGGTTACATTTATTGCGTTTATCGTTTGTTCCACAAATAGGTGTACCATTAACAAAATGTTATGATCAATATTCACTTGGGATTACATAAAACCGGAACAACCTTTTTACAAAAAGCATTTTTCCCAAATAGGACTGACGTCTGATGTCAATCGTCTCGCACAAACATAAGTTCGTTTTTTTAAAGACAAGAAAAACTGCTGGGACATCCATCTCGGCAGTTTTGGCAGGTCTTTGTGATTACGAAGATATTTTAGCATTAAGTAAAGATGTAATGGTTTCTTCTGATCTTAAAAGAACTAATATTAAAATTCCAGTTCGTAATATCCCCCCATTATTGTTGGCGAAGCATTTATTTCGAACACTAATTGATTCACTTGATCTAATTAGAGGCAGGAAAAAAATTGGTGATATAGAATTACTGCCGACCTTCAAACAACACATGATTGCGAAGGATTTAAAACAAATTCTGGGCCCAAAAATTTGGAATAATTATTATAAATTTACTATAGAACGAAACCCATTTGATAGGCTGGTATCATTCTACAATTGGAGATCACATCGCTTTAATGTAAAATGTGAGTTCGATGAGTTTGCTTTGTCTGCTCTAAAGAATACGGGCAAATACAAGCATATTGCTTCGGGATTCTCAAATGTGCCATTTTACAGTTTGGACAATAAGACCTTGTGCTTAGATAATGTAATGAAATTCGAGAATTTGGAAGTCGATTTCAAAAAAGCTTTGATTGATATCGGGATTTCAAATTTTGATGATTTAAGTCTTCCAAAGTACAAATCCGGAATTCGAACCGAATTTAGTTACAGGGAATTTTATAATACATCCCTTAAAGAATTAGCCGAAGATAAATTCAAAACGGAAGCCAATTTGTTTGGATACAAATTCTAATAAGTACCCTTGAAAATACTATTCGTTATAACAAACTCAGCACTTAACCGTGGGATGAGTACCGGTCTGGAGAATCTTGCATGGGGTTTAGCGGAAAAAGGAATATTCATACATATTCTTTGTGGTGGAAATACCCCAACAAAGCATGGGTTCAGTATACCAGGGGGTGTGAAATATCACTTTACAGGTGCTTCTGGTGATAATCCCGCATCGTTCATAAAATCATATAAGCAGCTACTTAATGAAAATGATTTTGATTTTGTTGTTGGATGGATTCTTAACACAGCACTGTTATCTAAACTTAAATCCGTAAAAAGGCCAAAATTTATTGCAAATATTGGTCAAATGCCCCCGCGATCGATACATCTAAGATTGCTAAAATCTGTTTTTCAGAGAAAAATGAGTTTCACTGAAATGTTCAATCTTCTGAATGCAATCAAAAATTATCATACTGAAGTGGACGCAATCGTTTCTATTTCGGAGTCTGTACATCTAAGCTCGATTCCATACTATAATTTTGATGATGAAAAATGCAGTATTATTCCGAGAGGAATCGACACGAATGTCTTCTCATTCAAAGAAAGAGATGGGGCTGTCCGAAATCCGATTGAACTTTTATATGCCGGTACAATCCATGAAAAAAAGGGTGTAAATGATTTAGTTTCTGCCTTAAAATACATCGAAAGACCAATAAATTTACGTTTATGTGGGAATGTTCAGAATGGCTATTTATATGAGATCGAAGTGAGAGTCAAATCCTATGGACATCAAATCGTATATATGGGGCCGCTGATTACATCAGATTTGGTTAAACAATATCAACGTTGTGATTTTTTCGTTTTCCCCTCACACTCAGAAGGACTTGGAAAAGCATTACTTGAAGCTATGGCCTGTGGATGTCCCGTAATTTGTTCTGACATTCCAACATTTAAGGAGATCATTTCCGATAAAGATAATGGAAGGATGATCCCCGTTAAATCACCAATTTCTATAGCGGAAGCTATACAATTCTATATTGATAATCCGGAAATTTTAGAGCATTATTCGCGAAATGCCAGAGAAACTGTTGAACGTAAATTCAGCAAAAATCATGAAATCGATAGTTGGATGAAACTCCTTAAAAACCTATAATCCATTTCTAATATTTAGGTAAACAATGCAAGAGCAAAATCCACCCATTGTATTATTTATTCCTGCATTGAATGGCGGAGGGGCTCAGAAAGTTGTAGTGAATCTTGCCAACGCTTTGGTTGATTTGACATCACATCCAATTCAGATTCTACTCGTTAAAGCTGAGGGACCTTTTCTGAAAGAGGTAAGACCTGAGGTAGAGGTAGTCGATTTAAACCGATCCCGGACTCTTTTTGCACTATTCGCTATTGCATCCTATTTACGTCGGACAAAACCTGCTGCACTTATGTCCAGTATGCATTACGCAAACATCATTGCATCAATTTCATGGTGGATTGCAGGTAAACCCTGTAAATTACTGCTTCGGGAGGCAACTTTTGTTCGAAATAGTCCAATTAACTCAATAGAAGGAATCAAATCTTGGCTTTACCAAGGATTAATGACTACGGCTTATCGAAATGCTGATGTGATTGTTGCCAATAGCAAAGAGACGGCTGAGTCGCTCGTTCAATATAAAATCACTTCATACGATAAGTTGGTAACAATTGGGAACCCAATCAATATAAAATCCAAGCTGACTCAGATTGATCCCCAGTTCCTTTCACACTTATCTATTGTTCCTTATCTGTGCGCTGTCGGTAGATTATCCATGGAAAAAGGTTTCGATACCTTAATTCAGGCCTTTTCCCAATTATCGGATACTAAGTTACATCTGGTTATTCTGGGGGAAGGACCATTGCGTGCAGATCTCACATCACTTGCCAAGAATCTCGGTGTTTCCGAAAGAGTGCATTTACCCGGATTCGTTTCACATCCCGAAGCGGTGATATATAAAGCAAAATTGTTTGTTCTCTCTTCCAGGTGGGAGGGATTCGGTAATGTCATAGTAGAAGCCCTGGCTACGGGTGTGCCTATCGTCGCCACCGATTGTCAGGGTGCTCCAGCCGATATTCTATTACAAGGCGAGTTGGGCCACCTCGTTCCCCCAAATGATCCTGACGCATTATCACAGGCTATTAATGAGGCCCTGGAACAACCTAAGGGCACGATACACTCACGCCAACAAAGAGCTCTTGACTTTGAGAGTTCCAAAATAGCGCAACGTTATTTGAATGAAGCATTTGGTCTGTTCTGAAAACTTATTAATCTTTGGCATATTATCATCGTCATTCATCAAACAAAGATGCTTATCTTGGATTTTCCAAGTGTCCTGATTAAAATCAATTATGCCAAAACTTAAAATCCTGCACGTAATTTCTGGACTCGGAACCGGTGGCGCTGAACGGATGCTGGTGAAATTGATCCTCTCTACTACTCAGATTTTCGAACATAGGGTCGTTTCCGTTGATGATATAGATACGCAAGGTGAGGTTCTCCAAAGACACGGTATTTCAATCACTTCTCTGAATTTCAAGCACAAGAATTTTCTAAACGCATTAGGTCAGACGGCAAGGACCAAAAATATCATTAAAGAGTGGAACCCGGATATTATCCAAGGGTGGATGTATCATGGTAATCTTTTTGCGTGGTATTTTAGATATGATGACAAACCGCTTTTTTTTAACATAAGGCATTCCTTGCATAACCCCAGCCATGAGAAGTATCATACAAGATTGGCAATATGGCTGAATGCAAGACTATCAACGTCAACCCAACATGTGATCTACAACAGTACGGTAAGTACTGCACAACATGAAAAAGTGAATTTTGACCAATCTAAATCCAAGTTTATTCCCAATGGATTTGATACGGACTTGTTTAGTCCAGATAATGGAATCAGAAATATGGTCAGAGACGAACTGGGTATTCCTCAACATACTTTTTTATTTGGGCAAATTGGACGCTTACATCCCATGAAGGGACATATGACTTTGCTTAGATCAATTCAGCAGGTCATCCGTAAGCTTGAGGATGCACATTTTATTTTAATGGGTAATGGTGTAAGTTCAGATCCACAAATCAAAAACTATATTCTTGAACATGATTTAAATCCATTTGTTACGCTTATTGATGAGCGCGACGATGTGGACAGAATCCTTAAATCTTTAGATATTTGTATCATGCCCTCATTGTGGGGAGAAGCATTCCCGAATATTATTGGCGAAGCTATGAGTTCACAGGTCCCATGCATAGTGACTGAAGTAGGTGACGCCGGACTTCTTGTCGGTGACTCAGGATTTGTGGTCCGGGCAGGTGACATTGATGCACTGTCAGATGCTATTTTGAAATCCCGGCACCTTAGTGAACAACAGCTAACTGAACTTGGGATTTTGGCCAGATCAAGGATCTTAGATCATTTCAGTTTAAATCACATCAGCAAGATGTATGTTGATACCTACATGGGAGCGATACAGTCATGATTTTTAGCTGGGTCATCATCTTATTAAGTGTCAGCTTTTTTGCATACGTATATAGAAGAGATCGAAAGATCGGGCTGTTATTGGCGAGCGCATTTTTTATTCGAATCTTTGCTGCATTAGTGCACCATTATGTTTTTATTTTGCCTGCAGGTTGTTGTGATGCCGTTAAATTTGAACTTTGGGCCTGGGAATGGTCCCAATCCAGTTCCACAATTTTAGCCCCAGAGTTTTTTATCCCAACCAGTTCGTATGTCATCAGTTGGATGGGTGCCGTCTTGTATAATCTCATTGGTAGAGAGCCCTTTGTACTGCAACTGATAAATCTTCTGATAGGCACAGCAACGGTTTATGTCGTATACAGGATGGCCGTTGTGTTTTTAATGCCGAAGACAGCCCTGATATGCGCCTGGATATACGCTATGCATCCATCCATCATAGAACATTCGGTGGTTTTTCTACGTGAAGCGTTTATCATCTTTTTTATGAGTCTTGCCCTGTTACAGGTCCTTTTTTGGCTGAGGGACAAGCGGGTCAGGAATGCAGTCTATGCCATGATCTTCTTTGCCTTATCGGGACTTTTTCATGGGGCGATGTATTTAGGGGGTGCTCTATTCTTTTTCATACTCGCTATACACACGCTGATGGACTCTACTAATCAGCTCAAAGATTTGAAGATGTCGCCCCGGCTTTTACTATTGTTGACCACACTTTTCCTGGCTGTGGCCATCCTTGTGCAGTTTTCGATTACGTACATCCCGAAAATTGGAAGTATTGCCACTTTAGCGGATGCAGAGGAGCTTGCTGACAGGATATCTGTTGCTTCGTCCAACAGGAGTACGGGAACAACAGCTTATCTGACCCAATGGACGATCAACAGTCCGACCGATCTGGTATTGCAGGCACCTGTTCGTTTCGTTTATTTTCTATATTCACCATTCCCATGGGATATTTCTGCCATTCGACACTTGAAAGGATTTCTGGACTCCGGATTCCTTTTCTTTATTACCTTTTTGATGATCAAATACAGGAAACGACTCTGGTCAAACTTGTACCTCAGATATTTATTGTTTTTTCTGATTTTCTATGTGATGGTATTCAGTATGGGGACGTCGAATGTGGGTAGTGCGATCAGACACAAATCAAAATTCCTGCCAATCTTTGTGCTCTTCTACGGATTGAAAGATTATCCGATTTATTATATACGCAGTATTGTATCTGATGATGGATCAACGAAAAATTAAGATACTTCGCATCACCAACCGGTTTAACGTTGGGGGTCCGACATACAACGTGGCATATCTATCCAAGTATTTGCCTGAGCATTATGAAACTACCTTGATTGGAGGTAATGTTGAACCTCATGAAGAGAGTTCATCCTATATTCTCGATGCTCTAAAGTTGGAGTACAGAGTGGTTTCTAACATGCATAGAGCGATACACCCCCTAAATGATTGGAAAGCTTTACAAGAGATCAAATCCATCATTGAGACGGAGAAACCGGATATTGTCCACACGCATGCTGCCAAGGCAGGTGCACTTGGTCGTATGGCTGCCTATCTGGCGAACCACACGGTGCCGGTTGTCGTTCATACCTATCATGGTAGTGTATTCGAGGGTTATTTTTCGCCCGCAAAAGCCCGCGTTTTCCTTGAGATCGAACGGTTTCTTGCCAGGAAGTCCACAGCTATTGTCGCTATTTCCGATTTACAGAAAAATGATCTTGTCAATAAGTATAAGATCGCTTCCGATGATAAAATTCATGTTATTCCTTTGGGATTTGACCTTGAGCGGTTTACACAGGATGTCGACATCAAAAGAGCTAAATTTAGGTCAGAATTCGATTTAGATGATGATGATATCGCGATTACCATCACAGGAAGACTGACACAGATCAAGAATCATGAGCTTTTTTTTCGTGTATTCAAGAATGTGGAATCGTCCGGCATCCACAAAATAAAAGCATTTGTTGTTGGAGACGGGGAGGACCGTGACCATTTGATGAATTATTGTGACTCCATTGGACTTACCTACACAATTGTCGGGAATTATGACAAGTCCGCATCAGTTTGTTTTACCTCATGGCGCAAAGATATCGATGTGATCAATGCCGGATCGGACATTGTGATGCTCACTTCAAAGAATGAAGGAACTCCTGTGAGTATCATTGAGGCGATGGCCTCAGGAAGAGCTGTTTTGAGCACGGATGTAGGTGGTGTAAGAGATATTATTGAAAATCAAGTCTCGGGAATCATAACCGAAAACAGCGATGCTGCTTTGACAGATGCATTGATGAAGTTGGTTAAAGATTCAACTTTTAGAGACAGATTAGCAGAATGTGCTAATCCAGCTGTATTAAGTAAGTTTAGCTATCACCGACTTGCATCAGATACATCAAATTTTTATGCGAAATTACTAAACAATTGGATGAATGTTTAATTACATTAATCGCAGTTGGGAATACAAATTATTCATTGATAACCGAATACTGATACAACATGGATCAATATGTATTCATCTCATTGACGCCCAAAATGTTATAATTGAAAAATCGCTATAGATAAGGATCAATAGGTGCTATTTAACTCAATTGACTTTGCAATCTTTCTTCCGATTGTATTCCTGTTATATTGGTTCGTCACAAATAAAAGTTTGTCTATTCAGAATTTACTGATAGTCGTAGCCAGTTACATCTTTTACGGATGGTGGGATTACAGATTCTTATCGCTCATACTTTTCAGTACTTCTGTTGATTATGTGATCGGACTGAAGCTTAGACATGAAGACGATCTTCTCAAACGAAAAGTATTGCTTTGGGTTAGTATTTGCGTAAACCTAGGATTTCTTGGTTTTTTTAAATACTACAATTTTTTTCTTGAAAATTTTGTCGCTGCATTTACCCTCTTCGGTAACGAGTTTAGTGCCGGTTCACTAAAAATAATATTACCCGTCGGAATCAGCTTTTATACATTTCAAACACTTAGCTATTCAATTGATGTTTACAAGAAGAAACTGGAACCAACCACCGATTTCATAGCATTTAGCGCGTTTGTAAGTTTTTTCCCTCAGTTAGTTGCAGGTCCTATCGAGAGAGCGACTAACTTGCTGCCACAATTTCAGAAAGCACGACTATTTGACTATTCACAGGCTGTTGATGGTCTAAGACAGGTACTTTGGGGGCTATTCAAGAAGATTGTAATCGCAGACAACTGCGCTGTCTATGCGAATGAAATATTTAATAACTCAACAGAGTATTCAGGTAGTACTCTTTTATTGGGGGCTCTATTTTTTACATTCCAAATTTACGGTGACTTCTCAGGATACTCTGATATTGCAATAGGAACTGCACGATTATTCGGTTTTAAATTAATGAGAAATTTTGCATTCCCATATTTCTCAAGAGATATTGCAGAGTTTTGGAGAAGATGGCATATATCACTATCAACTTGGTTTAGAGATTACTTATATATTCCGCTTGGAGGGAGTCGTGGTGGGACTTGGATGAAAATCCGTAACACGTTTATCATTTTCTTAGTGAGCGGATTTTGGCATGGTGCAAACTGGACATTCATCATTTGGGGTGCTCTGAATGCATTGTACTTTTTGCCCTTGCTTCTCACCGAGAATAACAGAAACCACATTGATATTGTTGCCATTGGAAGAAAACTTCCTACGGGTAAAGAAACCCTATTAATACTTACAACCTTCAGTCTTACAGTATTTGCATGGATATTCTTTCGCGCTGAAAGTGTTGGTCATGCAATTCAGATAATAAGTGAAATTGCATCACTTTCACTTTTTTCGATACCTGCGTTTGACATAAGAGGAGAAGTTAGGTTTTTTGTGACCTTAGCTCTTTTATTTGTATTTATTATTGTTGAGTGGCAGGGCAGAGAATACCAATATGCAATTCAAGAAACAGGCTTCACTTGGAAAAAACCATTCAGGTATGCCATGTACTATAGCATAGCATTTGCAATAATATGGTTTTTGGGAGAGGAACAGGAATTTATTTACTTCCAGTTTTAATTTATGGAGCAGTTCTTACGTAAACTTATTTTATTCATAGTACTACCAACAGTATACTTTGCATTTAATGCAAGTGTTAACTACTTGATATATTCATCCCAAATAGTGGATGTGGGAAAACCAAATATCATTGTAATTGGGGACTCACATCCAATGGCAGCTGTGAATACAAATATGCTTGATAATGCGATCAATATTTCACGTTCTGCCGAACCCTATGTATTGACATACTGGAAATTAAAGGCAATTCTGAAAAACCATATACCAGAAATATTGATCATCGGATTCAGTCCTCACAATATTTCTGCATTCAATGATAAAAAATTTTCTGATCCAGATTGGTCAAGTGAAATGTTCAAAAGAAGTTATCCCATTCAGCAGTTTGATGATATCCGAAATGATATACCAATCGATGAAATGGAGTATTACAAAACATTATGGAAGAGAACTGCATTTTTCCCCACGACCAATCATATCTATTACCTTGGTACGTTTAACGAAAATAGAACAACCAGCAACATTTCCAATTGGCAGGATCGGGTTCAAAGACACTTTTATGTTGACAGTACATTAGAAACACCCTACGAGGTCTCGAAGATTGCTGTTGTGTACTTAGACTCTATAATCAATTTGAGCCAACAATATAATATTCAGACGGTGTTATTGGGTCCGCCAGTACACAAATACTATTACAATGAGATTCCAGCCCATTTTCTGGAGGCATATGAACAGATTAAAAATAAATACTCACAGGATGTATTAATTTTTGACATGCTAACAGACTCAACCTATGTTGATGAAGATTTTCTTGATGCGAATCACCTCAATATCTACGGCGCAAACAAACTGACAACATACCTAATCCATGAGATAGAGCGTCATAATTTTCAATTTACTTATCCCGATATTCATTTTGATCCAAATTGAACGAGTAAATTTAATTAAATTAACTGCTAATTATTTTTTAAAATCAAAAGTGAATTTCTAAGTGTCTAAACACGTTTATCTCGTAACAGGGGCTGCCGGATTTATTGGCTTCAGTCTGACCAGAAAACTTCTCGATCTGGGGCATACGGTTATCGGTCTCGATAATCTTAATAGTTATTACGATGTCCAACTTAAACTGGATCGCCTAAGCGTACTTGGAGTGGATGCATCTGAACTTCCATTGGGTTATTCTGTTTCAAGTTCAACGTATGATCGTTTCAGATTCTATAAAGCAGATCTCGTCGATTATGATGTTCTTCGCTCGATTTTCGAAAACGAAAGTGTCACCCATGTCTGCAATCTGGCCGCTCAGGCCGGAGTTCGGTATTCTCTGGAAAACCCTCGTGCATATACCGACAGCAATGTTGCAGGATTCATGAACATTCTCGAATGCGCACGACATTTTAACGTCCAAAATCTCGTATATGCCAGTACGTCGAGTGTCTATGGACTGAACACGAAATATCCATTGTCTGAGAAGGATTCAACAGAGCACCCACTTACTTTGTATGCAGCTACAAAGAAGGCCAATGAAATGATGGCGCACAGTTATAGCCACCTTTTCGGTCTACCAACCACAGGTTTGAGGTTTTTTACGGTGTATGGTCCATGGGGACGCCCCGATATGGCCCTGTTCTTGTTTACTAAAGCCATATTAAATGATGAACCCATTCGAGTGTTCAATTATGGGGAAATGGTCCGTGATTTCACATACATCGACGATATTGTACAAGGAATCATCATTTGCCTGGAAAATCCATCCCAGGCTGATCCTAATTGGGGGACTTCAGTCAGACCCGATCCCTCTCGGTCTTCAGCACCCTATCGCATTTTTAACATTGGGAATTCAAAACCAGTCAAGATAAATACATACATTTCAGAGATCGAAAAAGCCCTTGGGAAACAAGCGATCAGAGATCTGGTCGCTATGCATCCGGGAGATGTTCCATATACCAATGCCGATATCACAGAATTACGTGATCTGGGGTATGATCCCAGCACAGATGTAGAGGTAGGGGTTAAGAACTTTGTTGAATGGTATCAGAGCTATTTCTCTGGTAAATAATATTCATTATGAAATCAATAATTGTTTACCTTGTCGTACGTTAGATTCATGAACAGATTCAAAACGAATTAGATGATCAATATATTAGTTACAGGTGGCGCAGGAAATGTAGGCGGGGCACTGGCACGAGCCTTGGTTAAAAACCCAAATTACTTTGTGGTTGTTGTAGATAATCTGAGCACCGGAAAAGAAGAGAAACTACCGGAAATCGGTTTACCCAATTTTAAATTCATCAAAGCAGATGTGAATAATAACCATGACATCACCAATGTGATGACTTCCTGGAGATTCGATTACGTGTTTCATTACGCTGCCATGGTTGGAGTTCAAAGGACTCTTGAAAATCCAATTCGTGTACTCGAAGACATTGAAGGAGTGAAAAATGTACTTTCACTATGTAAGAACACCGGGGTGAAGCGGGTTTTCTTTTCCTCCTCTTCAGAGGTTTATGGTGAGCCTGTAGAATTTCCGCAGAATGAAGACACCACACCACTCAATTCCAGACTCCCTTACGCTATCGTAAAAAATGTCGCCGAAGCTTTCCTGAAATCCTACAAAAAAGAGTTCGATATCGATTATACGATTTTTAGGTTTTTTAATACTTACGGACCAAATCAAAGTACCGATTTTGTAGTGCCGCGATTTTTGGAGTTGGCTTTGAAAAATGAACCTATATCCATTTATGGGGATGGAAATCAGACGCGTACATTTTGCTTTATCGACGACAACATTGAGGCTACAATCCGCATTTTTGAGCAGGGATTGTTCATTAATGAGGTTGTGAACATAGGTAGCGATATTGAGGTCCCTATCATCGAGCTGGCCAAGACCATTATCAATCTAACAGGTTCCACATCTGAGATTATTCATCTGCCTCCATTGGAGGAGGGTGACATGACCAGACGTTTACCCGACAACTCCAAAATGAAATCCGTTTTAGGCAGACCCCTGCTATCCATAAAAGAAGGGGTTCAGAAACTGATCGATCATAACAAAGCCCGAGCAAATTAAACCGACTATATTGAAGTGATCATTTTTTTTGCGCCACTTTTTTATTGAAAAGATTTCATAACTCCGAAGGTTGGTTTTATATTCTGAGATGCACGAATTACCGTACTTTACCATCGGATTGATTGCAGGCACCGCACTGGTGTTGTCGTTTTTGCTTACCATATTGGTGCGATTCTTTGCATTGAAGTTTGGTTATGTTTCTATCCCCCGTCAAGAGCGCTGGAGCAATCGCCCCGTTGCATTGATGGGTGGTGTGTCTGTGTACCTGTCTTTTACCATTCTTTTCTTTTTCTTCGGACTCGAGCAGTTTATGCTGGTCTGGTTAGGTGGAACCATTATGTTTCTCACCGGACTCTTCGATGATGTCTTTGAACTGAAACCCATCATCAAATTCCTGTTGCAGTTTGTAGCAGCCAGCGTGCTGCTCATGGGAAACTACTCGTTGGTCTACAGCTGGCCATTCTGGATATCGATCCCGTTGACCTATTTCTGGATTATTGGCATCACGAACGGTCTAAATTTGATCGATAACATGGATGGACTTGCCGCCGGGACTTCCATGATTATTGCAATCGTGTTTTCATTGTTGGCATATAAGCTCGGAAATATTGAGGTGGCAATGGTAAGTTTTTTATTGTCAGGTGCCATTGGTGGATTTCTGCTGCTGAATTATAATCCGGCAAAAATTTTCATGGGTGATTCGGGTAGCTTGTTTATCGGATTTATGATGGCATCCCTTCCCATGATGTTCAGTAGTCAGTTAGTTGAATTTGGGGTTGTTTCAGCGCTTATACTTGTTGTAGCCGTTTGCATATTACCAATTTATGATACCACACTGGTTACAGCACTCCGAATTTTCAAGGGACGGTCCCCATCACAAGGTGGAAAAGACCACTCATCACACCGTCTGGTTTTCGCTGGACTCAGCGAGCGTTCGGCCGTTCACGCCTTGTATTTGATTTCCATATTTTTTGGTTCGATTGTCCTTGTGTTCTACCCCAACAATGAAATAGTGTTCTATTTACTATTCAGTGCCGGTATGGTGGGACTGTTCTACTTCGGTCTATTCTTGTCACGATTGGATGTCTATGGTGATCTGAATTTCAGCAAGATTGAGTACATCATCCACAAAGTACCTCCATCCTTCAAAAAACGGGTGCATTTTATCTTCATGCTGGCGGATGTGATTCTGATTATTGTGGCTTACACACTGGCACATATTCTGCGGTATCCACAATGGAATGATGCGATTGAATCGCTCGTAATCTCTCAACTTCCTATCATAATTGTGACGAAAATACTGGTCTTGGCCGTATTTGGGATCTATCGAATTGTATGGGGATATGCTGGTGTCTATGATCTTATGACACTTTTTCTTGCAGTTGCTTCAAGTACACTGGTGTCATGGGTTACGCTTTCTATGTCTTTGACCGAGGGTAGTAGCGTACATTTTCGCATACTTGTTATAGATGCATTACTGTTCTTTATTTTGATCGCTTCTGCTCGATTTACGCTAAAAACTTTAAGAAGCCTTATTACCGTTGCCAATAAAGGGAAGAAAAGGGCACTCCTGTATGGTGCGGGTGACACTGGATGTCTTGCTTTAAGCCAGATTCGTCAGGCTCCGCGTCTGAACATCAAGCCCGTTGGCTTTTTGGATGACTCTCCATATAAAATTAATGGTAAAGTACAGGGACTTAGAATCCTCGGGGATATCGATAAATTGACCGAGGTTATCAAAGAGCATAGAATCGACGAAATTCTGATCACAACAGTCAAATTACGAAAGGACCGATTTAAAAAAGTTCGGTTAACCTGTGCGGAATTGAATGTGCGATGTAAGGTTTTTTCTGCCTCATTCTCTGATTACGATGTATTCGAGCATATGATGAATGATTCACTGAAAAACGATGCTGAGGATCATGAAAACGGATAAGGTTTACATCTTAATAATGCTACTGTTGGTGATTTTGACCAATACAACAATGGCACAGGAAGATGTACGTCCCGGTGACAGATACGAACATTATTTGAGACTATTTCAGATCAGTGGAGCGGATGTTCCGACGAATCATTCCTTTTTGATTCGACCCATTGGGGTAGAATGTGCTGAAGATTCGGTTGATCATTGGTCATCGCCATGTAATGATGTTGGATATCTTTTTGAATCATCCAATCTGCTCAAAGTGCGGTTATTGAATCCATCGTTTTCGGTTTCATTTAACTCCAACCTACCACGTGGAGTGAATGATGGGGCCCAATGGCAAGGAAAAGGACTTAACCAAAAACTTGTTGCAGGTATCCAGTCCAATATTGGTCCACTATATCTTCGATTTGCTCCGGAAATTGGTTTTACACAGAATGCAGACTTTGACCTGGGCCCTTATCCGCACAGGAATGGAAACCCCTATACCTATCCCTGGCGAAATTTCGACCACGTTCAGCGTTTTGGAGCGGATCCGTATGCATGGACTGACCTGGGAGACAGCTATGTGCAATTGAGATATTTTGGGTTCAAACTCGGAGTAGGAAACTCCAGAATGTGGACCGGTCCGGCCGTTCACAATCCATTGCTTTTTAGTTATAATGGTCCCGGATTTAGACATTTTGTGCTGGGAACCTATCGTCCAGTCAAGACATTGACCGGACACGTTGAGTTTCAGTATCATTTGGGTTTTCTGGAGAAATCCAATTACTACGACAGCCGTACCGATAATCGATTGAATACAGCCAGTTCTTTTGTTTATGTGTATTCGCCTCGCTTCGTGCCGGGCTTATCACTCGGACTCAACAGAACATTTATTGAGGAACATCCCGGTGACTGGAAAGGTGTGAGGGAGAACGCATTCAAAGTATTCCAGGCGGTTTTCAAAGATATTCCTGACGATAACTCACCCGAGGTTGTTGAACAGGATAACCAACTTATAACCTTGTTTTTCAGGTGGGCTGTTCCGGGACACGGATTTGAGGTGTATGGTGAATTTGGCAGGAACGATCATAATGTGGACTTTCGAGATCTCAGGGCGCAACCGGACCACGATAGTGCTTGGTTGTTCGGATTTATCAAGACCTTCAACATTCGTCAAGATGACTTGTTTGCGGTCGGATACGAGGTGACACAACTGGATGGCTCTAGATCATCATACACTCGTGGTACGGGTCAGCCACCGAGTCCGTCTAATTTAGGCATCGTTGGTCGGTGGTATGCACACAGAAATCGCAATGATTTCACGCATCGTGGGCAAGTGATAGGAGCAGGAATCGGGTCCTCAAGTATTTCGAACTCGATATCCTTCCATTATCTCAAGCCGTCAACACAAATCGGGTTCAGAATGGCAAGAATTGCCTATGGTAATGGATTACTGAATTTTACTTCCACATACAACCTGATCAGAGCTGAAAACCCGGATGGACTGGAACGTTTTCAACTACGAAATACCGAGATCATGGTCGGAGTGGATGTTACCCGGAAACTGAAATATGGCCTTGAACTTAGTGGTGTGATAGAACAGAGTTTCATCCGTAATCATTTGTATCTGCACAAAAATGATTTACAGAATACCCGAGTCGAGTTGGTTTTGCGTAAGAATCTGTTGGGAGGTGTTCGATGATGGATATTCTGAAGCGCTCATTTTCCATACTCAGACGTTATATGATGGCATTGCTTTTGACGGTGTTCTGTACCCCAATCGTAACACAGGCCCAGGTGGATGTGGGTGATCCGTTCGAGTTTTATCTGAGAATGATTTCAGAGTCTAACGTTTCGACTGACCTACCATCATTTAACCTCAGACCTCAGGAAATTCGATTCAATGCGTCGGATCTACCGGTGGTCCATCCATGGGTCAAACGAATTGACAGAGCGTATTTGGTGAGTAATTTATACGCAACTCCACCTCCATCATCCGATGGCATCCTTCAGCCTGATATCATTTTCTATGCACCTGAACTTCGGGTCACGCACAATAATAAATTCGCCTGGGGAGCCAATGATGGTGCCCTATGGCAGGGTCGTGGACTAAATCACAGTTACTCGATGGGAATCGGTTTCAGGTATGGAAACGTGTCCGCTGCGATACGCCCCAAAATGGTGTATTCGGAGAATAGAGATTTCGCTCTCAGCCCATACGCCCCCAGAGCTGAACTCAATCAGTTTGCCGAACCCCGATTGTATGTTGATATGCCTCAACGCTTTGGAGAGGATCCGGTAAGTCGGATGGATCCTGGAAACTCCTTTATTAAGTATTCGCAGAGTGGGTTTGAGGGAGGTTTCAGCACCCAGTCTTATTGGGTGGGTCCGGGTGTAAGAAACGCCTTGATTCTAAGTAACAATGCACCAGGATTTCTGCATGGATTTGTCGGAACTTCGCGGCCGGTTGCTATACCCGGTGGGAAAATGGAATCCCGATGGTTTTGGGGCGGATTACGTGAATCCGATTATTTTGATGATATTCAGGACAATAATCTGCGCTATGTCACCGGTTTTACTTTCAATTACTCCCCTGAGTTTATACCTGGACTGCATGCAGGATTTAACAGGGTTGCTTACAGGTATTATCCTGAAGATGGATTAACTCTCTCGGATATCTTTTTGGCATTCACCCGTCGTCCCGACCATCCCCGCACTCCGACCCGCGACGTCGATTTTTACAGACAGCGTATGATTATGTCTTCTTTCTTTTTGAGATATGTCATTCCTGAACCCGGATTCGAGTGGTATTTTGAATGGGGTCGAAATGATTACCGTCGAACTATCCGTGATTTTATTGGCGAGCCTGAACTCAACCGTGCGTATACCGCGGGTATGATGAAACGTTTCCATATATCGGACACCAAACGACTGGTGGCTTTGGTCGAATTCAACCAGCTTGAGAACAATAGTCCCGCAGTGCTGCATCGTACCCGAAGTCAGCTCATAGAAAACGATGCAACGATGTGGTACATGAACAACTATGTCCGGCAGGGATACTCTCACATGGGACAAGTGATGGGTGCAGCCATTGGTCCCGGGTCAAGTGCTCAGGCTCTCGAGCTAAAATATTTCGATACATGGGGTATGATTGGTGGATCGATCGGCAGAACCGTATATCATAACGACCGCTTATTCATGTTCTGGCAATACTACATCAACCAACAGCCCTTCGCATGGAACACCTTACGTAAACTACAAGAGGTTGAGATCCATTACGGACTTAATGCACTATTGTTCCTTCCATACAATCTGGAACTTCAGGTCGATTACAGGTTGGGCAGTTTTGAGAACAGAAATAATGTCATGGACTATGATGTGGCTAATACTAATATTTCGGCTACATTAAGATATGGAATTAGGGCCTTCAGGATTCGTTAATTGAAACAGTTGAAAACATCAGATCTTTAACCGATCTCACAGGTACGGATCACGATCGGTCGATCACTGAAATCGGATATATTTATTTAGCTTTATGAAACTCTCGGTAATTATTTGCACATACAACCCACGCGCTGAATATCTACAGCGAACGCTCGATGGATTACGAGCTCAGGATCTTCATTTCGGTGATTGGGAGCTCATCGTGGTCGACAATGCATCGACAGAGTCGGTGGCAGACAGGTTCGATCTGAGCTGGCATCCACGTGGAAGACATATCCGGGAAGATGAATTAGGGCTAACTCCGGCACGATTGTGTGGTATTCGGAATGCGAGCACCGAAGTGCTGCTATTTGTGGATGACGACAATGTATTGGATACGGACTACTTGTCCAAAGGATTGCGAATCGGAATTGAATATCCATGGCTGGGTACATGGGGTGGACAACAAACCGGTGAATTCGAGGTGGATCCACCGAAGCAGTTACTTCCCTACATCGAAATGCTCGCGATCCGGAAAGTGAAAAGGGTTCAATGGTCGAACATATATCAGTTCGCATCTACTCCAGTCGGTGCCGGAATGTTCATTAGGAAGGATATTGCCCAAAATTACCTCAAAAAAGCCACATCCAATACACACATGAAAGGGTTGGATCGAAAGGGCTCTTCGCTGGCCTCGGCAGGGGATATCGATATGGCTTGGACGGCTATCGACAGTGGATATGGTTGTGGCGTGTTTCCGGAACTTCATCTGGTTCATATCATTTCAAAAGGACGTTTGACAGAAGAGTACTTTCTGCGTCTGAAATATGGCATCATGTACAGTGGGACGATCGTTGAGCATTTACGTGGTGTTGAGAATCCTTTCAAGCCAGGGAGTAGGGTGCGGCGTGTTTTTTCAAAACTTTTCCGCAAATTCTATTTTGATTCGTTTACCTATCGCATGTTTTATGCCGAGCGCAAAGCCCGAGAGGATGGACTACAGTTTATTCAAAAACATGGAATACAGCCTGAGAGTGTGTCGAAATAGATACATGTGTCAATGTATTTCGTGCAAAGACATGTTCGAATCGGGTCCATCCATGACCCAAGAAAAGATTGGTTTTAGTATCATATTCCTCGAACTTAAGGATGGAGTCCCGAGTTGGACGAACTGTATTGAATCATATTGAAAATTTTGAATCTCTTGGATAATCATTGAACGAAGCTCAACACCATAGTACTTCTAAGAGTAGACATTGGGTCATCGTGCTGAATTGGCTGACATTGGGAGGGGCTGAACGACAAGCCCTACATCTGGCCGATGAACTGATGGCAAGAGGTGACCGCGTGAGTGTGGTTGGATTATCGACCCCTGGAGTTGTACAGCACATGTGCGAAGAACGGGGCATTCCGTGCTACCATTGGCCGTTTTATTTTGCTGAATCTCATCTCAAAAAGGTAAAAATGATATGGGATCTTGCCAGGAAAATCCGGTCATTAAAACCTGACTTCATTGCACCTTATGATATGGTTCCGAATCTGTTATGTGGGCTATTTTGGAAATGGACGGGCGCACAAGGATTTGTTTGGCAACAGCGGGATGAGGGACGTACCAGAAGGGCACGAGTGCTTGAACGCGCAGCATTGAAACGAACTCCAGCTTTTATTTCGAACAGTAACCACGCCGTGGACTGGTTGGTGCACGAGTTGGGCGTTGAGCGTCAGAAAACGAATGTAATTCGAAATGGCGTGATATTACCTGATTTGAACCAGTTCGAGTCTGGTAGGTGGAAATCCCGAAATGGTATTGATCCCAGGAAAAGATTAGTGAGTATGGTCGCCAACATCCATCACTATAAAGATCATATGACGTTGGTGCGAGCCTGGAAGCTGGTGCTTGATGAGTTCGACGACTACGAGGACCTTCTGCTGGTACTTGCCGGGAACAAGCAATCGACTTGGGCCGAGGTCGAGGAATATCTTCATGCTCATGATCTTCAGAAATTTGTATTTGCACCGGGAGGGATTTCAGATGTGCCCGATTTGTTATTTGATACAGAATTGATCGCATTTAGCTCGCTGAATGAAGGGGTTCCAAATGGGATTCTCGAGGGAATGGCACACGGTCGCCCTGTGGTCGGAACCGCCATACCGGGAATTGTCGAGACCGGAATCGGACACGATGCCCACCAATTATTCCCGGGTAAGGATGCAAGATCTTGTGCTGACCAGATCCTGCATTTTTTGTGGAATCCGGAAGATGCCCTACGAGCCGGTCAACAGAACAGAATGATTATTGAACGAGATTTTGGTGTCAGGCGTATGGTCGATGAAACAGTACGTGTTTTCGAAAGCGTCGCCAAGGGCAGGAGGTAGGCATGGTGGAGAAAGTACCCTGTAACGGACAATTGTTTGCTGAACTATCCAGTGGGGGCAGGAGGTAGATATGGCGGAAAAAGCACATCCCGTTCCGGTTTTAATTGTCACCTATAATGGTATTCAATGGATTCAGCGTTGTTTGAATTCATTACTGGAATCAAATGTACAGGTAGACGTTTTTGTAGTAGATAATGCATCAACCGATGGAACCGGGGATGTAATCCGTAATCAATTTCATCATGTGAACCTCACTCGTCTTGAAGAAAATGTTGGATTTTCCCGGGCAAACAATATTGGGTTGCAAAAAATCGATGAGAAATATCAAGAGGTCGGTTTTTCCGGAGTGTTTCTGTTAAATCAGGATGCATATGTTACATGTGATACGCTTGGTGTATTGGCATTGGCAGCTGCTCGAAATAAAGAGTTTGGGGTAATTTCTCCCATCCATTTGAATGGTTCGGCATCGGCCCTTGATAAACAGTTCGGAATGTATTGCAAAGAGTCCGGAATCGATGAGGAACTTCTGTTTGAATTTGTTGTTACGGGGTCGGATGCCGGGCAGTCCAATCTGGAGTCAGCTATCATTGAGATTGATTTCGTCAATGCCGCAGCCTGGTATGTTACGTCAGATTGCTTAAGCAAGGTGGGGTATTTTAGTCCGAAATTTTTTATGTATGGGGAGGACTCGGAGTACCTCAACCGGGTCCGACATGCCGGGTTAAAGGTCGGCATCCACAAGGGTACAAGTATTCTGCACGACCGAGAACATCGTCCGGCCAAACCCAGGCAGCAGGCCGAGCTTGATTTTTTCAAGACTAAGTCGCTCATTACATTATTGCATCCATCGTACGGAAACTTGCAGAAATGGCACATCATTTTCGACGAATTATTCAAAACATTCGTCGTTGGATTCCTCAGAAATCCCGTGTTATCTATACGACTTCTTTTCCGAAAACTTGTTATACTTATGCGTGTCATTAAATGTGCAAAAACACCTGATGCCGATTGAATTAGCCAGAATTACTTGAACACAACCGATCAAATCAGACCCGTTATCGTAATTCCTGCCCATGCCCGAGCCGGATCGCTTCTACGTTTGCTCAAATCGATCGATGCATCACATTTCCCCGATGATGGTGTCAAGATGATTGTTTCTGTTGATAGTACAAAGTATCCGGAGGTTGCCGCTGCCGCAAGGGACTATCAATTCAGTGGAGGCGAAAAGGAAGTTGTGGTCCATGAAACTCATCTTGGACTTCGTAACCATATCATTTGGTGTGGTGAATTGACCAGGCAATACGGTTCTGTAATTGTGCTGGAGGACGATCTGGTCGTGGATCCGTGGTTTTACCAGTACGCTATTCGTTCGCTTGAAAATTATGCTGATTGTGATCCGATCGCAGGTATCGCTTTGTATTCACAGCGCTACAATGATCATGCAGAACTTCCTTTTATTCCGTTGAACAATGGATATTCGACCTTTTTTATGCAAGTGGGATGTTCGCTTGGACAAGTTTGGTCGAAAAATCAGTGGACCGGTTTTTATGACTGGTATCAAAAAGCCAATCAGGGAACACTGGATGAAAATCGTGGACTGCCAGAAAATGTAAAACGTTGGCCTGAATCGTCCTGGAAGAAATATTTCAATGCATATATCGTCGACAGCGGAAAGTACATTGTTTATCCCTATGACAGCTACACCACAAATAGTAGTGATAGTCCCGGGGTTCACATCAGAGAGGTCAATAACGTTTTTCAAACGGTGTTGCGTTACCCCGATCGGCAGGAAGATGTACTGCGATTTGCTCCCTTTGACGGTTGTGAAGTGGCATATGATGGATTTATGGAGCCATGTGGTGCCATCATTTACAGACATCTTGGAATCCAACCGGATCAGGTCGAAATCGACATCCACGGACATAAACCATGGGAACTTCTCACCAAAAAATCCTTTGTGCTTACCACAAGGGTACTTTCTGCCAGAGAAATCAAAAAGTTTCCACTCAGCTATAAGCCTGTTGAAATGAACCTCCTATATCCTGTGATGATGGAAGATGCCGTCTCCATCCGACTCTATGAAATGAACGCGGATGTCGGGGAAGCGAGTGTCAGTCCGGCGGCTTACTTCAACATGACGCGATATTTCAGCGATTTCGATAGTCGCAACCTGAAGTATGCACGTGGTTATATCCGTGAATTTGTAAAAAACCTGTTCAGTTTCTATCTAGATCACAGGAAGTAATATTTTGCATATATTCAGGCATGAATGATACGATAACAAAAGAACGAGTTTGGCTTTCATCTCCACACATGAGTGGTAAGGAGATGGATTACGTTGCTGAAGCATTTGACACCAATTGGGTGGCGCCGTTGGGACCCCATGTTAATGCATTTGAACAGGAACTGGCTACGTATTGCGGTACCCAAGGGGCTGCGGTATTGAGTTCAGGCACAGCTGCTATTCATTTGGCATTGATCGTTATGGGTGTCGGACCAGGTGATTATGTGATTTGTCAGTCGTTCACATTTTCGGCAAGTGCGAACCCGATTAAATATTTGGGCGCCCATCCGGTTTTTATTGAATCGGAGGCAAACTCATGGAATATGTGTCCCGATTCGCTGGAATTGGCGTTGAGGTCACTCGATCGTAAGCCAAAAGCGATCATCCCGGTGCATTTGTATGGGATGCCGGCGAATATGGAGGCGATTCTGGAAATAGCACAACGATATGACGTGCCAGTTTTGGAGGATGCCGCTGAGTCATTGGGATCTACAGTGAATGGACGCGCGTGTGGATCGTTCGGTGATTTTGGAGTGTTGAGTTTCAACGGAAATAAAATTATCACTACATCCGGTGGTGGAGCATTGGTTTCAAATGACCTGAAGTCCCTTGAGCAGGTTAGGTTTCTTGCGACTCAGGCACGTGACAAGGCCCCGCATTATCAGCACAGCCATGTTGGTTATAATTATCGAATGAGCAACGTTCTTGCAGGCATTGGCCGGGCTCAATTACAGGTGTTATCTGATAGAATTGATTCCCGTCGTGCAAATTTTGAATATTACAGAGAACATCTGGGAAATTGTGGCGGACTTGGATTTCAACCGGAACCAAGGGGGTGTTTTTCAAACCGATGGCTAACCGCGATGGTGATCGATCCTGAATTGTCTGGGGGAGTGACCCGAGAGGACATCCGTTTGGCATTGGAAGCAGAGAACATCGAAAGCAGACCTTTGTGGAAACCAATGCATAAACAACCGATTTTTGCATCGGATTTATATTTTTCTGCTGGTGCTTCGGTCAGTGAAACACTCTTTGAACATGGATTATGCTTACCCTCTGGAAGTAATCTTTCGGACGTAGACCGCGAGAGAGTCGTACGGATCATTTGCGATCTGATCGGATAACATCGAATCGATTTTGTTGGGCATCCATTCAGAATTGGGGCATTCTCCATTCAGCATGACAGGTTTTATTTTGTTTTACAGGTCAATTAGACCCGCATATTTTTTTTGTCTCAAACCTGACAAAATCTTACATTTAATGGATTTAATTTTGAAGGCTTGATTGACAGAACATGTGTAGTACCACCACTCCAGTTGTGATTTTAAGTGAAATAGAATCAGTTGATTACCCTGTTTTTGTGGAGAATGCATACACTTTTCCAAAGTCTTGTCCGTTTTATTGGTAATGTTAACTTATGGAACGTTCATCTTTAAACTCATTCTTATAAGAATTTAATCTTTGTTGAACTACATAATAGGCGTATATTTAGGGGATGTTTACGATTGAGAATTAAGGGCATCCAATACACAGATAAATCAATTACATGGGAATCAGACTGTTACAAAAGATTGCGATTGATAGCGTAATTTGGATTGCCGTCACATTTCTGGCTTTTTATCTAAGATTCGACAGCGGATTTTCGCAGCACTCGGATCAGATAATGCTGATCGGGATTGTAGCTGCCCCTGTCAAAATATTTTTCATACTTCTGTTCGGGCATCAGAAAGTATCCTGGAGGCACACCAGTGTGCTTGATTTGCTCACTCCTCTGAAATCTGTGACCGCATTTGCCGTTCTTTATATGGCAGCCGCTCTTGTTTTCAACAATCCTGCCGTGCTACCTATTGGTGTCCCGGTGATTGATGCTCTCCTTGCACTGGTTTTCTTCACGACGGTCCGTCTTACTGCCAGAGTGGTCTTGAAAGAACGTAAGATCATCCCATATTACAATGCGACCTCTCGTGAGAATATGAAAAGAGTTCTGATTGCCGGTGCCGGTGAATCAGGTACGATGATCGCCAACGAGATGCTTCGTCACCCTGAGATCGGTTTGGTCCCCGTTGGATTCATGGACGATGCCCCTAACAAGCAAAAACAAAAGATTCTTGGCCTCCCGGTACTCGGTAGAGTTAACCAACTACGTATGGTTCTCAACAAAGTGGATGTGGATGAGCTTATTATTGCCATGCCTTCCGAGGATGGAGATGTTATCCGTCGCGTGGTCAATGAAGCCCAAAAAGTTAAGCTTCCGAGTCGGACCATACCCGGACTCTACGATTTGATCAGTGGTAAAGTATCGATCAATCAGCTAAGGAATGTTGAGGTAGAGGACTTACTTCGTCGCAAACCAGTTGTACTCGATACCCACAAAATACGATCATATATTGAAGGTCGTGTAGTGATGGTCACGGGTGCTGGTGGATCGATCGGCTCCGAGATCATACGTCAGATCTGCAGGTTTAAACCAGGAAAGATCGTTATGGTTGGACGTGGTGAAAATTCCATCCATAGCATCTATCGCGAGTTCCAGCAAAATTACAATCATATTCCATATGAAGTACGGATTACCGATGTCCGTGATATTGTATCTCTGGAGAAAGTTTTCCGTGAGACTCGTCCCGAGGTGATTTTCCACGCTGCGGCTCACAAGCACGTAAGCTTGATGGAGCTCAATCCGGCTCAGGCGGTGTTAAATAACGTAGGAGGTACCAGAAACATGGTCAACCTATCGCTTGAATATGGTGTGAAATGCTTTGTGAATATCTCATCCGATAAGTCAGTAAATCCGAGTTCGGTCATGGGAGCAAGTAAGCGAGTTGCAGAATACGTAGTCGACGGTGCATCTCAACAAGCCGCCCCTGATCAGATTTTCGTTTCGGTTCGATTTGGTAACGTACTTGGAAGTCGTGGAAGCGTCGTACCTATCTTTAAAGAACAGATTCGCAACGGTGGGCCTATCACAATCACCCATCCAGAAATGGTCCGTTATTTCATGACGATTCCGGAAGCATCCCAGTTGGTATTGCAGGCCGGAGCATTGAACATAAACGGCGCGGTGTTTGTCCTGGATATGGGTGAACCTGTGAAGATTCTTGATATGGCTCGTGACTTGATCCGACTTTCCGGATTTGAACCTGATAAAGATATCAAAGTCGTCTATACGGGTGTTCAGAAGGGTGAAAAACTGTTTGAAGAGCTTCTGACTGCCGAAGAAGGTACAGATATGACCCAACATGACAAGATTTTGATAGCTCGCAAGAATGGTCTTCCTGTAAACTTCGAGAAGTTGATGGATGAACTGTTTGATGCAGCAAATGAGGGAGATGGTGATAAAATTCGTGAGCAGATCCAGGCGATTATCCCCACCTACGCCGGATTTAAAGCTGTTCAAAAATATTCAGATTACTAATATTCATTTCAAAGAGAAAAAATGGTCAAGGAACTTATTGAACGTATTTCCAAAAGGGAATACACGGTAGGAATCGTGGGATTGGGCTATGTAGGCCTCCCACTCATGTGGACTTTTCACAAACATAAAATGCCGGTTTTGGGCTTCGATATTGACCAGTTTAAGGTCGATTGCGTTAATCAAGGCAAGCCTTACATCAAGCATCTTGGCGAAGATATGATGAAATCGTTGGCCAAAAGCCCGATATGTGAAGCTACTTCAGATTTCTCCAGGTTGACCGAAGCCGATGCGATTTTGCTATGTGTTCCAACTCCATTGGATCTGCACCGTGAGCCCGACATGAGTTATGTGATCGGTACCACCGAGACCATTTCCAAATTTGTGAGAAAAGGACATTTGGTGATACTTGAAAGTACTACCTATCCGGGTACCACCGAGGAAGTGATGATTCCCATTCTGGAAAAAAACTCTGGTCTCAAAGCTGGCGTGGATTTTTATGTAGCTTACAGTCCTGAACGTGAAGATCCGGGGAACGCAAATTTCAACACAGAGAAAATCGCTAAAGTCATTGGTGGACATGGTGATGATGCGTTGGCATTGGCTCAGGCAATGTATGATGTCGCTATCGTCAAAACGGTACCTGTTAGTGACTGTAAAACCGCCGAAGCTGTTAAATTGACCGAGAATATTTTCCGATCTGTGAATATTGCTCTGGTGAACGAACTCAAGGTGGTTTATGCTGCTATGGGTATTGATGTGCATGAAGTTCTGGATGCGGCAGCCACGAAGCCCTTCGGTTTTATGAAGTTTACTCCAGGTCCGGGACTCGGTGGACATTGCATCCCCATCGATCCGTTTTATCTCACGTGGAAGGCACGGGAATTCGGGGTCCACACCCGTTTCATCGAGTTGGCAGGTGAAGTGAATACCGCAATGCCCAACTACGTTGTGAATCAAACCGTTGCCGGATTGAATCATGTTAAAAAAGCAGTAAACGGAAGCAGGATTTTATTGGTCGGACTCGCATACAAGCCAGATGTTGACGATATGCGCGAGTCCCCTACCTTTATTCTGATGGAACTTTTCGAGAATATGGGCGCGGAAGTCGAATTTTTTGATCCACATATCCCGGTTATCCAACCAACACGGGAACATGCAAAATATAATGGACGCAAATCGGTGATCTGGAACCAACAAGTGGTCGAAGGATTTGACGTTGTTGTGATCGTAACAGATCACAAAGCTGTGAACTATGACGAACTGTATGCATGGTCGGATCTTATCATCGACTCCAGAAATGTGTACAAAGGAAGAAACGGCAAAGTTGTAAAAGCTTGACCTCTTTTTTTGTCGAACTCCCAGACAATAATTATCTCAGCCCGTGGTTACTACTGCGGGCTGTTTTTGTTTTAAAGAACATCATTTTGCGTATATTCTGAGTTATATTTTTTACTCAAATCTCTCATGCATCACGTGACCATATCTCGGATATTATTTTTGATCTGTGGCGGATATCTGCTCTTGTTTCCTCCACGGGTAGGTGCACAGATAGCTGACAATATCATATTGAATGATGCACGTGGGGCCCGAACAGATCTTGTTATCAGAGGCGAGTCATTTTGGGTTTCCGCTCCAGGTCTCTCCGTTTTACCAATGCAGACAGGTCTTTATCATAACTCGAAATTTTCCTGGGGACCTAACCTGGGTTCGGTCTGGCTTGGAAACGGGTATACTCAGAGCTTATCCGGTGGAATCCGTTTTAATAGTCGCTTTTTGGATGTACAGATGCGACCTATTTTGCTCACATCCGAGAACAGATACTTCACCCAACCTCTCGATGGCGATCGGTATACCGGTCAGGATCTTGAAAAATACGAGTGGGTCAGTGGGAATATTGATGCACCCGGTATGATCGATGATCACGCATTTTCGAGACTGATGCCGGGCGATAGCTGGGTCAAACTGAAACTCTGGAAACTTGCCGGTGGAATCAGTACAGAGAACTTATGGTGGGGACCCGGAAAGCGAAGTTCCCTTCTGATGAGTAACAATGCCCCCGGGTTTTGGCATATTACTGGTCATACTACTTCACCAATCGATTTGTACGCGTTCGATATCGAATCGCAGGTCGCCGTCGGACTACTGGAGCCTTCCTGGGGACTGGATGATCACAGAGCCGATTATCGAGTTGTATTTAATGGAATCGTAGTTAGTCTTCGTCCGCGTTTTGACAAGAATCTCAGAATTGGTCTCATCAGAACATTCATACTGAATGAAAATGATATTATGTCCAATCGTGGTTATTTCCCATTGTTTCAGCCGTTTCTGAAGGGTAATCTTCAACTAAGGGATGATGGAACTCCGAATGATCCTGATGATCAACGTGCCTCCGTATTCGTATCATGGGCTTTTCCACGGGCTAATTTTCACATCTATGGCGAATATGCCCGTGATGATCACAACGTTGATCTAAAAGACTTGTACTTGCAACCTAACCACAATCGTGCCTTCATGTTCGGTGCACAGAAAAGATGGATCGATACCCGGGGAATCTGGTCACTGACCACAGAAGTGACCCAATTAGAATCAACGAATACGAAAGTGGTCCGTTGGTTTGAAACGTTTTATACTCATACCCGGGTTGAGCGTGGATACACGAATCGTGGTCAGCATCTTGGAAGTCATTTTGGCCACGGAAGTAACGGATGGTATTCGAGCTTGTACCGTAATGAAGGTCCGTGGACCGTTGGTGCCGTTTTCGAGCGTGTTGCCAGAAATAAAGAGTTATATCAATGGATCAAGGATACAAGAAAACCTGCCCAACCTGAGATCGAACGTACCCTGGGTTTGGTTGGATGGTATCGTGCTGGCAGAGTGGATATAGGACTTGAAGTATACCGGGTTGCTGTACAGGACAGATACATTGTTGGTATCCGTCCCGACTTCGAGGGTGCACAACGTGAGAGTTATGATCCGGTGAATTTCAATGTCCAGCTTGTGGTGACATATCGTCCGGGGACAGGGTGGCGTCGATGAAAATAACCATATTAGGTTCGAATACAATCAAATCAGAAATGATTCGCATCGTTTTAGTAGTGATGGGACTAGTCTATTTCCCAGTGCTACTTTGGGCCAATGTTAGTGATTCAATTGAAGTCGGTGTTACATCTTTGAGTTCAGATTCCTCGAAGGTTGTTGGGTCTCAAGAAAATCGACCTGATAGGGTGTATCAGAAATCCGGCATGATGCGATTGTCGCAAGGGGTGTACACACGATATAACAGAGACTCCCAGTTGATCGGAGGGACCAGTTGGCTATGGATTCAGACACAATCTGACAGCCCACCCTTGGATGGTGATATCCATCCATCCACAGACAAATTAAATGGTAGATTCATTGGAGATTTCAACAGGATAGGTTATGGTCTCACTGGCATCCGGAGCACGTTTCTATTCAACGAAGAATTCGGATATGGCCGTAATCTGGGCAGTATTTTTCCATCCAATGGATGGACTGGGCAGTGGTCGGTACAAGGATATGTGAAGTATCGTGGATTTAATTTACAATTGGAACCTGAGCTTAACATAGCTGAAAACCGTGATTTTCAATTGTTTCCCGCCAGATATCCAGACTGGCTTTGGGTGCTTTTGTACAGGAATTACCTGAATATGATAGATCAGCCTGAAAAGTACAGGGATGGTTCATTCTTGCAGCTTTTGCCTGGAAACAGTGCCCTTTCGTTTACTTATCGCGATGTTGAAATGGCGGTCGGAACACGTTATATGTGGTGGGGACCCGCAAAACGAAACGCTCTGTTGTTGAGTGACAATGCACCCGGGTTCTGGCATGTGAGTATAAATTCGGTACGGCCAATTGTAACGCCCATGGGAGGGGTGGAGTTTCAGGGATTCTGGGGCTTGTTAGAGGATTCTGGTAGAGAGCCTATTCCATATCGTATGTTCGAGAACCAGCAACCAATGACATATGTCCCAAAACCAGACGACTGGCGTTTGATACAGGGATTGATGTTCAGTTGGCAACCTAAATGGATACCCGGGTTGCATTTTGGAATGGGAAGAACGCTGGTTACTTATTCAGAAAATATTAAAAGGGTTGATCATGTGTTTTCAGTGTTCCGATCGCTAACGTATGACCTGCCAGATGTAGAGACCATTGAATTACCGGATCTCAGAGATCGTTTTGATGATAAAATGGCCGTTTTTCTGAGGCTTGTCCTACCGGAGGAAAATGTTGAGTTCTACACAGAACTTGCCAGAAGTAAGCGTGCCGGATCATTGCGTGATTTTCTTGGCAGACCAGAGCATACGCTTGCTTTTACCTTGGGGGCCAGTAAACTGTATGAGTTGTCGCGCAGAGGGACATTTTTTGGCATCGAGGCCGAGTTGACTCAAACAGAAAAACAAAATACTTGGCGTGAACGGTACTATCCGGCGTGGTACACCAGTGAGATCATCCCGCATGGATATACCCATAAGGGTCAGGTTTTAGGTGCTGGTATCGGTCCTGGCAGTAATAGTCAGTATCTCGGGTTGAACTATCTTTGGAATGGAGGCGTGAATCGAGTCGGTATTTTTGGAGAGCGTGTCATCTACAATAATGACCTGTATTACATCCTGTTCACCACCAGTCTTTACCGACATTGGGCTGATGTCAACTTTGGTCTTAGTGCCGATTATGCCTGGGGACCATTATATTTTACAGTGAATGCCATGATGATGAGGACATTCAATTATAAATACATTGAATTGACCACGCGCCCCGGATTCAAGTATGAGGGATTGGATTATTGGAATCCAAGTGTGACAGGGTCGATACAGTGGAGGTTTTGATTTGAACAGTTTGGTGATCATTACGGCCACATCATTTGGTTCACACAGATGTAAATTCGAAGAATTATTTTAGGATTTGTAAAGCATGTACATTCGAATAAAACCCTATTTAGATATAGTGCTATCCATAGTGGCACTGTTGATTTTATGGCCGGTATTTTTGATTGTAGCAGTTGTTCTGGCATTGGAGCTACGTGGATCCCCATTCTTTGTGCAGGATCGTCCAGGGTATAAGGGAGAGATATTCTCGATGATCAAATTTAAGACGATGACCGATGATCGTAATGGAAGAGGTGAGTTATTGCCTGACGAGGATAGGTTAACACGGCTCGGACGATTTGTTAGATTACTTTCATTGGATGAAATTCCCCAATTGGTCAATGTGCTACGCGGTGAAATGAGTCTTGTTGGACCACGACCTTTACTTATCGAATATCTGCCTCTTTATGATGCTCATCAACGGCGCAGACATGATGTAAAACCAGGAATCACAGGCTGGGCGCAGGTCAATGGGAGAAATCAGGCAACCTGGAAACGCAGATTTGATGACGATGTCTGGTATGTAGATAATGTCTCCTTTGGCCTGGATGCAAAGATAATCTTGATGACCATAGCAAAAGTGTTCAAAAGAGATGGGGTCACCACCATAGAGGGTACAACGAAGTCGAAGTTTCGGGGTCCGGAGTCCCTGAACGATTAGTGTTAAATATAGATTCCGAGTGAAAGTTTTGTTCTTTTACATGGAACATGTGACATAATTTGTAAGTAAATCGCTTCTCAGAACTCCTATATATAAGATTTGACAGGGTTGTCACGTGTGGCCTGTTTGATCTGTTATTGTGTAATCGACGCATTCTGGCGGTGTGCTGTGATATGATACCCATAGATCAGCCATCCGTCGGAATGTGTTGTTCAAATCAACAAAATGGAGTTAACAATGAAATTTATACTACTAAGCATATTGCTTCTTGTGTCGTTCAGTGGAGTATCTGTTGCTGCATTTGTCGACGATGAAGAAGAACCGTTTATATCGGTTGAGCATACGGGTGGTGCCTTATCGAGTGGAGGAGAGATAACACTTACACTGAAGGTCAATCAACCGACCAATGCCTATTTTATTGGACTTGAAGTCGCTTTTGATCCCAATGTATTCGAATATCTTGTTGCAGAGCCAGGTGATGAGTTCGAATCGGGGATGGTGATCGCTGATATGATCGGAAGCAACCGGATCGGGGTATCGGTGACACGAACCGATCGTTTGAACAGAATCTGGTCAGGTGATGCTCTGGAAATTCAATTCAAGGTAAAGGATCGTGAGACTGATACACAAACTACGGTACAGTTTCTGCAATTGGTACTTACAGATTTGTATGGTACACCGATTCCATCAGTCAGTATATCACCAATGCAACTGGCTATCACCTCAGAACCGGATGATTCGGGCGATCCCGGTGATCCCGGGGATGACGACATTCCCGCACCTGATCCGCCAGATCCGGTGGCTCCGAATTTTGATCTTGATTTTGTAGATCATGATCTCATCCGTTACAGATTTGAACGTTCAAATCTGCATCCCACAACCTCTACCTATGACAACCGAGGTTCACGATTCAGTTTGTCGGAGGGGGTCATAACATTTGCATCACACACTGGTGGAGCAAACCTGTTGAGGACAAACGGTTGGAATGGAAAATCGTTTGGCGGTAAGTATTGGGCTACATCTGTGAATACAATTGGTTTCGGTAATCTCCAGCTGACTTGGCAACAATGGGGATCTAATTCCGGTCCCAAGGATTTCCGGATCGAAGCCAGAGTGAACGACGGAGAGTGGGAGATTGTGCCCGACACGGACATTGAGCTTACAAGCAGTGTGACCTGGTTTACTGTGGATCTACCTAACTGGCTTGAAAATGTGGAAAATATAGAATTGAGATGGGTCACTACTTCCGAGAACAGGATCGATGGTACCGGTGACATCGCGAGTATGGGGACCAACAGTATATCGAACATTCGTATTACAGGTAAAGCGGATATAGAGCAGATCGTGGTCTATAAACCAGGTGATACGAATAATGACGGGATTGTAGATCACACGGATGTTCTCCCAATAGGTATTTATTGGTTGAGTGGTGGTCCGCAGGCAGATCATAGTTCGCTGGTCTTCTCTGACAGGACCAAACAAAATTGGGTCCCTACTGATGCAACGTATGCCGATGCCAATGGCGATGGAATTGTAAACCATCTGGACCTTTTACCTGTGGGTATCAATTACGGATCAAGTAGTGGAGTCGGAAAACAGCTGGCCAAGGGAACCACACTCATTGAAATCAATGACAGTGAAACAAGGGAGCTCAGATACCGCATTTCACTCGACCAAAGTCAGCTGGTTCGTGGAATATCCGGCTCCATTCATCTGCCTGAAATGGATATGGCTGATTACCGTGTCCGATTAGAGCCATTGTTTACTGAATCGTTGAATGTAACTGAAAAGGATAGAGTAAATTCAGATCTGAGTTTGACGTTATCTGGGAATGATACAAGTATGGATCAAGTCCTGAATTCTGATAATATAATATTGACCTGGTCGATGTCACTGAGCGATGGACACGCGTTTGCGTGGGTAGACAGATCAGGGGTCTATGAACTATATGAAGTCACGGACCTGTTCGAAATTGTGATCGAGGCAAAAGATTCAGAATCATATCTCTTCGGATCGGTAGTGTTATCGGATATATCCACCATTGGTTACTCAAATAGCATTACAAAGAATAGTGATATTGTCGTAAAAGACTTGAATCTGACCAATCC
>CAZDYD010000006.1:0-52596 GCA_964509715.1 uncultured Chitinophagales bacterium
GTTTTGAGGTCTGTTTTCAGGGACCATGCAAATCCGGAGTCGTCCAATTCACTTCTTTGATCTCGCATGAAACCGACCGATGGATTCACGGTTCCTATTGAAGGATGGTAGTAAGCAACTCCGATCAACCCTATATCCTGTCTTAGTCCGGTGTTAGTAAAAGTGAATGTACGTGCATTACTGGTTAGAGAAAGATGTTCAAGTAATGCGTATTGAAATTCAATGGTTGCATTGTGCTCTTTCTGGACATTCTGTGGATCACCATTGAACAAAAAATAACGGGTATTGTTTCTGTTGGTTATGTTCAGGTCGAGATGTTTGAAACTATAGTTGATCTTCCCGTTAACGTTCATGTTCACAGCATCCAGTTGCCGAATGAACGAAGATTGTCCACTCAGAACCTGTGCTTCTGTCCGTAAACTCATACTGCAAACTGCAATTAGCAGCAGGAATATGAAGTTCAGAAAGGATTTCGCAGAATGCATTGCTATCTGATGTGGGAGGGATATATTTCTGTAGTGAAATTACAGAAATATTTTGTGAGTGGTAAAAATGTAGTTTCGTAAATTAAATTAATGTTAGCTGAAATAACATTGTTCTATTTGTTGGTATAACTTATTACATTCAAATGTAGTTGAACGATGTTTAGACATCCATCAACCTTAACATACTATTGGAGAACTGTGCCCCGAATACCAAGTAAAAAACAGATTACCACATTCAGGAAGCTAGCACAGCGTAAATATCGAGAGCAAACCGGCCTTTATCTTGCAGAGGGTCTCAGGTCGGTGTCGCAAATACTTCATGGTGGACGAGTTCAAATCGTTGCTATCCTATCTACACGTGAAGAAACTTTTTTTAGATTACCATCGAGCCAAATTGAGCAGTATCTGGTCGATTCAGAAACATTTATATCACTGAGTGATACTGAGCAATCCCAAGATATTATTGCTATCTGCCGTGTGAAAAGTCCTGGTGATATCGATCTGGTTAAGAATAAAACATCCGGAGTTGTTGTTGCCGTTGATGGCATACAGGATCCGGGGAATCTGGGGACAATCATCAGGTCTGCAACCTGGTTCAATTGCGATGCATTGCTGTTTGGATCGGGCACCGTTGATTATTATAATCCGAAAGTTGTAAGAAGTACAGCTGGTGCATGTGAGGTTCTTCCTCACTGGAGGGTTCAGCTTGATGATGTACTACCGAACTGGGTAGATGCCGGCTGGGAGGTCTGCCTACTGGACGTTGGGTCGAATGCTGAACGACTGGATTTGTGTAATTTTTCGGATAAGGTTTTGCTGGTTGTCGGGAATGAAGGGAATGGGATATCTGAGTCAATTAAATCACACGGTTTTCGACGTGTGTTCATTCATGGGAACAGTAATGAAGTTGAGAGTCTGAACGCCGGAGTTGCCCTATCACTGGCGTTATATGAAGTCGGAAGAGGCAGCATGTAGTTTTCTCAATACTAATAATTACAGGAGTTTAACATTTATGGCCCGTAAGAAAACAAAAATTTTTGTCCTTGATACCTCTGTAATCTTGCATGATTTTGATTCGATATTCAACTTTAAGGAGCATGACGTCGCAATACCGGTAACGGTACTGGAGGAAGTTGATCAGTTTAAAAAAGGGAATACCGTCAATAATTTTCATGCCCGAGAGTTTATCAGGAATATGGACAAGTTGTCTCATCGGGACCTCATGCAGAATTGGATTCCATTGAATGGGTCTACTCATGGGAAACTCAAAGTATTGGTTGATGAAGAATCACAGCCCGATGCCATGAAACTTTTTGGTGGAATGAAGAATGACCATCGCATTCTGAATGCCACGATGAAATTGTCGCAGCTGGAGAATGGTCGAAATGTCATCTTGGTCACGAAGGATATCAATCTTCGCTTGAAAGCTCGGGCTATGAATCTTCAGGCCGAAGATTATGAGACGGGAAAAATCAAGGATGTGGACCACCTTTATTCCGGTAAGTCTGAAATCACAATGATGGATCCGGCAATTATTGACAAACTCTATCTGGAAGGTTCGATTGAATGTGCTGGTGTTTTGAATTTCACGCCGTATTGCAATCAGTATTTTATTTTGAAATGTGAATCCAATTCAGCTCTTGCATATTATAATTCAAAAGATCAGCGTTTGGTTCGGGTTAACAAGGATGTAGCATATGGGGTAAGACCCAGAAATGCTGAACAGACTTTTGCTCTTCACGCCATCATGAATCCGGATGTTCAGTTGGTCAGTATTAGTGGATCAGCGGGGACAGGTAAAACTTTACTGGCACTGGCTGGAGCATTGGAGCAACGGCGTGATTTCAGGCAGATTTTCCTCGCCCGACCCATAGTACCCTTGAGCAACAAGGATATTGGTTTTCTGCCCGGCGATATCAAGTCAAAGATCAACCCATATATGCAGCCATTGTGGGACAATCTCAGCTTTATAAAGAATCAGTTCAGTGACAAAGATAAAGAGTACAAAAAAATTGAGGAATTGATCGAGCAGGATAAGCTTCATATAGTCCCTCTTGCATATATCAGGGGTAGAAGTATTTCAAACGTCATGTTTATCATAGATGAAGCACAAAACCTGACTCCACATGAAGTAAAGACAATTATCACAAGAGCTGGTGAACAGACTAAGATCATCTTTACCGGGGATGTATTTCAGATTGATACGCCATACCTGGATGCACAAAGTAACGGCCTTTCATACCTTATCGACCGTGTAAAAAACAACCCACTTTATGCTCATATTACCCTTGAAAAAGGAGAACGTTCAGAGTTGGCAAATTTAGGTAGCAAGCTGTTGTAATCAGGGAAAGCTGGAGTTGTAATGACCAGTTGGGGATGATGGCTCTTACCCAGCGAGTCGTTTTGTTGGAAGTGCTCCTGGGGTTGTGATTACCAATCTGGGACTCAGGTACTAATCTGAATCACGCATTTCGATGTTTGTTTGCATTACAATTCGAAATCAGCAACACTGTATCAGCGCATATTTACAACTTCGACTCTGTTTATAGTTTTTCCTAAAAAACGTTCTGCCAGGATTTGGAACCGTTGTGGTTTGTCACTCACGTAGCATTCAAATTTCCCGCCAATATTTTTTGAATTCAGCATATTGGTCGACTCCAAGTGTAGTCGGGCCATTGTTGCAATGGAGTCAGCAGAATCAATGATTGTTGTGTCCGGATTATTGATAACCTTTCGGATCGTATCCTTGAACAACGGATAGTGAGTGCATCCTAAAATCAACGAATCAAGTGGCTTTTGTAGAAAATCTTCAAGATATATCTGTACAGTTCGTTCGGCAACGTCGTTTTCGGTCCAGCCTTCTTCGGCCAATGGGACCAATAAAGGACAGGCTTTTGAGAAAACACCTATTTGAGGATTGATTTTTGATATAGCCTGTTCATAGGCACCAGATCCGACTGTTGCCAAAGTCCCAATCACACCAATTAAATTGTGTTTCCTTTGTTGGTCAGTTGCGACTTTTGCACCGGCTAATACTACATCCAATACCGGGATACCGTTTGCTTTGGCAATGATATCTTGTCTTGCCGAAGCGGCGACCGTATTACAGGCAATCAAAATCATTTTCACTTTCTTTTTCAAAAGAAAATCAGTGATTTGAAGTGCATATTCACGAACGGTATCCATAGATTTAGTTCCATATGGAACTCTTGCAGTATCCCCGAAGTAAATAATATCTTCACCCGGCAATTCCTGCATCACTGATTTAACGACGGTCATAGCGCCGATACCTGAGTCAAATATGCCGATTGGGGAAGAATCTGTTGGTTTCATGGACATGTATTATTTGTTTGTCCAAGAATACTAAGAAGAATGCTAATTGAAAAGAAATTCTATTTTTTTCTGACCAAAACAATGGGTTTTTTAATGTTGATTTCATTGCGTTTTTCTTCAGATCTGGCATGTAAATGCAAAATGTATACGCCAGTGCTCAATAGATTTCCGATATCGTTGGTACCATCCCATGATACTGAAAGTGTTGATCCGGCAATGACATCGTTGATCAGTACTTTTCGCGGGTGCCCATATCTGTCATAAATTGTTAATCTGACCATATAGCCTGGATCCTGCAACGTAACATCAATAACGGTCACATCATCATGGCCGTCCAAATCGGGGGAAAAAGGATTTGGATGTATAGACATTTGCTCGTCATTTGTCATATTGTTTGACAAGTAGATGTTGGAGTTTTTTGATCCCGGTGTTGCCCCAAGGACATCTGCGCTCGAGGTCCATTTCGGCGTCTGTGATTCGGGCAAACCCTCTACCCTTTCCAGACTTATACCTCGTGTATCTCGTATTAATGGGTGATGCAAGGTAGGGAAGTATCGTACTGAATCTATCACGATTCCATCTTTGTAGGCTAAGATCACGTCCCTGCCTGTTGAAGTAAGGGAAAGTGTGCTTCTGTCTGCCCGAGCCCAGCTGTGATCGGGGATGATTCCAAAAAACTTAGCAAGTCGTGAGTTTTCAATATTTGAAACCGTGTCTGGAACCATCACCGCATAGCCGAAAGCTTCTACCATCCACAAATCATTCAGTACCGGTTCAATAGCTCTCGATTGTCCATTTTTGTCAATTGCATCTCTAATTACCATATCTCTTAATGTAATTTTATATGGTCGGGTGTTATGCAATTCTACAAATTCGGACTGATCCGGGAACGTGGAATACCTTTCTTGGTGCGGTTGATAAAGGATTTCATTAATCAGTACATCGCCTGGATATGGTCGTCTACCGATCTCTATTAATTTCGATATTTTTTCACCTGTTGTGAAGTGATTGAGATCTGAAATATCTAACCATATCGCAATATTATCTGACACATTCATGGAGTGTTTGGGGATTGTTATGATATTGCCCTTCCAAACGGTCCACTCCCATCGGGTTACAGGAGTCCCATTTAAAGTTAGCCTGCTCTCGGGTGTAAATGTTATGTATCTATTGAATACAATTTCATAGGAATTATCGGACTCGAATGCGCTTACAGCCTCTATCGAGACAGGTTCGGCATTATGATTGGAATTAACTTGGCCTTTCGAATCTGAATCCGGATGTGTTGTCCAATTTAACGGATCCATTCCTATATAATCGGGATTGATACGCTCAACGGATCTGTTGTTCTGAAGTCTTGCGCCCCACGAGCTATTGTAATGCAGACTGTCAATCAGTATATCAGTATCTGTTTTTATCCATATTACGTCTTGAGTTCTTGCGAGTACTGGAATTGAAGCATGGATCGTATGCACACCATTTTCATATGTATTTGTGGAGAAATTGGGTCCAATTACTATCAGATCGCCAGGTAATATGGGGCTGGAATAGTTTACCGATATTGCTTGGGTTGACCGCCCAATAGTCCATTTATCAATACTCAATGTTTTATCACTCCTGTTGAAAAATTCTATGAACCTGTCCTGATTATTGTCGGGACGAGGAGTAAATTCATGGATGATGATGTCGAATAAGTCAGCCGAATCACTGATAAGCAGCTCAATTGAAATTGGATCAGATTCTGATCCAGTTATAGGATCCATAAGTCCACTTACGGTGAATATATGTGTACCACCTGTAAGTGGTGAGTCTGTACTGAACCATATCGAATTACCCTTAATCTCGATAATCTTACCATCACCTATTGATGTATTGTGAATTGAAATGACATCAATGTTGTTCGATTCAATATTCTCTGAAAAGATCATTCGATAGGTTCGATCATTCAGAATTTCGATTTTCTTTACAAAAACCGATTCCCGTTCTATGATGACAGGGCCAAATCCATATCTATCGGTTCTTGTGGAAGTAAATATGGTCTGATAACAGAATGAATCAGAGTAAAATGAATCGGGAATTTTGAATTCACCGTATGTTGAGATTGTTGGATCATCATCAATTTGTGCTTCCAGTCTCCAGATGTGGTCTGTTGTGTAGGATACAGTTATCTTAATCATCTGTGTCGTTCCGGTAAAGAGATTAGCACTCCTGAGAATTTCATTCTGTCTACCACCCTCATCCACATAAAATAGTCTTATATGCTTATTTGATCCATTTTCACCTACTCTTACCATTATACCATGATCTGGGAGAGCATTGTTTTTTGCCAGCCAAATTTGTGATCTGTTCTGATTTGATGTAGCGAATCCATCAAAGAGTACGGAGAATTCCCAATAACCAAATGTAATGTATGATTGACGACAAATCTGATTTTGTCCACCACCTGAATCTGTTGTTTGTCTTAACCAGTTCGATTCTAAATTAAAATGTGAAGTATCGCCCGACCAAAATTCGGGATACAATCTGAAATCATCGGACCAATAATCGATTCTGGCAGAGTGAGACTGACTCAAAACGGATTCCGTGCATACCATAAAAAACAAAATTACGATCAACCTGCCGCAGTGAGTCATAGAGTAATTATGAGAATCTTTGAAATTGGTATACATCAGAATGGTTCGGTTTAACAGGTTCAGTAAATGGAGAGGCGGGCTCTCACACCCACCTCCCTATTAGGACTGCTTTATAATCTCCAGACAGTTGGGCGCTGTCTTGTTGATTAACTTAGTGTTCGTTCTAATAGAGTATCGCAACCCATATTCCTTACCAAAAAATGGATTTTTTTCACGGTAAATTTTTTTAGAGATGGAGAAGTTGTTGGAGCAAGTGAGGGAATTGGTTTAGTGGGGTTATGGACGGGATAGAGGTGAGGGTATAGGCTTTGGTGGGATTATGGACGGACGGGATAGAGGTGAGGGTATAGGTTATGCTGTGATTATTGACGGAATAGAGGTGGCGAAATAGGCTTTGGGTGTGGTTTTAGCTTTGGTGTGCTGATGGATTCGGCATTGGTGATGGAGCGAATATGGGTAATGGTTTGGGTGTACAACTGTTTTGGGGCCGTAATTCCGGGTAGAATCCGTATATTTGAGACAAACAGATAACTAATATGTATACATGGAAAAGCAAGTACGAATCAATGTAAAACTTGATCAGCATAATGTCCCTATTAATATTGTTTGGGAGGCTGATGATGCCGACGAAGGTGCCCAAACGGAATGCAGGGCGATGATCATGTCGTTATGGGATCACAAAAATAAAAACACCCTGCGTCTCGATCTTTGGACTCGTGACATGACTGTTGATGAGATGAAAATCTTTTTTCACGAGACGCTCAAAACCATGGCCGACACCTTAGAGCGCTCCACTACCGACGAAAGGATTGCAGGAGATATGCGCGATTTCTGTGATTATTTTGCGGAAAAAATGGATATTGCGACGCCCGAATAAAGAGCAGATTGTAATTCGATATCAACGCATTTTATTACACTCGCAGTTGGCACCGAAATTCTTGCAGATTTCGTGATCGGGAGCCTTGCTAAAACGGGCCTTACAAGCCGCTCGTCCGTGCAATATCATCAAATGTGAGATATTTGTCCATTCGGATTGAGGAAACAATTCCATGAGATCCTGTTCTATTTTTACAGGATCCTGTTTATTGGTAAGTCCAAATCTGTTTGATAAACGTCTTACATGGGTGTCAACTACTACCCCTGCATTGTTACCGAATGCATTTCCGAGCACAACATTGGCTGTTTTTCGAGCAGCGCCTCTCAAAGTGAGTAAATCGTCCATGTTCTGAGGAACTTCTCCATCATAGACTTCAAGAATCCTTTTTGAGGTTTCCTGAATACTCTTTGCTTTACTTCTGTAGAAACCTGTAGGCTTTACGTCTTGTTCAAGCTCATGGATGTCAGCTTCGGCAAAATGTTTTGGAGTGGAGTATTTACTGAATAGTGATGCTGTTACCATATTCACTCTTACATCGGTACACTGTGCACTTAGGATCGTCGCGATCAAAAGTTCAAAAGGAGAGGTGTAATTGAGTTCGCAGTGGGGATTAGGATAATAACTATAGAGCTTCTTGATCAGTTCTTCAGCAATCTCTTTCCTTTTTTGTTTGGATTGTAATCTCGGCATACAGGCTTTCTTTGTGTCAAGGCTGACAGAATTGTTCGAGTTTGTTTAATGAATCACGGAAATCACCTGGGAGTTGTGAGTCAAAATGAATCATTTCGTGAGATTCCGGATGAATAAATCCCAATGTTTTTGCATGCAAACATTGGCGGTTCAGGTGCTGAAAAATCTTTTCGAACATGGCTTTTCTGGCACCTGTATTCGGACCGAAACGGACAGAATCGCCACCGTATGTTTTATCACCCAGTACAGGGTATCCATGATTTGAAAAGTGAACCCGAATTTGGTGGGTCCGTCCCGTTTCCAATGAAACTTCAACTAGTGCAAGATGATCGAAATATTGGAGTACTTTGTAATGGGTTACGGCTCTTTTCCCTTGCTCGGGATCGACAATGGTCATGATCTTTCGGTCTTTTTTCGATCTGCCAATGTTCGCGTCGAATGTCCCCGTTTCGGGTGGAGTTCCCCATACAATCGCCCAATATGTTCGGGTAAGCTTATGTTTTGAGAATTGTGACGCCAGGTAGTTATGTGCTACATCATTTTTTGCAACCACCAGTAAGCCGGATGTGTCTTTGTCGATGCGGTGCACGATGCCGGGTCGTATATGTGGGTCATTCAGCTCAGATAATTGGTTGGTATGATGGAGCAGTGCATTTACCAATGTGCCTGACCAATTCCCGAAAGCAGGGTGAACAACCATTCCTGCCGGTTTATTTACAACAATAAGACTGGTATCCTCGTAAATAATGTCAAGCTGAATGGCTTCAGCGGTTGCTATTGGTGGAGGTGGTTTTGGAAGTGTTATTTTAATGAGATCTCCAGGCATCATTTTATATGATGCTTTTTCGACCCTTCCATTTACCAATACGAGTCCATCGCGAATTCCATCCTGGACCTTGTTCCGTGTTGCATTCTGAACGAATTGTGTGATGTATTTATCAAGCCGTGTACGGTCGGTGTGCCCAGGTGGCACCAAGAGTTCGAATTCGGTTAACCGTACATCTGTATCTTTATCATCACTTTTCATGGTGTGAAGATACAGAAAAACAGGGAATAAACTTTATGATGATCAATCGCGACCTGAATGTATATATGGAAGCGAGATGGTCATGTACTAGCCTTTTGATGTTAGGTATCGTGAATTATTTTTGACTATCGGATATGACGCCAAATAGCAATGTTCGACATTGACTGTGCCAATAGCCGCTACTGATAGATCGTTACACATTTCTGAGGCTCGATCGTCAAAGAAGCGAGTTTGTCGCTGGTATGGTCGGACTAATGATTGTTACTCGTTATCTGAGGAAGAAGGTGGTTTAACTTCATCCGGATGCACCATATCCAGTCCCTTGTCGTCGAGTCTGTTCTTGATCATTTCAAGATAGTCAGGGCCATAAATACTGACCATCACACTCTCACGGAAGTCCTTGGCTCTACGGAAAGCTTCTTCTTCACCGTATTTTCTTACGCTCCACTGGCGGTTTTTGATTTTGCCTTTTTCGGGAGACCAAGTAACCTGATAATACACGCTGGTTTCGCCAGCAGCATTCGTTTTAGTAGTTCTGCTGACGCCAATGATACCAGACTTGTTTCGCTTATCGTGGGAAACAAGACGTCGGACGTTGTTTTCTGGTAGACTTCGCAGCGTTTCAAGCGCAATCTTGCGGGCTTTCTGAGCGAAAGTTAATGCTCGTTCCTTGCCTCCGTATTTGGTATCAGAATACAGTTTGGAATATGTTTTTCCGTTCTTATAGATACGAACGTACCATCCATGGGTACCCTTTGCGTCGATTCGACTGATACCCTTCATTTCCGGATTTCTTTTTTTAGCCACGGCAGTACTCACTTTCTTTTAACATTAAACTAACACTGTACAACACTATGTCTATATTTATCTATACCAACCGCTATCTAAGCGATTCATACCTCAAAAGTAACATTATTAATAAACAAGAATTAAACCGTAGTACAGCAGACACTATGTGACTTAATTTTATGACATTTCTGTCGAAAGTCAAGTAAATTAAAGGAATTTAATTTTTTCGCTTATAACTCGTGTTAACTCAGTATTTTACGAACCTAAAAAATGGTTATTCTGCTGGTGTCCATGTTTTTATGCGGCTCTTTAGAACCGACGCGATGTTATCCCAGCTGATTCTTTCCTGCTTCATGGTATCCCTGTCGCGAATTGTAACAGTGTGATCTTCAAGTCCATCGAAGTCTACAGTAATACAGAACGGAGTTCCAGCCTCATCCAACCTTCGGTATCTTTTGCCAATGGATCCCTTTTCATCAAGTAGAACTTTATAGTCTTCAGACAGATCAGATTTAATTCTTTCGGCTACCTCCATCAGTTCCGGTTTTTTGATCAGAGGGAAAATTCCAGCGGTGATGGGTGCCAGTTTAGGATGCATTTTCAGAACGACACGTGTTTCCTGGGTTCCTTCTTTTTCGCCGGCAACAGTTTCCTCGCGGTATGCGTCGCAAAGCACCATCAAAGTACAACGGTCTAGTCCGATGGATGTCTCGATCACGTACGGAATATATCTTTCTTGATTGATTGCGTCAAAATACTCCATTTTCTTCCCTGAGAATTCCTGATGCTGACTCAGGTCGAAATCGGTGCGGTTATGGATACCTTCCACTTCTTGCCAACCAATCGGGAATTGATACTGGATATCTTCGGCAGCTTTAGCATAATGTGCCAGTTTGTCCTGTGGATGTGGCAAAAACCGAAGTTTTTTTTCACGGATTCCGATGCTCTTATGCCAGTCCATGCGTTTCTGTCTCCAAGCTTCATAGGAGTCGACATCCGTACCGGGCCGAACAAAATATTGCATTTCCATTTGTTCGAATTCCCGCATTCTGAAAACGAATTGGCGTGCCACGACCTCGTTTCTGAACGCTTTGCCGATCTGGGCTATACCGAATGGGATTTGTTGTCTGGATGAATTTACTACATTCAGAAAGTTTACGAATATACCCTGCGCGGTTTCGGGCCGCAAATAGACGGTTGAGTCCTCACCGGTGGATGTTGCTCCGAACTGGGTTTTGAACATCAAGTTGAATTGGCGGACTTCGGTCCAGTCGAATGCTCCGGAGTCGGGTGAACGGATTTCTTCGTCCATGATTATATCATACAAATCTTCGGTCATACTTTTACGGGTGCCAGCCGTATCGAGTAGGTGTTGTACTTTGTCGGCGTGCTCGGTTTTGCCTTTTTCGATCAGTTTTGCAATATGGCCTTCAATTATATGATCGGCTCTGTAACGCATTTTTGACTGCTTGTCATCGATCATGGGATCATTGAAACCATCTACGTGACCACTGGCTTTCCACACTTTTGGATGCATGAGAATAGCTGCATCGATTCCAACGATGTTATCATGCCGTTGGGTCATTTCAGTCCACCACGCCTTGTTAATGTTACGTTTCAGTTCAACTCCAAGCGGGGCATAATCGTAAACTGCGGATAGTCCACCGTAGATTTCAGATGATTGAAATATGAATCCGCGTTGCTTAGCTAAGGAAACGATCTTATCGAGGCTTTTCAAGTCTGACATGATTAATAAAGTCTGGTTCGTTGTGTCTGTGGCATTTACATCCCAAATGGCAATGAATATACGAAAATTTAGGGTTCTATTTAAAGATGGGAGATGATTTGCGTATATTTGGGCTTGCTTTTGTTAGGGTATAAAGCATTTATTAAAAAATTATTCGCAGTTCATGAAAACTTACAACGTTGGGATACTCGGGGCCACAGGTGCAGTCGGACAAAAATTTATAACCTTACTTCAGGGACATCCCTGGTTTAAAATCACTGCATTGGGTGCTTCGGAACGTTCTACAGGTAAAAAGTATGTAGAAGCCGCAAATTGGATCGAATCGGTTGAGTTACCAGCTGATGTCGCCGGGATGATCGTTCAACCCTGCGACCCTCAAAGTATGCCCGATGTTGACCTGGTTTTTTCAGGATTGGATTCCTCCGTTGCTACGGAAGTTGAGACTGCTTTTGCCGAAGCAGGTATACCTGTAATCTCTAATGCGAAGAATTTCAGAACGCATAACGATGTGCCACTTTTGGTTCCAGAGGTGAATCCGGATCATATAGAGCTGATTAGGAATCAAACATTTGATCCAAAAGGCAAGGGATTTATAGTTACCAACCCGAATTGTGTTGTGGTCCCTCTTGTCATGGCATTACGACCGCTCTATAATAAGTACGGTATCAAAGCGGTAGTTTTGACATCATTACAATCGGTGTCGGGTGCAGGTTATCCTGGTGTTGCAAGTCTGGACATATTGGGTAATGTGGTTCCATTTATTGGTGGTGAGGAACCCAAGATTGCTGAAGAACCACTCAAACTTCTTGCGGATCTACTGCCCGATAACACGTTGGATTTTGCAAGTTTCCCTGTTGAAGCTACGGCGACGAGGGTCCCGACGATTGAGGGACATATGCTTGCGGTTACTGTTGCATTTGAGAACAAACCTGCATCGATCGACGAAGTTAAAGAAACACTTAGGAGCTGGGAGAGTCCCTTAAAAGGACTTGATCTCCCGTTCGCTCCAGCGATACCGCTCAAAGTTTACGAAGATGACAGGTATCCCCAGCCAAGAAAGAATGCGTACAACGAGAATGGGATGCAGGTAAGTGTTGGTAGAGTTCGTGCTGCCAAAGTATTTGATGTGTCATTTGTTGCTCTTGGACACAATACGGTTCGTGGTGCAGCTGGTGGAGCGATCCTAAATGCTGAATTACTGGTTAAGAAGGGTTTTCTCCCATCATAATTTGATTCTGCCTCATTGCTGCATAATGGAATAAAAAGGCGCTCTGGATAAAAAAGAATGCTAATACAGCATTTACAGCAAGTATATGTGTGACAGAACTATGCGGTAAATTTTGTGCTCCCGTTAGCAAAGCTACGAATGTTATGACTATGATGGATGCGGCCATAACGCCCATGACTTTTTTCATACCGTCCGCTTTTAGTTTTACCAGGTTGGCACCCACCAGGCCTATTAAAATTACGATGAAATACGCCATATTTATTGGATTGTCTTCCGATCCGATAATACCAACAGCTAAATTCACCCAGACCAAAAAGAATCCACTGAACAGAGAGAATCCAACAGCGAATTTGAAAATGTTGGATTTAGTACTACGTGTTATCATGTTGTATGACGTTATAGTTATGAAGAACATCAAGAAAGCGAATACAAAGTCTGATACCGTCCAGTTGAACCCGTCAACATAGAAGGATGCCGTGAAAGGTATCAGAAGCAGGGATACTGAAATACCGGTTGATTTTATAAGAATAGTTGCGATGTTTTGGTTGGTTTTCATAGGTTTTGTTATTTGTGGGTAAAAGTACTTTGAAATACAAAGTTAATATCAAGCGGACCCGAATGCAATAGGGGATGAAAAAAACTTACTTATACATCATTTAATGAATTGTCGTTTTTATTTATGAACGGGAATCCATTAAATTCAATTTTGTTCTGTGCTGGATTCGAAGGAGTTCGGTACTGAATAGTGATTTGTTTACAGTATCGGTATAATGCCTTTACAGGCGTGGTATTGGGCTGTAACCAACATCAGTAAATATTTTAAATCAAGTATCATCACAGGATATGAATTCACCATACTTTCCATTAAATCCAAATCTCAAACAAAGTAAACTTAGGCAGATATTTGAGAAGGCCCCGAAAGATGCCATCAATCTCGGATTGGGTCAGCCAGGGGAGGATACTCCTGAATTCATTCGTGAAGCTGCTGCACGGGTTGCAATGGATCAGAACCTGGGATACACGCTCAATGCCGGAATCGTGTCCCTACGTGAAAAGCTGGCATCTGAGTATGCATCCATGGGTGTAACTGCTACCAATATTTGCCTCACATCAGGTGTTCAGGAGGGATTGTATTCGTTATTTTATACGATTTTGGATGAGTCGGCGGAGATTTTGTTACCTAATCCCGGATTTTTGACATATCCGGCACTGAGTGCGCTTAATCGGTGTACTGCCAGGTATTATTCCTTGACCCAAGAGGATAATTTCAGATTTTCGGCTGAAAAAGTGATTGAGGCTGTGACTCCAAAGACTTCTGCTGTGTTATTAGGGCATCCATCAAACCCTACCGGATCGGTTGCTCATGCATCTGAACTTAAAAAACTTGTGGATTTTGCCGCAAATCGGAAGGAAGGTCCCTTATGGATTATCTCAGATGAAGTGTATTTTGGAATGAGTTATACTGAATCGGCGAGTATGGGGGACTATCTTTCTGAGTATCCCTACATTGTTTTGTTACGTGGAGCGAGTAAAAGCCATCATATGACAGGTTGGAGGCTGGGTTGGGTAGTATTACCCGATGTTATCGTTAAGCCATATATAGCAGCACATCAGTATGTGTGCACCTGTGTTTCGGCGCTCACTCAATACACATTTGATGCCATCCGTGGGACACAAGAGGAAAGAGACTGGCTGGAGTATCAGAATAGACTTTACCGATCGAAGAGGGATATGGTCCATCGGTACCTTTCTGACAAACGTGAATTATTTGGAGGTGAAGGTGCTTTTTATTGGGTTATGAAGTTGACAGAATCTGATTTGAATGGTGGGAGTGATGAAGACTGGGTAATGAACGTGATGGTGAATCATTTGGTCACTACAACGCCGGGATCAGCTTTCGGCTCACAGTGTGATGGATTTGCCAGGATTTCGTACGGACCCAAAATGGACCTGCTCGAAGAGGGATTAAAAAGATTATCCGGAATATTATAATAATGGAGGCGTCGTGAGATATATATGTGTGATTTTGGTTTTATTGAGTTTTGTTCACGTGGCAATTGCTCAACAGTTTAATACGAATCCGATGGATTCTGGAGGACTGCTTTTGCCGGAGCAAGCTGCATATAGGGTAACTTTTTATGATCTTGATGTATCTATTGACCCCGTTGAACGATCTTTAGATGGCACACTGAGAGTAGTTGCTGATGTGGTACATCCAATGGAGTGGTTGGTATTGGATCTGGATACGGTTTTTATAGTTCATGGCACCTATGATCACATCGGAAGCCGGGCGCAGACGGAGCGTCGTGGTGGACGGATATGGATCCAATTGGAGAGGGTTTATCAGCCGGGTGATCGGTTAGAGCGGACCATTCGCTATAGTGGTATACCTCGTGTAGCGGCAAATCCACCGTGGAGTGGTGGATTCACCTGGAGCCAGACATCCACCGGGGAGCCATGGATCAGCGTCTCTTGTCAGACCCAGGGAGCAGATATATGGTGGCCGGTAAAAGATCATCCATCAGACAGACCTGATTCAGTGGCGGTCAACATTACCGTGCCTGCCGGACTGGTAGCTGCCAGTAATGGTAGGTTGCGAGGTGTAAAGGAGACCGATAAGACTACTACCTGGAGTTGGTTCATGAGTGTTCCGGTAAATCCGTATAATGTTTCTGTTAATATCGCTCCATATGAAGTAATATCAGACACATACACCAGTGTAACTGGCGAGGAAGTCGAGACCATATTCTGGGTGTTACCGGAAGATGTGGAGCGGGGTAAAAATCTATTTCCTCAATTTATCGAACAGATGCGGTTTCTGGAGGAAATTATTGGTCCATTTCCGTTTCGTTCTGAAAAATATGGTATTGTACATACACCCTATCTTGGAATGGAGCACTCTACTATCATTGCTTACGGAGCCGGATTCCGTGATGGGGCGTTGTTTGGACAGCATTCCGATTATGATGATCTCATGCAGCATGAATTGGCTCATGAGTGGTGGGGTAATTTGGTCTCAGTAGCCGATTGGAAGGATTTTTGGATCCACGAAGGGTTTGGCACATACATGCAGGCGTTGTATACTGAGCATCGCCGAGGCAAGCAGGCTTATCTGGATATCATGAGGCATTTTAGAAGGATGATCGATAATAGAGCTCCTATGGCACCAAGGGAATCCAGAACGGCCGGTGAGATGTACCAAGGTCGTGATGTGTATTACAAAGGGGCGTCTGTTCTTCATTCGATGCGCTTTTTACTTGGTGATGAAGTCTTTTTTACTTTGTTGAGGCGATTTGCGTATCCGACTCCGGAGATGGAGTCCTGGACCGACGGATCAGCTCAACGATATGCAACAACGGAAGAGTTTCGATTCATGGCTGAGCGACTCCATGGACAATCCCTGAAGTGGTTGTTTGAAGTGTATATGTATCAACCTCATCTACCTGAACTGAAAATGACCAGAGATGGGAACAGATTGCTCTTTGAATGGATCACTCCGGATGCCTTGCCGTTCAACATGCCAATAGAAGTGATAATCGGAAGTAATCGAACGCGGTTAAATTTTTCAAACAACAAGGCAACTATTGGGATAAAGGGAAATCCGGAGATTTCGATTGATCCGGATTCCTGGGTTCTGAAAAAGTAGTGTTAATGCCTGGTAGATGATATGGTTTACATCAGCCTGTGTAAGCCAAAATGATTCATTATTGATGTAGAAATATCAAAGTTGAGCTTAATCGGTCCTAGCTGATCGGAGATGTTATTTGTGGTCAGCGTGTATAGAACGGGTTAGTATCGTGTTTATCTTTTTGCAGATAGACACGGCTATATGTTATGTAATTTTGAGAGTATTGTCTGATTGAGGCCACCTCATCATCGGTAAGTTTTCGAACGGGTTTACATGGTGATCCCATGCAAAGATGACCAGAAGGCATCGTCTTTCCGGGGGGGACCAGACTGCCTGCTGCTATAATCACATCTTCTTCAATAGTTGCTCCGTCTAAAATGACGGCTTTCATACCTACTAACACGCGGTCACGAATGGTGCATCCGTGAATAACGGCACCATGACCTATGGTTACTTCATTACCGATAACCGTAGGATGTGTGCGGTTTGTGACATGAATGCAGCAGTTGTCCTGCACATTACTTTTGTTTCCGATTTCTATGAAATGTACATCACCGCGAATTGTTGTATTGAACCATACGCTGGATTCTTCGCCCAAAACTACATCACCGATGATGTCGGCGCTTGGTGCAATAAAATTGGAATCATTGAATTTGGGAGTCTTATCAAGAAACTGGTATATCATATCAATTGCTCAGTCGTTCAAATTGCTGTACACGTTTTAATTCAAAGTTAAGCATTTGTGGCGAGATGAATCCATCCAAATGTACGGATGTATTGACGGATCCCTGGACATTGTACTCAAATTCTTGAGACATATTCAGTTTTCGGTAGACATCCGTATTAAAATCGCGTGGACGCATGCTAAAGGGGGCGTTAATTACGATATCAGATCGTACTGGCACTTCGAATCTTTGGTTGATGGTCTGAGTATGCCAGCGGGTTCCGTCTACGGTAACCTGAAATTGTGTTTCGCTGACAGAAATGGGTACAGGGTTCGGGTTCACAATTCGAAGTCTTACTTCCAGTTCTGCAACTGCAAGGTTGAATGATTGTAAGATTAGGGTGTCTATGTAAACTTGTGGTTTTTGGAGTGCGGGTATCTCGATCTCTTTTACCAGCGACTTTGTAACTTGTGTAAGCTCCGGACGTGAAGCCGGTACAACTTCAAATGAGGCATTGACAGTTGCGGGAATAAGTGTGATTTGTCCGAATGAACCGAATCTATTTAGGATGATTTGATAATCAATAGGAATTTCAATGTGATCATTTATTGATTCGCTTCCAACAATGGTTGGCAGACCTGAGATCTCTTTTGACATCAATGTATCGCCTGCTATGACCAGATTCCAGAATGCTGAGGTGATGGCAACATCAGACGTTTGTTCGTTTTGCAAAGTGTATGGAACCCGGACCTGTAGTCCGTCGAAGTCGATTTGAGAAAGTTCATATTCACCGGCTGTAGGAGTAGCACCGTTGAATACCAAATTGGTTGTTGTTGCACATGATGCGAGAGTAATTATGGACAGAAACAAAGTAAAATATTTAAATAAACGCATGCTTCAGAATTCGTGAATAAAAAGGTATTAAGTTCGTGATGTCACGAAACATTGTGATTTAACGTACTTATTTGTGGGATATTGGGAATAAATTATTTAATGCGCGGGATTGTTAGGAGTTCGGTCATTCTTCCGTCGATGTACCATACTTTTTCACCGTCAAACATGGCATCTTCCTCGAGCATAATGCGTACGGTTTTATTCCATTCAGGTATAAATACTTCAGCGTTGAGTTCGATTGAGTGAGCGGTATTAGGGTAAAGTGGGTAATCTCCTTGTCCTGGGACACCTCCCTGTTGGTCCCAAAGTCCGATGGTTGGTCCGGCTGCGTGTCCGTGAAAACCGATTGGATGTGTATAAATAGTTGCTTTTATACCCTCTGATTTGGCTTTTGCCAATGCCGCGAGAAGGATGTCGTTGCCTGTCCTGCCGGTTTTGAATTCGTTAGTGAGTATATCTTGCAAACGGTTTCCAATTTTCAATGCATCACGGAGTCCACGCGGGATTTCAGTTTCACCAGGTCTCAGAACGTAAGCCATGCGCTGTGTGTCTGTATTTAGTCGTAAATATGTTATTCCGAAATCCATGTGCAAGAGGTCGCCGGGTTGTATGACATCACTTGCGGCAGGACCTGAAAAATCGCCTGTATGTTCGGCATCAAATTGCCGTTGAATCGAAACTGATGGATGGAACCACTCATCGAGTTTTAGTTCTTTGATTCGCTCTCTGTACCACCATTGCACATCGGAGGTCGTAGTGATTCCTGGCGTTATTACTTGTTCGGAGAGTCCGTCTTCTACAATTTGATGGGCAATTCTATTTATGTGGCGATATACTGCCATTTCATCTGGTGTTCTGGTTTCGAGCCAACCGACAGCCAGATTTTCAGCAGATACGATTTTGGTTCTTACGGAGGGTGGAAGTGCATGCATCAATTCAGTGTAATCGGTGTATGCAATACCATCAGCTAAACCAAATGTTGTGGAATAATTGAGGGCAATTTTGTTCGGAGCCCTTTCAGTTATTATTTCTGCGAGTCTTTTCCATTGATCAGGTTGTTCATCTGGATTCCAAGCTGATGTGAAAAAAGTTCCGATGTTGTATCTGGCAACGGCAATTCGTTCAATCGGTGTATTCGGTCCCTTATCAAAGAAGACAAGTATGGTACGTCGTCGTGCCACATGCCATGTTGCTGGAAGCATGGTTAGCAATACTGGATCTTCGTTGTATTCACGTGCAACCAGTACCCACATATCTATACCCTCACGGCGCATAAGTTGAGGGATTATGGTTTCAAATCTATGTTCAAGCCATGTGTTAACTACCTCAGCTTGTTGTCGTTGTGTCAGAATCTGCGCGTGTTGAGCATTGGCTGAAATGCTAAATAAACAGGTTGATATGGTTATGAAAAGAATAGCTTTGAATGACGACATAGAATATAAATTGAAGTACAAGAATGTGTATGGACAATATATTCACATGATATGTATACGACAATATGAAATATCTCAGTTGCTGGGTGGTGTTTGATTTAACAGCATAGACTACCACCTGCTAAGAAATAATTCTTTCCGGTTGGATGGCTACAGTATACCTTACTTGCCTTAGATCACCAGCGTTTAGCCATATGAATTGATTTTCATTAAAAGGCAGTAGTATACTTGATTTGCCCGTCTCAAGATCTCTGACCTATTCGCTCTTGCGCATAAGTAAATGGTCGACTGACCATTTACCCGCACCATAGAAGAAGAATACGATTAAAAGTCCAAGGGTCTGTATCGCAAATTCCATGTTGGTGTCGAGTCCAAAAAGAACATCCTTTCCTGAAAGAAAGAATATGGCACCAATAAAAATCGGAATCTGAAACAGAATCGCAAGTCGGGTTAGCAACCCAATAATAATCAGAATGCCTCCAACTATATGTACAGTGATCACATAATGAGATGTAACAAATCCAGATACGAAGAAAATCTCATCGACTTTCGTATATATGTCACCTACATTCATAGCAAACCATATACCACGGAATAGGAGGAGAGCACCCAACATGATTCTAAGTAGTTCAATCCAGTAGTGACGGGTTTCAACCATCCGTTCGGTTATTGTAAGGTTTTTGAAGTCTATCATGAGGTACTCCTTTGTAATTAATTGAACGATTGGTACATAGATAGTTTATTAAATTTCAACCAGTTAGTACACAATTACGAAGCAAGTCGGCATTAAATGGCAATTGGTCGATAAATTTTGAAAATATCGAAATAGAAGTACAACCGCAGTTGATGTGAATCGTCTAACGAATCAGTTGGTATGTTAGATTTTTAACTCATTGACGAGGTAAGTTTATGAAAAAAACGGATGCAAACTTTGTGATAGATTTGGCTTCATTGTTCGCTTTTTTAGGTCTTATTATGACCGGTCTGGTGTTGTTTTTGGTGTTGCCCCATGGATCAGGAAAGTCGATGGTTTGGGGGCTTACCCGCCACGAATGGGGTGATTTACACTTTTGGTTGGCCGTTGGGTTTGTCGTACTGATGGTAGTTCATATAATATTTCACTGGAACTGGATCATCAGTATGGTCCGAACACGTTTGTTGGACAAAATGAGTAGTATGGGACGTGTTGGATTCTATTTGTTTCTTCTGATTCTGGCTTTTTTGGTTATAGCTCCTTTGCTGAGTCCTGTAGTTGGTGCCAGATAAAATACAGGTGCAGGTACAATTCGCACCAACACCTTTGGAGGTCAGTCGGTACAAATCACACCTACACCTGTGGAGGTCGATTATGACAGGTTCAGTACTCTGTCATTGAAATTAATCAAATTGAATGCGTGGTAATATTTCATGATGGCCGTCTTGATTCGGCTTATTACAAAAGCATCAGCATCACGATAAGGAGCCAGGTTGTTGTACAACGTTTTTCTGGCTTCGATTACCTCAGGTGCTGTCCAAATATAACGGCAGCAAGTCCTGACGATCCAAGCTCGTCTTTCTTCTGAGAGATTCAATAAATCTGTGCCTATTTCATTCGGGAATAGCCATTTTTGCCATCTATTGCTCTCTTTGACAGCTCGTTCCAATGCTTCGGTCAATTGTGAGTCCAACCCGATTTTTTTCTCCAGTTTGATTAGATCCTGAAGTGCAAAATACTCTTCTTCAGTGAATTCGGGTCCCACATTTGCACCACCCATGCCACTTAATGGATAGTCTTCTGGATTATCAACATAATCACTGTAATGACCTTTGACCATAGCATTGTATTTGAGTGTCCGTTCAGTGAGGTCCCGCGCCATTTGTGGCTCAAAATACGTTGTATGTAGATCTGTTCCGACTTTCCCTACTACAAAACATGGCCAGCTGTCAGATAGATTCAGTTTTCTGAGTTCATTGTCAAGTCGTTCAAGGAAGTACTCAAAGCTGGAAAGATTTGCAAGTCCGCCATGGACCTCTTCTGTACCGACTTCATAATCCATTTTTGGAAGATTATGCTTGTGGCGAAATTCTTCGGCATGGGCAATAAGCTCAATGGTGCGATCAATAACAATATCGATAGGGATCGGATCGTCGGTTGATATACTTCTGTCGACAGTTGGATCAATATGAAGTAACGCATAACCCGCGCTCAGACACGCTTCCAGTGATTTCTTGACTTCGTCCATGGTCTCAGACAGGGATAGCCCTAACTTGGCGTGTTTATCTTTCAGCCAGGGTCCACCATGGTCAAGACAAGCAAGGATCGGAGTGTCAATATTGTTCTTTTTTGCGAAATCATTTGAGAATTTGACTAAATCGGATGGAGTCCAACCGGTGTAGCCTCCGTCTGTATCTACCTGATTGAGTGTGGCAGCAAACAAAACCGGCGCATTTGCTTCTTTCCCAGCTAATAGTGCCGCACGCGTAACGGCTTCAGAATTTGGACAGACTGCCAATAATGCAACTTTGTTCCTGAAATCACTACGTATGGTCTTTAACAGATAAGATATTACAGGAAGGGATTGTTCATCAGCTTTCCGGGATATACCCTCTGCCCTACAGTTGTCCACTGCATTTACCTTTGACATGTTGAATTTTAGATGTGCTTGGTCTGTCGGGGCATGACAGACGTTTGCTATTTAACGTTGGTATACCCGAACACCTTGAACAATGCGACTGTACAGGCCATTTTGCTTGGCCGGATTATCAATATTGATGTTTCTTCTATTAGAGGCGAAAAGTCCGAAGATCTGACCAAAAAGGACGGCGATATTTACCTGATAGTGATATGGAATTTTCCATTTACCCTCCGGGTCATAAGTAAATTTATGAATTGGGAGGGAGTATGAATCCATCAGATTGCCGGAACCCACAATTACCGATTTAGCTCCGATTTCTTCGAAAGCCAGGTAATATTGTTCGACAACATCCAACTCATATCGGAATGTGAATGGGTCCTCAGACAGGAAGAAACAAACCAGGGTATTGGCATCGACAGCCGAAATGGGTCCGTGTCTGAAAGTCAGGGTATCTTCAGCTTTAGCAATGAGATGTCCGACAGTAAGTTCCTGCACCTTGAGTGCCGATTCATTGGCAGCTCCCAACAGGTCTTTGTTTCCGAGATAGAATGCACGGTTTACGGATGGATCTGCAAGGTTATAGATACTGTCTGCGTACTCATCTATAAAATATTCGGCTGATTCGGCTACATTTTCGATAAGACACTCGAAGTTATCGATATTATCGAGATTAGCCAGACATTGACCGGCTGTTACCATTGTGCTGAATGAGCTGGTCATAGCGAGGCCTTTGTCATTACTTTCTTCTGGTAACAAGATCAAATATACCTTATCGGGGTTCAATAATGCAGTTTTGGCCAGTTCACCCTCAGGATTACAGGTAATCACAATATGGAAGGTGTTTTCTACGTAATTTTTTAAAGCTAATTCAAGTACGGCCCGGCTTTCCGGACTGTTACCTGAACGGGCGAAATGTACGATCAGATATTTATGGTGATGGGATAGGTAATCTTCAGGACTCGCCGTTATTCTTGTTGTAGCCCAGTTATTACTGGGAGTCTTGAATGTAGTTCGAAATAAATCGGCTAGTGAAAGTCCTACATAGTCTGATGTACCAGCACCTGTGAGGATGATGTGTGGACGATCAATCTCATTGAATAAACCCGTTTTCCGGAGGAAGATCTTTAGATCGGTCGCTTTTTCTTTGAACGATTTAACGGTTTTTCTCCACAACAGAGGTTGTTGTGCAATTTCTGCAGGAGTATGTTCCGTACCAAGCTCAGGATTTGGGTTATTGATCATTAATGCCAGCTGATGAACTTTAGATTCATAGCGTTTCAGATATGTTTTCACATCCGAATGGGTTGTATCAATGTTGTTCAGTGGTGACATGAGTCTGTAAACTTGTCTTTATTATGAAAATGGATCAGGAAAATCGTCTATGGGAATACCATGGAATTGCATCAGAGTTTGACTGCAATATGTTTTTGAAATAATCAACGGCATCTTCGGTGATGAATCGGGTCATATTCTCGGAATCAGGGAAATGGTTCACGATGTTCTTCCATACAGCCCTTCCACAAAGGAATCCGCTGGCACCGGCTTCGTTACTGATTTTGATATTCTCGATAAATTCTTCTGGATCAACACCGGCACTCAGAATTACCCATGGTACTTCCGATGCTTCATTCACGGCTTTGTTGAAGGATTTAACTTCGTCTAATGAATAGGCGACCTGATTTGCAGAAAACGATCTGTCCTGAAATTCTTTGGTCATCTTCAGATTACCAGGAAATTCCAGTTTAAGTACATCGACACCGAATTCATCGGCAGAGAAAGTTTTTGCTGCATCGATTACGCGCTCTGCTTTTTCTCGGGCATAATCGACACCTTTGAGGTCAACACCTGGTTTTGGATAGTTTACAACTTCGAGAATCAGGGGGACTTCATATTTATTACATTCTTCAGCGACCCGTTTTACTATGCCGTTTTGGTGTTCGATGGTGGCGCGAGTTGCTTCTTTATGATACCAAATCAACAGTTTGATGGCATCAGCACCTAAATTTGCTGCCTTTTGAACACCGAATCCTTCGATCAATCGAGAATGTCTTTCGAATGAGTTGACCGTGTTGTATCCGGTCACCTCGATTGATAACATTACACCGGTGTCTCTGGGTATTACATCAATAGTCGACTCATAACCATAAATTGGGTCTGTTAAAAGTGCCGATGCATAGCCACTTAATTCTCGGGTAACGATTCTTTTTACGAGCGACAAATCCTCTGGTGTTACAGAATCGGGTTGTGTACCTAATGCTGTTGAAATCATCTCACGTAGGGATTTACGCTGATCGATAGCAAGCATCGAGAACTGGCCTTTGTCATTGGCCAGCCTGGTCAGTCTACGATACTTGCCGATCGGAAAATTCTTCATATTGAATAAGCTTTAATAATGTTAATCTGGTGTTTGGTCCATTACTACCTGTGAGAACTCAACCGGATGGTTTTTGCAGAAATCGGCAAATTTTTCTATATGGTTGAATGCTTCAATTCCACCAGTAAATGTTGTTGAAAATGCACTGGAATGGATACCTGCCTTTACGCATGATTCAATGTCGCTACCTTTCAGATATTCAGACAGGAAACCTGAGTTAAAAGTATCGCCAGCCCCGACTGCGTCTTTAATATCTATTCGGAGTCCTTTTGCATGAAATACTACATCACCGCACTGACCGGTAACCCCCTTGGAGCCACAAGTAACGATGACCATATTGCAATGCTTGGTTAAAATGGCCATTGCATCTTCAATATTGTCAGAACCAGCTATGTTCATAGCCTCTTGGTCATTCGGAAAAAAAATGTCGACATGATCCAGGGCATCAAGTACTTCACTACCCCAGGCCTCATCTGGATCAAAATTAGTATCGAATGAAGTGGTCATGCCATGTTCCTGAGCTTTTTTGAAAAGTTTTGGAACGTCAGGTTTCAGTCCTTTTTGCAGATAATATGATGACAGGTGCAAATGTCTGGCCGAAGTGAAAATAGAATCAGGAATCTCATCAAAGGTAAATGACTCCATAGATCCGGGATAAGTGATCATCCCTCTTTTTCGTCCCTGAGTGTAAATACAGGTCAATCCAGTATTATCTGAATCTGAGATCAAGACGTTTTGGGTGTCTATGCCTCTTGATTTCAAGGCGTTCAGGCATGTTTGTCCAAAATCATCGTTACCCACTTTTCCAACAAACTTGATTTTCAGTCCAAGTGCTGCTGCATTCAAAGCCATAATCGCCGATGAACTTCCTATAGTAAGGTTCATTTTTTCGCAAACGATCTCTTTTTCGAGACTCGGTAGATTGTTAACCTGATCCAAAATCAGGTCCATATTCAGTTCCCCCACAACAATCAAATCGCTCTCAGTTCGACCTGACCCTGAATTATCTGTCGCAGAATGGGGATTCTTTAGGTTTTCGTTAGCCATAATCGGTTTTTCTATCAGTTTCTGTCCCTATGTTAATAAAACGAAACACAAACAGCAACAATTTGACAATAAAAAAATAATAATAGAAAGAAAATGAAAGCATGTGTATGTTTTTGGACAACAGTAATTGTGTTGTGCGTTAATTAACCCTAAGGATTTCAAATTAAAATGAAAGTTGAGTAGCAAGTTTCATTTATTATACTTTAATTTTCGAAATTATACTGCAACAGCGCTATCCCTATTTTGTGACAGTGATGATGCAAACAGATGAAAACATAACCAAGACAACTAATTATACTTTTTATCATGGCAGGTTACAGTGTTGCTGAGCGTAGAAACAAGGTTTTGAAATTGCTCAAGGAAAATGGTCAGGTTTCGGTTACCGAGTTGAGTTCGTTGTTAAAAGCCTCGGAAGTTACCATTCGAAAGGATTTACAGTATCTCGAAAGGCGAAATCTTTTGATCAGAACCCACGGTGGTGCCATGCAAAATGATTATCTGGTCCATGACAGGCATTTCGAAGAAAAAGGGAAGCTGTATGAGGACGAAAAGCGCCGTATAGGTGAAGCTGCCGCTAGTTTGGTATTGGATGGTGATACAATTATCATGGATGCCGGTACCACCATGCTTCAGTTAGCCAGAAGTCTCCAGAACAAGCGAAATCTTACCATCATATCATCAGCTATCAATGTAGCTGTAGAATTGATGCGATTACCGGATGTTCAATTGGTCATGTTGGGTGGTGTGATTCGATCGACATCTGCTGCTGTGGTAGGACCGTTCGCCGAAAGTATGGTCAAAGAGCATTACTGCAGTAAATTATTTTTGGCCGGTGATGGACTGGACCCCGATTTTGGTGTAACTACAACGAATGCTTTGGAAGCTCACCTGAATAAAATGATGATCGAATCTGCACAGGAAACTATACTGATCATGGACTCTTCCAAATTTGGAAGAAGAGGTTTAAGTCGAATTTGTGGATTGGATAAAATCAATCTGATCATTACCGATAGTGGCATTTCCGATACCATGAGAAAGAGATTAGAAGAGCGGGATGTACCTCTTATGATAGCATGACCAGATTGGTTTTGTCATTAAGTGTACTTGTTGTTTTGCGTTTCGTCATCTTTCGAAAATTTTTCTTGTAAATAAAATTTGATATTTGTAGTATTTCGAAAGGAAACGTAACAGTAAAACGTTTCGATATTAAGCAATATATTTCATTTTATATCGATTGGACACTTATGAAATCAAAACTCTGGCTCGTCTATGCAATTATAACAACGGTCTTCTGGGGAATTTGGGGGGCACTGATTGAGATACCTGAAAAAGCCGGCTTTCCTGCGACACTGATATATGTGGTATGGTCGATTACTATGATTCCACCCGCATTAGTGGCGATGAGATTAATCGGATGGGAATTTGACTTCCGCAAGAAATCGATTATCTATGGACTTGCTGTTGGAATTTTAGGTGCAGGTGGACAATTAGTCCTTTTTCACACGCTGGCCATAAGTCCGGCTTACCTGGTGTACCCATTTATTTCACTATCTCCGGTCGTTACCATAGCTATGTCTCTATTTCTGCTTAAAGAAAGAGCCAACAAGTTCGGATGGATCGGTGTTTTTCTTGCATTAGTAGCTATACCGTTGCTTTCCTATACATCTCCTGAGGGTAATGGGACCACCAGTAATCTGATCTGGGTCCTGCCTGCCTCCATAGTATTTTTTGCATGGGGAGCTCAGGCGTATATCATCAAGGTTGCCAATAACTCAATGAAAGCGGAGAATATTTTCTTCTATATGATGTTGTCGGGTTTGTTATTAGCTCCAGTGGCACTTTTGATGACCGATTTCAGTGCCGATATTAATTGGGGATTTGAAGGCTATGGGTACAGTTTCTTTATTCAATCTCTGAATGCAATAGGTGCACTCTTTTTAGTTTATGCTTTCAGATATGGTAAAGCAATGATAGTTTCTCCGCTTACAAATGCAGTTGCACCTGTTACAACTGTAATTTTATCGCTGATTATTTATGCGGTAATTCCTAATTTGATTACTACTGCAGGCATGGTTATAGCGATTGCGGCAGCATTGTTTTTGTCGCTGGAAGATTCCTAATAATTGTGGAGTTTTCTGCTGTATTGATGTTAAATTGATGGATATGATATCGTGTCGATGTGATTGATGGTTATCGGTAAATCCGATGGATATGTTCTGTGTCTTAACTGAAAAAGTGAATCTCCTGGAGCAAGTACCTTTTAAGGTATCCTGCTCCAGGTTGTATCACTATCCAATCATGCGGTTCAGACAGCTGTCCGGAATGTTGGAGTGTTTGGACATTTTTTCTTGACTGATGTGTAAAGCGATGCTTAGAAAACGAAATATCATAACTGCGCATATTTGCTTTCGATTTATTTCATTTTCTTATTTTTGTGTTGCTTTTATTAACGTTCTTTACTATTCTATGAAAAAGCGCTTCTATTCGGTATAGAATGGTTTCGTTTTTTTCTTTAATGCTTCTGAAAATTAAAATTTTGATTAATATGGGCGATCTAGTCTATCCTAAAATCAAGTTCGTCATTAGTAATGTCTTTTTGGTTCTGATGCTATTGTTGGTTGGGACCGGCGAACTTTTCTCGCAAAACTCTGGTAGAATTGTCGGGCGTGTACTCGAACAAGGTACCAATGAACCTATGGTTGGAGTAAACGTTGTCATTCTTGGAACGACAATCGGTACCGTTACCGATATCGAGGGTTATTACTACATCTTGAATGTTCAGCCTGGCACGTATGATCTGGTCGTCTCTATGATCGGATTTGCCACTACAACCGTGCAGGGAGTCGTAGTAAGGTTGAATGAAACCACAACAATTAATGCAGAACTGGGTGAACAGGCCATTCTTGGTGATGAGGTGTTCGTGACTGCCGAAAGAGAAGTTGTGCGGTTGGAGGTGTCTTCAAGTCGAACACTTGTAACTGCTCAGCAGATCGAAAACAGCCCGGTGAACAACCTTGAAGAGATCTTATCCAGTTACCCTGGTATATCACTCACTGCCGGTGCCGATGGAACTGGATTAGTGATCAGAGGTGGTAACCTGAACGAAACCAACATTGTAATTGATGGTTTATCTACCAGGGATATGAGAACCCAGCAGCCTAACACTACCCTAAACCTTACTGCAATCAACCAGCTTGAAGTAATAAGTGGTGGATTTACGGCAGAGCACGGGGGTATCCGTTCTGGTATGGTCAACGTCGTAACAAAAGAAGGTCGACTAGATCGTTTTGAGGTCGTAGCAGATGTAAGGATTGCTCCACCTCAGCAAAAACATTTTGGTCCAAGTCCATATAGCATCGAAGGACCATTCTGGCAGGTTTATGCAGGTGCGAATGCCATGACCGGTGTCACTCAAGACATGGTTAATTCTGGTCAATATCCATTTACTTTTATAGGATGGAACGAGTTTGCAAAGCAACGTTTATCAGATGGTAATCCTGAGACAGATGTTACACCTCAGGAAGCACTTGAAATCTGGAAATGGCAGCACAGAAACCGTGAATATGCCAATAAACCTGATTACATATTTGATGTAACGTTAAGTGGTCCAATTTCGATATTGCCACAAACATCCTTTATGATAGCGCAGAGATATGAAGACCTTCAGTTGGTATATCCATTAAGTCGTAACAATTCTATTGGATCTTCAACGATCGCCAAAATCACTACTCAATTGGGACAAGGTCGTAAACTGAGCTTGAATGCGGGTTATCTCAGTAAATTGGGTGTAAGTTCTGGGGTATATGGAACCAGTGTTGGTATCATTGATGGTACTCGACAAGGTACATCCTACGCCAGGAACTCACTGAGCTGGGAACACCTGTGGCATGATGCGGCTTTGAACCCCGTTGAAGTTGGTCACTTGAGAACCGGTATTCAATATACTCATGCACTGAGTTCACGTACATACTATGAGGTGGCGACAGAATTTACATCCTATCAGACCCGTCAGGAGCCAAGGGGTGTAAGAGATACCACAGGTATCAAGCGTATCGGTGACCGTTGGTACAATGAAGCACCCTTCGGATATGTATCAAGTGAGATCGGTCGTATATCTGAAACGTATGATATTCTGAACCAATTCATGATGTCAGGCGGTGGTAGGGGTAGAGATAATTCCAGCTATTGGACATGGGGTGCTAAATTTAATTTCACCTCACAGTTGAACCGTTTTAATCAGTTCAAAGCTGGAGTTGACATTGAATACGCCTCCTATCAGGAGCGTCGTGAAATTAATAACGAAGCTTCGACTCATAGTTATGAAGAACGTCCTCAATATTGGACACGTTTCGATGCAACACCGTTGAACATGTCTGCTTTCATTCAAAACAAACTTGAGTTTGGTGGAATGATCGCAAATTTTGGTCTTCGAGCCGATTACATGGCTTATGGTAGCAAGGCATATAATTTGGATCCTGAATTTATATTCAATGAACTTCCTTATACACTGAATTCATTCAGGGAAGATGGTGAAATGTCGTTCAAACATCTTCAGACAGGTGGAAGTGTTGCGAAATTGTATTTGAGTCCGCGTGTGGGTGTTTCGCATCCTATAACCACAACCAGTAAGGTGTTCTTCAACTATGGTCACTTCTACCAACCACCGGTACTTGACCAGCTCTATACTGTTAGACCACTTACAAGGGGTGCGATTATTCCAAACCTTGAAGCAGCATGGCCTCGAACCATTTCATATGAAACAGGTTTTGAAGTCGGCATCAGAGACAATTATCTGGTTTCTTTCTCCGGATATTATAAAGATGTCCAAAATCAGCTTAGTCTCCAGAACATCGTTTCGTGGGACCTTGATAATGACGTACGTACCTTCCGAAATAACAGCTATGCTGATATCCGTGGGGTTGAGGTCAGATTGCAGAAAGTTACCGGCCGATGGTTCCAGGGTTGGGTAGCATTGGAGTATAGTACCCGAAGCACAGGATTCACTGGATTCAGATATGTATTTGAGGATCCCCTTTTGGCTCGAGATCAACGGGAGACGATCAACCAGCAACGTCAGGAACCCCGACCTTCTGTATCAGCTAACCTTACTTTCAGTACACCACCTGACTTTGGTCCAAGACTCGGACAAAATTACTTGCTCGGTGGATGGAGACTGGTTGTAAACCAATCATGGAGTGATGGAGGTAAATATCTGACTAACCCAGATGCACGGGTTGGACAAAGAAGATATGTCGATCAGATTGATTGGTGGAATACTGACATGCAGTTGACCAAGAATTTCCGAGTCGGCAATCAGGTTCTCGGATTCTATGCACAGGTTACCAACTTTACGAATTATCGTGGATTCCCGAATCCACAAAACCTGATTCGATATCGTGAATCTCTGAGATTCCCGTGGTATCAGGGTGATCGCAAAGGCAATGACAAGTGGGGTGACTGGGACAAAGATCATATTGATCTGGGATATCATACCTGGAATCAATTTATCAATCCAAGGAATTACACCTTCGGTTTGCGCATGCAAATCTAACCAATATCAAACAAGCATCTTAGACACGAAAGAGGAAGAATATGGGTAACCATCATTCTAACAACACACTAAAAATTGCGCTGCTCGTTTTTCTGGCCAGCTGGTTCATTGTTGATTCACTTGAAGCACAGAGACGCACGCACAACATCGGTAGATTCGAATACACGATTGACGCTCAGGACATGTATAATACGAGTAGTCAGCCGGAGTTTTCATTTACCGGAACCTGGCCACAGGATTATAATAGTTACGGGAATATAGCATTCCATTGGAATGCACATATCTTTGGGCGATATAAAAATGCCGACGGGGTAGATATTCTGAAAAGTGATCAAACCTGGCCATCAAACTCTGGATTTCGCGGGGAACCCGATTACGGCTTGAAAGAGTATCGCAGAGTCAGGGCTCCATTCACCTATCTTGAAAAATCGGACGGTAGTTTGGCCGTGGTTTCAAGAAGATCTGAGGCAATCATCGATCCGGATCTTCCGTCCGATATGATGGTTGAACTTAAATATAAATCACCTCCGGGAATCGAAGTCACTAAACGTTCGTATTCATTCAGTAATCAATACCACAGCGATTATATCATCCAGCATAACCAATATGTTGTGACCTTTGACTCGGATCAGGAGCCAGGTATTGACCTCGGAATTGACCCAACTCAGACTATTGAGGATGTCTATTTCGTAATAGCTTATGCCTTTACGAACATCGCAGGTACCAGAATGAATCAGTCAAGATGGTACAGTGAGGCTCGTGGTGATTTCGGTACATTTGAAGTGGTGCAATCATCGTTGGTTCCAGGTAGTCAGATGACCATAGCCTATGGATATGATGCACAACATCCAGATATAACAGCTTTTGAATCTGGTGGAAGACCATTCAATAACGTTGGTAATCCACGCTATGCAGTTGGTATTATGCCTGGAACATCATTTTTGCCAACAGCTGAGTTTACATCGTCTACTTACACTGGATATACCATGTTACATGTAGACACATCGCCGTCCAACAAGTCACATAATGTGAATCAGCCAAATTCAATTCTTACGAATGCAAACATCAAGAATGTTTGGGACAGAAGATTTGATGGATTTGCAACGTGGTATGACTGGGCTGCTTCTGGTACCAAAGAACGTGCAAATGATGTACCAGGATTTCCAAATGATCCGTCACAACGTCCCGGTAGTATGATCTTCAAAGCTTTTGGACCATACAATCTGGCTATGGGCGACACGATCAATATCGTTTATGCTCTTGGAGCTGGTGGACTTCCACGACAAGTTGCCGAGCAAAAAGGTAAAGAATGGCTGAGTTGGTATCGTGGTGAACCAGGGGCGACATTTGACGATGCACAAAAGAATGCGCTGATCGCAACCGGTCGTGATTCTTTGATCCAGACTCTAGATAGAGCGAACTGGGCATGGAGAAATGGGCTAAACGTAGTCAATCCACGTCCTGCACCTGACCTAACTATTGCTGAAGGGCCGAACAGAATCGTACTCAGTTGGTCTGATTGGAATGCCAGGTATGATGATATAGATCATTACAATATCTATCGTAAGCGTGGATCTTTCATGAATGACACGGACGAAGAGCTAGAGGCTATTATCAGAGAACGATCTGATGGTAAACTTTGGCCAGACGGTGAAAGAAGAAGATGGGAAAAAATTGCAACGGTCCCAGCCAATGTTACTGAATATATAGACGAGTCTGTAATTCGTGGTGAGCCTTACTACTATGCTGTTTCTGTGGTCGATAATGGATCAAGAAACAATGCCGGATTGATCAGAGGTAAACTGGAGAGTTCAATTTATACAAATAGAAGTACTTTACCAGCATTCTCTTATCAACCAGGAGAGGGTTCAACAGCAAATATCAGGGTTGTTCCTAACCCATTCTTTGCATCTGCAGGGGACTTCAACTTCTCCGATGAAACCAACAAGTTGTTGTTCGTGAATCTGCCCCCATATGCTCTGTTAAGAATCTTCACTGCTACGGGTGATTTGGTGAAAACCATAAATCACACCAATGGTAGTGCTGACAACTCATGGGATCAGGTAACTGAGTTCAACCAGTTAGCGGCAAGTGGTGTCTATATACTGCATGTATCTGATGCAAAAGATGCCGATCTGAATCCGCTACCAAATGCCATTACAAAATTTGTGATCGTACGTTGACAAATTTTTGATCAATAACCAACGGATGTAGTATCAAAATCATGGAAAAAAGAGTAATAAAATATATCGTCACCGCGCTAATGTTCGTGATGGCGTTTGCGATGGCTCCCTCTAACACATATGCCCAGACGCCAAAAGTAGCTCAGGCGGGGATGTCTTGGCTAAACATGCCTGTGGGAGCACGTGCTGCCGGAATGGGATATGCTTCCGTTGCAGTATCGGATGATGCCGGATCCTTTTTCTGGAATCCAGCTGGATATGCATTCACAAGCGGAACCAATTTCTTTGCCCACAGAACGACATGGATTGCTGATATCAATTTGAGTTCAGCTGCCATTTCTCATAATATGGGTAAATATGGAATCTACGGTGTGAATGTAACGGCTATCGATTGGGGAGTATTTCACGGTACACGTCGGGCTGATAATGATGCCGGATACATTGAAATGGGTGAATTTAGTCCCTCCAGTAGTTCAATTGGTATGTCTTATGCATACAGAATTACCAATGAATTTGGGGTCGGACTTAATGTCAAATACCTCCACGAACGACTTGGAAGCACAACTGTAGGCAGTTTTGAGGCACCGGAAAGTGTAACAGCAAAAATGAATCTATTCGCTATAGATTTTGGTACGCTGTATTACATAGGCTGGCACGACCTCCGTATTGGTATGTCGCTGAAGAACTTCTCAAACGAGGAGGCTTACAGAGCTGAAACCTTTCCCCTCCCAATGACTTTCAGGCTCGGCTTGGCAATGAACTTACTTAATTTCGCCAATGTGAGTGATGATCATGAATTAACCTTTGCGGCTGATTTTGTTCACTCCAGAGATTACAGTGAAAGAGTAAATGTTGGGGCAGAGTATGGTTTCAAAGACCTGTTCTTCCTACGAGGGGGCTATAAGTTCAACTATGATATAGAAAGTGTTTCCATGGGTGGAGGGGTTAACCTCGAAACCAACGGAGTACGACTAAAAGTTGAATATGCATTTGTCCAGATGGATGTATTCAATAATGTAAACATGTTCAGTCTGATGTTCGGATTCTAATAGTGAAATTCGACACTACACATTTTTTTGAGGCAATTATGTTCAAATCAAATAAAACAATTAAATCCTTAGTCACAGCGATTGCAGTCAGTCTGATTGGGATTACATCATGTGATCTACCTAATCATCCAACGTATGGTGATGATCATCCGGATCCATTCCCGACTGGTAGTCAGGCCGCACAAATTACCTCAATCACCCCAGACCGGGGCTTTGCCGGTGATGAATTGGTGATTGAAGGAACTGGGTTCAAAGAGAATCCTGAAGAGATTCTGGTAAATATTGGTACGGCAACTGCTGAGATACTGGAATTATCCAGTACTCACATCAGAGTCAGGGTACCAATAAATAATAACGGTAATCAGAAAGTTCGGGTTGCAACCTGGGGATCTGAACATTGGAGCAATGAGGCCACATTTCGGTATTTAGATGACTTTGTTGAATTCAGATACAACATAATCCAGCCAACCGGAATCGCAATTGATGCTGATGGTAATATGTATATTGCATCTTCTGCTGATAAAGTGGTTTATAAAGTGGATGGGATGGATAGTACAAGAACGACATTTGCATCACTCGACATTACAGGTCCAATAAAATTCGGTTCTGATGGATACTTATATGCTGTAACAGGCGCCGGGGTTGGAAGAGTTAGTCCAGATGGTGCGGTCTCGAACTTCGCTACTCATGCCGGGGTGCTCGACTTTGACTTCGACAGCAACGGTAATTTATACATGTTATCGAACACAAGAATACATAGATTCAATGGTACACAAGTTGCAGAGGTCGCAACGGTAACTCGTGGACAAAAACTCAGAGTGTTCCAGAACTATGTCTACGTCACAGAGTTGACGCGTTCTCGTGTATCCAAATACATTATTACTCCTACGGGATTGGGTGCCAATGAACCTCATTTTATTCAGAACACACCGTTATCGGCTCTGGATATTGATGAGAACGGAAGTGTTTATGCATCGGCCTATGTGCGTGATTATATCATGATGGCGCGTACAGATCGTGCAAACGACAGCGATTTCATAGAGTTCCCAAATGAAACAGACCGAGGAAATCCATTTAGAAAAATCGATGTGAGAATTGGTACGATTTACATTCATGGTTCTGTAATGTATCTGACACAAGATGCAGGTAACGGACAGGTTGGAAGAATGTACCGTCTCTATATCGGTGAGAAAAATGCACCAAGATTCGGTCCACAGAATTAGATAAGAAGTTGTAATGTTAGTTTTGAAAAAAAACCTGACGAAGTATTGCCTAATGGCAATACTCGTCATGGTTCCATGGTTTACCAACCATGCTACCTCAACCGGTGCACCCAATCCGGTCTCATCCAATGAATCATCCTCTGATATTGATATCAGAATAATATTCCCAAGAGCTTTTGGAATAGCTGTAAATCAGGTCGGTTATATGCAAGGCGGATCACTTGAAGCCACCGATGGTCCCTGGCGTGCCGGCATCCGAAGAGATTTCGATGTTAGGGATTATCGCCCAATGGCGGAAGTGGGAAAAGCTGTTGGAATTCGATTCATGTCTTTGTTTGCTTTAGCTGAAATGGATCGATTGAATGTGGTTGCTCGGCTTCCTTATGCCACTCAAGCAGGACATAACTTTGATAATCACCATAATATTTCTAATCGTCAGTTAGAAATTATGGATTATGTTAAGAACAATGCATCTCATATTGAATTTGGTGTTACAGGTGTGGGTCATGAATGGTGGGAAAATGGAGTGAAAACTCGTTCTGAGTGGTATAGTCTTACGCACAAAACCCCACGCCCCGATTCTTTGATGTTGATGCATATGGATGTGATCAGAAACATACTATGGCAGTATGGTATTTCTGAAGAAAATGGACATTCATTTCCAGAATCATTCAGTGCTTTAGGGTTTCATTGGAATCCGTCGGGACCATTTAGTACGGGTAAATTATTCAGTGATGCGGGTGTAAAGTATGTCACTACCAAGTTTTACATCATACCTGAATTAAATCCACCTCCGCAATATTCCGGTGGATTTGACCATGGTGTTTTGGTTCTGGATCGAGAAGGATATGGAAACCTTTGGCATACTTATGGGGATATCCCTCATGAAGGGGCAGAGGCTTACGATGTGGACCTGATTGAAAGTCACTGGGCAAACTGGTTGGCAGAGGACGACTTTCTACAAGAGGCATTGAATAATAGATGGATTGAATACTTTAGATCGATTCAGGCATATCCATATCGTTATTTGGCAAAGAACACGGAACAATTATACTCCCAGTGGTTATATCAAGAGCATACGAAGGTGGGGTTGACTTCGGCAACATCTGTACGCATTGATAATAGAGGTATGCCTCAGAAAGCTTACAGTACCGATATGCTGGGTAATATGGTTTTATCGGTGCCATTGTCTGATGGTCAACATCTTTCTGAAGTCCATATTGATGGTAAACCAGTGCCTTCAATTTTAGAAGAAGCCGGGTTTGGTTTTATTTACCTTCCACGACTTGATCAGAAAATATACAATGTGAGTTGGTCCATAAGTGATCAACCGATGACTCATGTAATCCAAAACAAGGGTACGTATAATGTATATGCTTTGGATAAATCTGACCATGAATTGAAGTTTACCATCAAAATGTATGGTACTCAGGATGTTCACTTTAAAGTGGACGAAGGTTATATAGCAAAAACAGAACATCCCGGATTCAAGATCATTCATCAAAAATATGACCATGAATCAAGAGCATTAATAGTAACCCTGTCGGGACATGACATTCAGGGTGAAACCGGTCAAATAATAATCAGGAAACAATAGTATGAATACCTTCAAAAAACACGTTATATACGTTGTTTTGACTTTGGTGCTCAGTTGGGCGCCACTTTTTGCACAAATTCCATCAGGTGATGCTCCAGTGCGACTTCATGACCAAGGGGCATTGTTTCAAAAACCATTCCAGGTTGCTATCGATGACCTTGGGTGGATTCAGGGTAGTTCATTAGGTGATGAAAACGGTCCGTGGAGAGCAGGTGTAAAAAGGATTATTGACGTAAAGGATTATCAGGCATTGGTCGATATCGGAAAAGCGGCGGGTACCCGAATGCAAGGACTGTTCATCTTAAGTGAATTTGATCGACTTGGTGTGATTCGGAATTACCCACACATGACTTATCAGCAGGATAGATGGGACAATTCAGCGAATATTGGTCCACTTCAGATTCAGATAATGGACTTTGTTAAGAACAACGCTGATTACCTTGAGTTTGGCTATCACGGTGTGGGTCATGAATTCTGGGACGAAAATGGACGCCGTACGCGTGCTGAGTACTATAATACAGATGAAAATTCGGCCAGACCCAAAGAGTTGATGGAATTGAATTTGGATGTTTTTGAAAACATCATGGCGCAATATGGATTATCTCGTAAAGATGGGCATAGTTTCCCAGAAGTATTTGTGCCACCGGCCTATGGTTATTACTGGAATCCAGATTCCGATTACAGTACAGGCAGTATCATGGCTGCGCGTGGTCTTAAGTATGTAAATACAAACTTTGCATACATCTCTGAATTGAATCCCCCAGGTGAAGGTTCCGGTGGTTTCGACAATGGAGTATTGGTTGTTGACCGTCAGAACTTTGGTAATCCATGGTACGAGTATGCATCCTTGCCCCGTACACCGATTGGTACCTATTCAACTGAGACCATCGAGACTCACTTTCCGAATCTATTGGCGCAGGACGATTTCCTTCAAGCAGATATCACCAGGGAATGGGTCGATTTCTATGCTGAAGTCCAGCGTCATTCTGAGAACTATGTTGCAAAGAACACCGAACAATTCTATTCGCAGTGGTTGTATCGACGTTACACCAAGGTAACAGAAGATCGGGTAGGTGAAATCAAGATTAACAACACTTCTATGCCTGATCTTGTCTATGAGCGTGATATGTTGGGAAATATGGTAATCACGGTCCCACTAAAATCAGGGGAACATGTTTCATCTGCTACAATAAATAACCAGCCTATTTCCGGATATTTTGAGGCTGAAGGGTATGGATTTATTTATCTGCCGCGTCTTGATAAAAAAGAATATACGTTAAAATATACCAAAGGAAATTCACTGCCAAGCAATGTGGTATGGAATGATGGTACCTATAATGTATACGAAGTGCAGCAAGCCAGAAACCGCATTTCATTGGAAGTCAAAATGTATGGTACACAGGAAGTTAAATTCAAGAGTACCAGAGCTGCACGCAGGATTTCAAGTGATAATCCACGACTCCGAGTTATATCAAGCACATTTGATGCAGGTAAAAATGAAATTGTTATCACAGTCCATGGGCACGATATACAGGGTGAAAAAGGCAAAATAACATTGGAATATTAGAGATTACTAAACTGGAGGGTCTGCTATGCGTTTTTTAGTGTTGGCTATATTTTTTGTCACAGTTACATTGGCTTCGCATGCACAAACGCCGGCAGACTCTATTCTATTGAGTAATTACCGACCGGTAGCCATTCATAAAGTACCTGTCACACATATTGAAAGGGCTGCATTTCCAGTAATCGACATCCATTCGCATCCATATGCTAGAACACTTGAAGAAGTAGATCAATGGATTGAGACAAAAAATAGGTTGAATATCGAACGTACGGCTATACTAACCTATAGTATTGGTGAAAGATTGGATTCGCTGATGGCTGTTTATGGGAAGTATCCCGATCGATTTGATATTTGGTGTGGTCTTGATCTTCGATACCCAGAGGATCCTGATTTTACTCAGAATGTGATCAAAGAGATGGAAAGATGTCATGCCATAGGTGGAAAAGGTTTCGGTGAATTACATGACAAGGGATGGGGACTACGATCAGGGACAATGACAGCTCATGGGATCCATCCCAATGATCCGAGACTGGCCCCTGTCTGGAAACGTGCCGGTGAACTGGGATTACCCATCAACATTCATGTTGCCGATCCGATATGGATGTATGAGCCAATGGATGAAACCAATGATGGGTTAATGACCGCCTGGAGATGGAGATTGGATAATAGGGATGATATTATAGGTCATGCTGGTTTGATAAGTATTCTGGAAGAAATTGTTCGCGACAATCCAGGAACAACTTTCATAGCATGTCACTTTGCGAATCTGTCTTATGACCTCGATCAGCTTGGTCGATTACTTGATACCTATCCTAATCTATATGCAGACATATCGGCCCGATATGCGGAGACAGCTACCATACCTCGTCACACAGCAAGATTTATCACGCGCTATCAGGATAGATTATTATATGGTACTGACATGGGATTCAATCAAAGTATGTATCGAACTACTTTCAGAATCCTTGAAACTGAAGATGAGCATTTTTACGATCATAGTATCTTTGGTTACCATTGGACACTAAATGGTTTCGGTTTGAGTAACGAAGTATTACAGAAAATATATCGAAATAACGCTCTTAAGATACTAAATCAATGATTGTTCACGACTTAAGGCGTGTTTCGAAGGGTGCGGTCAATGTTTAAACAAAAGATTGCGTAAGTAAAAAGGTTTCGATTCTTTATATAATCGTAATTTTTTATTTCTTTTTTGTTGACAATTATATTTCGTTTAGTTACACTATAAGCAAGATGGTTTCTGAAACGTCAACGCGTGATCAATAGTGAAATAGCGATGTGGATTCTGCAACCAAAACCCATAATTAGCGGAAATCAAAAGAAAAACTCTTAGGAGACTGTATGATGAAAAAAATTACAAATCTAGTGTTAATGGGTTTGTGCACACTTTTACTAAGTACGAGTGCGTTTGCACAAGCCATCACCGTTGATGGTGATATGAGTGATTGGACAGATGACATGCGTCTGGATGTTGAGCCCAATACTCCGATGGTAACCTGGCATGATGGTATACCTGGTGTAAACCTATTGCGTGACAATTCACCTGCGAATCCGGATAACCTGGATTTCATGGTTGAGGCAAACGTAGCCGGACTTTTTGTTACGGATGATGATAGTTATCTATATGTGCGAGTATTATTGAATCCACGTGCTGACATCAGGAAGATGATTCCAGGTACAGCACATTACGATGCGGTAATGTATCCTTCAAACCAGCATTTGGCGTTGAACATGTCGTTGGACCCGGACCTTTTTGAGGATTTTGCTGATGAGACAGGTATGACCTGGGGTTGGTACTACAATGGTATCGACATGCTTATCGGTCTACTTCCAAATTTTGAAACCTACGCGGGTGAAAGAGAATATGAAGTAATGATTCAGGAGCACAGACAGGATGGAAACGGTCACTCGTTTGCGCAATATTCACGTCGTCCTGATCTTATGGCTCATGTAGCTTGGAACGAAGATTTCAACCAAGTTGAGGTCGCTATTCCAAAATCAGTTTTATTGCAGCCAGTACACTTACCTGACTATGCTGATGAGCATGGTGAGTTCATTACTTTCATGGTTTCTGCTGGTGCATTCAACACACACACTGATAACCAGTGGTGGTCACAGCGTATAGCAAACAATCTACAGGTTGCAGGTTATGTGTACACCTATGGTACAGAATGGAATGGACAAGATCCATATCCAGCACCTGTTGATCCTGTTGAAATCGATGGTTTGATCGCTATTGATGGTGACTTGAGTGACTGGTCAGAAGACATGCGTCTGGATGTTGAACCAAACAATCCAATCGTAACCTGGCATGATGGTATTCCTGGTGTGAACCTGTTGCGTGATAACTCACCTGCAAATCCAGATGATCCAGATTTCATGGTAGATGCCAACGTTGCAGCACTCTATGTTGCTGATGACGAGAACTATCTGTATGTACGAGTTGACATGAACGAACGTGCTGACGTGCGCAGAATGTTCCCTGGAACTGAGCAATATGATCCTGTAATGTATCCATCCAATGCGCACATTACACTCAATATGTCACTTGATCCAGACTTGTTCGAAGATTTTGCTGACGAAACAGGTATGACCTGGGGATGGTACTACAACGGTATCGATATGATCGTATCCTTGTTCCCGAACGATCCTGAATATGCTGATTCAACAGGATTTGACGTACCTATCCAAGAGCACAGACAAGATGGTAATGGTCACTCATTCACTATCTATCAGCGTCGCCCAGAATTAGGTGCAAGAGTTGCATGGAACGAAGAATGGAATAAAGTAGAAGTAGCTATTCCTAAAGCGGTACTTATGCAACCAGTAAACCTTCCTAACTATGGTGATGAGCACGGTGAATTCGTTACTTTCATGATTGCTTCAGGTGCGTTCAACACACATACCGACAATCAGTGGTGGTCACAGCGTATTGCGAATAACTTACAGGTAGCTGGCTTCGTGTATACCTACAATACTGAGTGGAACGGACAAGAGCCATTCCCAACAAGTATCGAGCAGGTTAGTGAAATTGCCAATGCATTCAAATTGGAGCAGAACTATCCGAACCCATTCAACCCAACGACCAACATTCGATTCAGTATCCCTGAGTCACAAGTTGTAACCATCAAGGTGTATGACATCTTGGGTCGTGAAATTGCAACTTTAGCAAATGGAATGATGAGTGCTGGTTCATATAATGTTCCTTTCAATGCAATGAACCTGAGTAGTGGAGTCTATCTGTACACCGTACAGGCTGGTTCCAGAATCATGACCGGCAAAATGATGCTGGCTAAATAAAATTGTTGATGAAGGGGATCGATTTGGATAGAATCGGTCTCCTTTATCCCCTTTCTTTACTGGTTGTACTTAGTTACAACGAAATGCCTTCCGAATGCCAAGACAGTGGGGCATACTGTCGGCAAAGCGATAAAAAAGGGGAGATTTTCAACAGATCTCTCCTTTTTTAAATTTAACAAACCCGGATAATGTGTTAGCACCGGATTGTCAACTTGACTGTAAATTATTTCGAAATGAATTTATTATATAAATCTTTCTCATCTTTATCACTGCTATTAATGAGTGCAGTGCTCTTACTCCCCATTCAAATCGTCAATGCACAATCTGATGAATGGACAGTAATCAATTATGAGACAAGTGACGAGATTTTCCCAAATCCTGAAAGAGGATTTTATACGTATACTATATCAACACCACCAAATGGAACGAGATTAAACGTTAGTGCACTGCGTCTGAACAGAGCTGAAGGACGTACTCTTATCATCAGAATTTATAATTTGGAAAACTTCAGGGATCGTGATTTACCACAAAGTTTCTTTGCAGACCTTGAACATGATTTCGAAGCACTAAGACAAGCTGGTATGAAAATGGTTCTACGTTTTTACCACAGTCGTAACCTTTCGCATCCCGATGCGCCACTGCCTATCGTACTCAGACAGATCGAACAACTAAAACCGATTCTTGAACAGAATTATGATGTGATAGCTGTTGCCAATGGTGGCTTTATCGGTGCGTGGGGTGAGTGGCATGGTTCTACAAACAATTTGGATACGCCAAACAACATGCGTACGATTCTTCACGCATTCATGGACGCACTTCCAGAACGATCCATTCAGATACGTTATCCACAGGCAAAGATGCAGATTTATAATAGTGCACAGCCCATTCAGCCAGAAAATGCATTCGATGGTTCGTATAAGTCCCGTGCCGGACACCTGAACGATTGTTTTCTTGCCAGTGATACAGATGTAGGTACATACAGAATTCCACCGGCTCCATACAATTTCGAGAAAAATTATATAGCTCAAGACACAAGATACACACCGATGGGCGGTGAGACCTGTAATCCCCGTCCCGATGCAGGTGATCGTTACCATTGCGCAACCGCATTGGAAGAACTTGACCGTATGAACTGGACTTTTTTGAACCTCAATTACTCAAGAATCATTCTTGATCATTGGATTTCTGAAGGATGTTATCCTGAAATTGAACGACGACTTGGTTATCGACTGTCATTGGTTAAAGGTGAGTTTAACGACATGATTCAACCAGGTGGAAATCTCAAATTCTCTGTTGAAATCGAGAATACCGGATTTGCTTCCATTTACAATAAAAGAGAAGTGCAGGTAGTTCTCAGAAGTTTTGATAATCCGGATGTTCTTTTTGAGTCTTATCTTCCTGTTGATCCACGCTGGTGGATGAGTGGCGAAACTAATGAAATCGACTTCAATATCAATATTCCGGCAGACGTACCTGAGGGTATGTATGAATTGCTATTGGCATTTCCAGACCCAATGGAAAAATTACGACATAATCCTGAATTCTCAATCCGCTTGGCGAATGCCGGGGTCTGGGAAGATGAAACTGGTTTCAATAAATTAAACCACATAGTCTTTGTTGATTCATCAGCTGAACCGGACGGACTTGAAGCCGATGTTTCATTCAGCCAATTTGGTACAACGACATCCATCAGTGATGAAAAATCATCCATTCCGCGTGAAATAAAACTTCACCAAAATTATCCGAATCCATTTAACCCCTCAACTACAATCTCATTTGATCTTGATCGTGCTAGTCATGTGCGGTTGGAGGTGTTTGACCTACTCGGTCAACGCATTGCCAAACTTGTAGACGCAAATAAGTCTCAAGGATCTCACTCAGTTCGTTTTGAAGCAAACGCATTATCGAGTGGAATGTACATTTACCGACTGTCTCATGATGAAGGCGAAGTCAGTCGAGCTATGACATTGATCAAGTAAAAACAGATGAATAAACCAACACATATGAATTTCAGAAAGTCATTTTTAGTCATTATTGCGATGTCGATCGTCGCAGCTTGTGGGTCACCAGGAAAAGAGGTCTCAACTGACCGTATTAAAATTCAGGTTGACGACAATATGCACACCCAAATCCAAAAGCGTTCGGGCTCTGGATGGGTTAATGTCACCGATTTTTCACCATCTGAACAATTGGTCACCGATCAAGGAACTTTGGTTAACTTTACCTTGAACAACGTTACTGAAGAGCGTGTTAATGATAAGACCGGTAGAGGAAAGAAGAAAACCTTTACAGGAACTTCGGGATCAGTTCAAAAAACATTGTCGATTACCGTGTATGACAATTTTCCATCCATCGCAGTTACCGATGTTTCCTATACTAATACAGGAGATGGACAGGTAACTGTACAACGTTGGATCAACAACTTCTATACCCTTGCGAATACTACTCCAAGTACGTATAACTCAAGTTTCTGGAGCTATCAAAGCGGTTCTTATATTAGTAGACCTGACTGGGTACTACCTGTAAATGCAGGATTTTCTCAGAAAAACTATCTCGGGCAGAATAATTCTGACTATGGTGGAGGTACCCCGGTATCGAGTTTATGGAGACCAGATGGCGGATTAGCTGTCGGACACCTTGAAATGGTGCCAAAATTGGTAAGTCTACCTATTGAAATGAATGATGCGTCGGCTGCTACGGTCCATGTTGAATACGACATCAACAAAACTCTGGATAAAGGTCAGTCAGTTACAACTTTCACAACCTTTGTTCGTGTTCAGGAATCTGATTACTTCTCGTCACTTGTGGACTATCGTGATATCATGATCAGTCGTGGTATCGTATTCCCGGACATTAATCCTTCAGCTTATGAAACACAATGGTGTGCATGGGGATACGAGCGTGAATTCACCATGGAACAAGTATATGAAACACTTCCTAAAGTAGGTGATCTTGATTATTACTGGGTAGTATTGGATGACGGCTGGCAAACGAATGTAGGTGACTGGGAACTCCATCCAGATAAATATCCTGCAGGCGACGCCGATATGGCCAGATTCGTAAATACCGTGAATGAAGCCGGATTCAGATCCAAATTATGGTGGGCTCCACTTGCTATGCATCCAAGTTCAGATGTATGGAAAACCAATCCGGAATATTTGTTACTCGATGAAAACGGAGAGCCGGAATTCATCACCTGGTGGAATGCTTATTATATGTGTCCAGCATATCAGCCGGTTGTGGATTTTCATACTGACATGGTTGACAGAATGTTCAAAGTATGGGGTTATGAGGGACTCAAAATCGATGGTCAGCATCTGAATGGTGCCGCTCCTTGCTACAACCCTGCCCACAATCATGCCCGTCCGGAAGAATCTGTTGAGGCTATGCCGACATTCTTTAAAGCGATTCATGAAACAGCAACATCCCATATTCACGATGCATTGGTTGAAATTTGTCCATGTGGAACGGCTTATGCTTTTCACCTGATGCCATACATGACTCAAGGTGTTTCTTCTGATCCGACAAGTTCATGGCAGGTTCGCCACAAAGGTAGAACTTTAAAAGCATTGATGGGACGAAATGCACCTTTCTTTGGCGACCACGTTGAATTGAGCCGCGGTGGAACTGACTTTGCATCGCAAGTGGGAATCGGTGCGATTATCGGTACTAAATTCACCTGGCCTGTTGGAGCTGGACCAGACCCTGAAACAGACCTTACGGAAGAAAGAGAAGTCTATTGGAGAAAGTGGTCAGATATTTATCAGGCGAAAAGATTGGCTGAAGGTCAGTATATCGGTGAATTGTATGATATTGGATTTGATCGTCCTGAGACCCATGTTGTCAAAAAAGACGGCTCTATTTTCTACGCTTTCTACTCTGATCAGAATCCTGGCAAGAGAGCAGAAGATACCGAAACTTATACAGGTAAAATTGAGTTCCGTGGCCTTGATGCTGGTAAGACCTATCGATTGTTCGACTACGAGAATCAGGTTGATTTAGGAACAGTTACCGGACCATTGGCCGAACTTGATGTAACATTTACCAACCATTTACTGGTACAGGCTACACCACAATAAGCTTCACTCATATACAACTACACGACTAAAAAGCAGAGATGTAAAACTCGTATCACAACAACGTTTAATGCATATCTCTCATCCCAAAGGTTGGCATTGACAGTGCCAACCTTTCTTTTTTTATCCAAATAGCACGATTGTAATAAAGGGGTTGCCTCGAATGGATCCTGATTGGATTAATGAATCCCATCCCCTACTTCATGTATTTCCAGTTGCGACCTTTGCCCTGGGATATCCATTCTACGGCAGTAGTAATTCGCTGTTGGCGTGTAACATCACGTTTCGCTTCCGTAATCCACTCAATATATTCCTTCCTGTGTGATGGTGGCATCGATTCAAAACGTTCAAATACTTCCATCTGCTCTTGAAGCGCATCACGGAAATCAGCTGGTAATTCCGGGACCACAACAGGTTTCTTGACTTTAGGTAATTCTATTCCACTCTCATTTAGCTCAACGGCACAGAGTAAAAGATTTATAAGTGTTTCATCGTCAGGCAGGTCAGAAATCTTGGAAACTTTTCCGAAGTTTCCCATCCCGGAAGAACCAATTGGTTTGAGAATCTCTTCTTTTTCATCAATGATGGAAGCTTTATGAATCATAAACGAACAATGGTTTTTGAAAGAAGCCATTGCACAAAGATTGCCTTTATATATAAAATGCGGCATGCCCCACTTTAGTACTTCTTCAACCTGTGGACATGCGGAGTGGACCAATTTGCGAAGATGAATAAGTATAGGCTGAGCGAATGGTTCCGCATTTAAAATATAATCATCAACAGCTTTATTAATGGTTCCCATAAGATTTGCGGCATTTAAGTGGTTGAAGTGCAATAATAAAAAATAACGTATCAGCTATTTTCGGGCATTTTGGTCAAAGTTTCAACTACTGTTTTATCAACAGGTAGTGGCTGTAATAGTTGTTTTAACATTGCAGGTCCGGTTGTTGGATTGAGCCAGGTTTTAAATTCTTTCGGATTCAAAACAACGGGCATTCGCTCATGGATGTGTGCTATGATTGGATTTGCGACGGTAGTTATGATACTGAATGTAAACAGATCTTTTCCGTCGGGGTACTTCCATCGATCGTAGATTCCTGCGAATGACATGATGGGATCATCGCTTCGATGTACGAAATGAGGTGTCTTTAGTTTGTTTTCAGTCTTCCATTCATAAAAACCGTTACTCGGAATAATACATCTGCGACGTTGAAACGGTTGTGCAAAAGAGGGTTTCTCGGTAATGGTCTCACTTCGAGCGTTGATCATTTTATAGCCAACCTTGGGATCTTTGGACCAGGACGGAACTAGTCCCCAACGAAAGGTAGTTATAACAGGGATTTTATCGCGTCCAATAGCAACGACAGGCATCAACATCCCCGGTGTTACGTTGACTAAGGGTTCGATTGTACCTGCATGACTCACGATCGCTTCAAAATAATGCTCAAGTTCGTCAACGGAGGTTGTAAGTTTATATCGTCCACACATCTATGCAGGTTATTGAAACATGGTGTTAAATGCAAGGTGTAGAAGTGATCGGTCTTGGTCCGTCGCGATTAAAACCAATTGACATCGGCTGGATTTGTATGAATAAAATATAATTTTGAGACGTACTAATTTTGTAGTCCGAATGTTATATACTTGTACTGAATACCATGATGGATATTGACTTAGCGAAGGTGAGCATCCAATACAGAAATCAAACAAGAAATTAGTTCATGGTGTTGATAATTATAATGGAGTACTGTTACTAAATACAATTTAATCGACGTGGAATATGAGTAAAGATCAACAGAATAATCTGGGATTTATTGGGATATCAATCATTGTAGGACTGGGGATATTGGGTTATTTCTTAAATACTTCAGTTAAAACATTCCGTGGGTACGATAGAACGGTTACTGTTCGTGGTCTGGCTGAACAGGAACACATAGCTGATGTTGTAATCTGGCCGATTCAGTTCACCGAGGCAAGTAATCAGCAATCGGAAATCTATCGGAATCTGGAATCGAATGTTCAAAAAATCACCGATTTTTTGAACGAGAGAGGTGTCTCTGAGGACGAAATATCGGTGGATGTCCCTGCGGTCACAGACAGGTCAGCTCAACGATGGGGTGGTGAGGGCAATGCGGCATTTCGATATGTTGGTTCACAGACAGTAACAGTTTATTCAAGTGATGTGGAAAAAATCCGATCCGTAATGCGCAGTATTGGTGAATTAGGTAAACAGGGGATTATTATTTCGGCACAAGAATATGGCACATCTACTGAATATATGTTTACTCGATTAAATGACATCAAGCCAAAAATGATTGAAGAAGCGACTATTGAAGCGAGAAAAGTGGCAGAGAAGTTTGCTGAGGACTCTAACAGTCGTCTTGGGAAAATAAAAACTGCCTCTCAAGGACAATTCACGATTTCAAATCGAGACATGAACAATCCTCATATTAAGAATGTGAGAGTAGTATCAACGATAACTTACTATCTGATAGATTAATTGGTTAACAGAAAGATGGTATAATGGTTCTACTTCCGAAAATCCCCGGCGGATGCCAAAACGGACACCTCTTTAAAACGTTAGATTAATAAAACTGCACCATAACCGATTACATTTAAATAGCACAGCAAGTGTATGCTTACTTGATAAGTGCCATTTTACGTATAAGAATGGTGCCAGATGTTGTACGTACCGAATACAGATAGATTCCGGAAGCCAGACCGGATCCATCAAATGTGATGGAATGTACCCCAGGACTATACTCATGTTGTGCCACAATAGTTCGTACGACTCGTCCCGTGACATCATACAATGTTAAAGTGATTTCATCCCGGTCAGGCAGGCTAAAGGAAATGACCGTAACAGGGTTGAACGGATTTGGGTAGTTCTGATGAAGTTCAATTCTGGATGGTAATTCTGCAGCGCCAGACTCCTCTATACTGGTATAGTTGGGATCAAAAATGCATCGCACGGAAAATCCGTTATTGGGACTATTGCCACCATCCGATTTCAACAAATCGTTTCGGTCATTTTGTAGGATGTAATTGACTATCTGATCCTCACTCAAAACCGTAGAGCTCCAGAATCGGGCTGCTGTTCCTTTGCCACTAAACGACGAACCACTGCTTCCCACTCTACCTATGGGTTCAGCGTTGAACTGGTACAAGTCATTTCCGTTGCCATTATTTTGCCAACCGAATCTGGATTTTAGTTTAAATCCCTCATTTGGTCCGATGTTATTACGTAAAGTCTCCCAGTCATGCTCCTCAGGGACTTTCCATCCCGTCGGACATAATCCATTCGGACTACTGACCGCAAAATAGTTATAGAGTTTACCTCCATAATTTACAGTGGCATATGGTGCCCAGGTGTACTCACGATAATTCACCCATTGAGCTGAAGTAGTAGTACTCCATTGCTCGGCAGATGTGTAGTTGGGTATGATCGATCCATCATTGAACCTGGATGAATTCAGATTTTTCGCCATCCAGCATTGCTCTGCAATCTTAACTGTTGGGTATCTGTTCATTTCAATATCATATACAAAATCGCCACAAGTGAACTCGGTTGAAATGGGCGGCAGGGTAGCTATATAGAAATTGCCGTTGCTGGTAAATACAACCCATTCATCTGCTTTGAGGTAAGCACCGATGAAAGTTTCATTCACATTTTGAAACAAACGATTAAAACTGGCACCCTGATCAATGGAATACAATAAACGTCCCCCAACTCCTATTACAAGCGTACCATTTTCAAGAACATCTACATACCGTAATCTTGCTCCTTCTGAAAAACCATCTACATAATCAATAATATTGAAGTTTCTGCCTCCGTCAAATGAGGTCAAAAACACGTAAGAGGATGCATTTGAACTGGATTCATACCATGCACTCAAAAACACGACATTATCTTTCGTATAACTCATACTGGTAGAGCGACTATTACTATACATAGGCATAGAGTCGTTCCAAACTACCCAGGTTTGGCCACCATCAGTGGTTTTCATCAATGAGCGTGTACTTGCTATGTATGCATATCCTTCCAATTCTGAAATAAATCCCTGAGATGTGACATTTCTGCCTTCAAACAGATCTATGTTCATTTCATACTCCTGCCATGTCATACCTGCGTTGGAACTGGTGAATCGTTTACCACCGGAAATCGCCAAAAAGTTATGGTCATCGAAAAACTTATAAGATCGGGTATCAGAACTTATGCCTTCTGGTGGAGTAAACAGTTCCCAATTTTGTCCACTATCTCTGGTGATATACGATCTCTGGACTGAGCTTGTAAGCCCACTTTCATAGTAGGATGTGTAATAGACCCATGTACGATCGGTGACAAATCGGAAATCAAGTATACCTCTGGATTGAGGTAATGTTGCTAATTCCTGTTGGCCTGATGTTCTATCCTGACGAACAATGTAGTCCCCAGCGGCATAAAGATAATTCCCGTCATCATCAATTATACCGGCATAAATGGTTCCTGGGATTCCTTTATCGATTTTGTTCCAGCTATGTCCCAGATCGGTTGACATAAAGATATTACCCAAATTCGCACCTATGTAAATGGTATGATCGGACGTAAAATCAACTGTTTGAATCGTAACATTACTGTATGATGAGTGAAGAGAACTTATTGGGATTACCGCCCATTGGAATCCATAGTCTTGAGAGACTACGAGACAATCTGATTTGCATTCATCTGAACCAGAGTTGTTTCGGAACCATATGATTCCGTCAGAAGTTTTTTTTACACTTTGGTTGATAACAGAGGAGATACCCGGAATTGAAAATAACAACCAGGATTGTCCACCATCACGTGTGCGTTGAAAGAAAGTAATTTCGTTGGGCCCACTAATCCTGGTAAAGTATCTGAAACCGTTACCATCAGGTCCTAAATGTATCTCTCGAAGGTTCTCCATGGTCGATGACCTCAGGCTCCATGTTGATCCCCCGTCCAGACTTTGATAGATTTCTTTTAGGCCAGCTTGATCTCTGATAAAATAACCGTGTTGATTATTCGTGAAATGTAAAGATGTGTGCTGAAATCCATTAAAAAAATTAACCCTGGTCCAGTTTTGTCCGCCATCTGAACTTCTGAAAACTGCATTGTTCATGGAGTTGAACCACACCCAGACTTCCCCATTCGGTTTCGATGTTATCCCGGAAATGGGGTGGAATGCGTTATTACCTAATGAGGTGAGATTGAACTGGTACCAATCAACTCCTTTGTTCGTCGATTTGAAAAGATATGCTCCAGAGTACGCCCAAATGATATCATCATGTGATTTATACCAGTTGTTTACAAATTGTTGGGATGTAGTTTGATTGTCATTGAGCAGTTTTTTGTCGGTTGTCAGTACCCATGATTCACCACCATCTGTAGTATGAGCATTATTCAGATTGTTTGAAGATTGAACCATGACAGAATTCGAATCGAATCCAATAACCCTGTTGATGTTGGTAGCAAATGGAATCCGGCCGTTTTTTGTCCAGCTAAGGTCTCCCATATGGATATTCTGTAGGGAGTTTTGATCAAAGCTTGACTTGTACAGAGTTTCGACGTGCTGGTTAGGTATTTGCGTAAGCGCCTGATTATGAGACAGAAGCAACAATAACACTAAGCCAAAGAATCTTGCGAACACAATAAGTTTATGAGTGCGTAGACCACGTTGGTTAAGTTGATGTAAATGGAGGTAATATTCCATGTGGGACTAAATAAGTAATCGATAATATCTTGCGAATAGTGAAACTATATTAACCGTTATGGTATCATAATTAAAATGCCGGACAACAGCAAGATTTATTCATCAATTCACGCTAAATGTGTTCATGGTGTCCGAATAATTATTGTAATATGTATTGGAGGTCAACGTACACATCACAGAGACGAGCAATGGGGATACCATGAATTTCAAGGTAATACACAGCTGCTTTAAAAAGCCATTCATCACGCTATTTTTATGTTTTCTGATCATTCCTTTGGGTATTTCGGCCCAAAATGCTCACTACAATGTAAAGGATTTCGGTGCAACGGGTCAAAAAGAACACTTGCAGACCAAATCGATTCAGGCTGCAATCGATGCGGCAGCGGCAAATGGAGGAGGTACCGTCTATATTCCGGCCGGGGACTACCTTTCGGGTACGATCCATCTTAGGAGCAATATCAATTTATATCTGGAAAATGGTGCTACGATATGGGGATCGAGGCAGGAATCAGATTACCAGATGATTCCCTATAACACGATTTATGACAAGATTCCGGTTTTGATCTATGCTTCCAATGTGAAAAATGTGTCTATTAAGGGAAAAGGCAGGGTCCACGGACAAGCCCGCAGAGAACTACGTGAGTTCAAAGTACCTAGAAATCTGGATCGATATCTTGACGGTGATGAAATCAGTAATGCTGTGGAGGCTGGTGTCGAAATGAAAAGGTATGTCAAGATCCCCCCCTATGTCACACTTGTATTATTATCAGAGTCGGAGCAAATCACTCTGGAAGATGTAACATTTGAAGAATCCAATTTATGGACGGTTCATTTATATAGAAGCAAAACCATAATGATCCGG
>CAZDYD010000007.1:0-51468 GCA_964509715.1 uncultured Chitinophagales bacterium
ATCATATATGGGGCTTTGGTAGCCATGGTACAAAAAGATGTTAAGAAACTTGTGGCCTATTCTTCGGTCAGTCACCTCGGTTTTGTTGTACTGGGTATATTCGCGCTAAATACGACAGCCGTTCAAGGTGCCATCATCCAGAACATAAACCATGGACTCTCAACCGGTGCCTTGTTCCTTATCGTAGGTATGATTTATGACCGACGTCATACCAGAATGATCGCTGATTTTGGTGGATTGTCATCGGTGATGCCTGTTTTTGCGGTAATGTTCATGATCGCGACGCTTTCATCTATAGGTCTGCCCGGGTTGAACGGATTTGTTGGTGAGTTCATGATTTTGATTGGTGCGTTTAATTCTGATGTCCTTGATAATTATTGGTTCGGAATATTGGCAACAACCGGGGTCATTCTTGCTGCAGTCTATATGCTCTGGATGTTCCAACGGGTGATGTTTGGACCGGTAACTCATGAAGAAAACAAAAACCTTGTTGACCTCAACGCTCGTGAAATTGGGTTATTGATACCTGTTATGATATTCATAGTTTGGATTGGAATTTACCCAAGCTATTTCACCGGATTTTCTGAAGTTCAGGTTGAAACCCTGCTGGAGCAATCCATGAACAAGGCAGAAACCGTACATCAACAGGCGTCATCAACTGTAGATTTACCTTCCTGGGCATCTTCTTTCTATGATGTCACAAGTGATATGGCAAAAAACCTGGACTAAGTCAGTAAAAGCACTACATGGAACTATTACACGATATCAATTTGTATTTACCGGCGGTTATTATTGCAATAGCAGGCTTGGTCACCATGATGTTATCCGCTTTTGGGACATCCAATAAGACTATTTACTGGACTTCTGTGATTCTGGTTGCTGTCGCTACCATGAGGGCATTTCCAGATTTGTTCATTGAACAGCAGCTGTTGTTTTCGGATATGGTCGTGATCGGTGGATATGCCTCTTTGGGTATTTTCATCGTACTGCTTGGTACGCTATTTACTTTGCTACTCAGCCACGAGCACTTCTCATCGACCGATGAATACTATAGCGAATTCTATCCTATGATATTGTTCGCGTCGACCGGTATGCTTGTCCTGGCCTCGGCAACTGATCTGGTCACCGTATTCCTTGGAATTGAGACGATGTCGGTGTGTTTGTACATATTGGCAGGTTTGGCGAAGACTTCCAAGCGTAGTATCGAAGCGGCGTTGAAATACTTCTTGCTTGGAGCGTTCAGTACCGGATTTTTACTTTATGGGATCGCGTTGCTCTACGGGGCCAGTGCATCAACATCATTGGCTGTTATAGGTGCTGTTGAGGCTAAGGGACTCATCTATTGGGCTGGTGTAGCATTATTGCTGGTCGGATTCTTTTTCAAAGTATCTGTTGTACCGTTTCATATGTGGACACCGGACGTGTACACGGGATCTCCAACACCAATTACCGGATACATGGCTACAGCCGCCAAGTCCGCTGCGTTTGTATCACTTATCCTGGTTCTGTCGACAGCGTTACATACCAGTGTTTCTGAATGGTCGGAAGTAGTGAAAGTTATGGCTGTGCTAACCATGGTCTTCGGTAACCTCATCGCATTGGTCCAGAGCAATGTGAAAAGAATGCTGGCCTACTCAAGTATTGCTCACGCAGGTTACGCGATGGTAGGACTTGCCACGGGTACATTGGCAGGGTATAATGCCGTCATGTTCTATCTTTTTGCATATACCATTATGAACATCGGTGCGTTCGGGATCATTGGCTATTACGAACGTTACAAAGGAATGGATTTGACACTGATAGATAACTATGCAGGAATTGGGTTCAAAAAACCTGTCATGGGAGTCATGTTGTCCATATTCTTGTTTTCCTTGGTTGGAATTCCACCCATGGTCGGATTTGCAGGAAAGTATCTTGTTTTTGCAGCAGCTGTAGATGCAGGACTCGTGTCGTTGGCTGTAATCGGTATGTTGGCAAGTGCCGCCGGAGCATATTATTACTTGAGAGTCATGGTGTACATGTATATGAAACCTTCCGAGCAAGAGTATGAGTTGGCATCAGCCGGTACTATCTACACTGCCACACTATTGGTACTCGCAGCACTGACCCTTATCGTTGGAATCAAACCAGATACATTGGTATCAATTATTGCAGCTTTCTAAAGCTAAGATATTCCCATTTTAGAAAGCCACGTGCATTATTAGTTTTGTACGTGGCTTTTTTTATGCGTATCTTTCGCGACCCTGCTGCTGGAACCCCCAGCGGTTGTTAATCATAACATCCATAGGCAAATATGAAAAAAAACTACTATGAGTTGACGTATATCGTCAATCCTGTTCTTGATGAAGAACAGACCAAGGCAACGGTGGCCAAATTCACCGATTTTCTGACCAATAATGGGGCAGAAATTGACGAAATGAACGAGTGGGGACTTCAGAGCCTTGCTTATGAGATCAACCGTAAAAACACCGGTTATTACGTGAATGCATACTTCAACGCCCCGGGCGAGCTTATTGCTAAACTCGAGCGCCAAATGCAGATCGACGATAACGTAATGCGTTATTTGACATTGAAGTATGACAACAAAATGCTCGCATACCGTGAGCTGCAGAAAAGTGGAACTGTTCCACAACTTCGTGAGCGTGCTACCGACGAAGAGAAAAACTGATTTTCATTCACAAAGATCTCAAGGCAAACAACTATGTTAAAGAATCCACAACACCCCAAAAAAACCAACTATCGTAGCAGAGAGTGTCTGTTCACGAAGTCAGGTTTTAACTACATCGATTATAAAAACATCGATGTATTAAAGAAATTCACAAACGACCAAGGTAAAATATTACCACGTCGTGTAACCGGTACCAGCGCAAAGTTCCAGCGCCAGTTGACCCTTGCCGTTAAGCGTGCACGTCATCTCGGTCTGGTGCCATTCGTTGCTGAAAACTTCAGATAAGAGGAGAACACCATGAAATTAGTACTCATTGAAGAAGTAGAGAACCTCGGTTCGGCTGGTGATGTAGTTACCGTTAAAGATGGTTACGGCAGAAACTTCCTGATTCCACAGGGCAAGGCTATTGTGGCAACCAAAGGTGCCGTTAAGTCTATTGAAGAAAACAATCGTCAGGCTTTCAAAAAGCGTGAAGCCCTTATTCAGGCTTCAAAAAGTACCGCTGAGAAGCTGGCTTCTACTTCAGTTACCATCAGTGTAACAGCTGGTGAAGACGGAAAAATCTTTGGAACAGTTACCACTCAGATGGTTGCTGATGCCCTTACTGAGAAAGGCTTTGAAATCGATCGACGTAAAGTCACTATCGACGATGTTAAAGCACTCGGTGAATATACCGCAACGGTACATGTACAAGGCGACATCAGAGCTGACGTAAAAGTTTGGGTTGTTAAATCAGAAAAATAATATCCCTGCTTTTTTTTACTTTGAAAGGAGTTCGGTTTTCACCGGACTCCTTTTTTTTTGTCCGACGATCACCCATGTTAATTACGTTATCCTGTGTTCAGATTTGTAATACTGTTATTGTTGCTGGTTCTGTCACTATGTGCTGAATTACTTGCACAGGTACCTCAACGTACAAGGACAGTGGTTTTAAGTCCTGAAGATAACAGAATCAAACTGGATTTACTGACGCTACCAGAATCTGTACGCATATCAATCAATGATACATTGGTACCCCGAGATCATTTTGATTATGATGCACCATCTTCAACAGTGATTTTTCATTGGCCAGCTGAATGGACTTCATTACCTGTCGAAGCTGTCATCCAATGGGCCTATTATCCGATATCCATACCCGAATCGTTTTTGGCCAGGTATCAATTGATACCATCTGACTTTTTAACGGATACAACGTCATTCTCGAATATTGGTCCAACCAGGTTCGTACCACAGAATGAGGGATTTAGTTCAAGAATTTCAACATCTGGTAGCATTACCAGGGGTGTTATTGTGGGTAATTCGAGGGATGCCGGACTTGAAAGTGGATTGAGATTCGACATCCAAGGGTATCTAACTGAAACTATTTATTTGTCTGCGTCATTATCCGATCAGAATACGATCATACAACCCGATGGGAGCACACAAAATTTGAGAGAATTTGATCAGGTGATTATCAGATTGAATGCTCCGGGACTTGGTGTGCAGTTGGGTGATGTGGATGCACGTTTGAATAGAAGTGAAATAGCAAGGGTCCAAAGAAGGTTGCAAGGTGCCGTTGTAAAGACCGATTACTCCACTACAGGTGTAAATCAGGCAGTTTTGTCGGTTCAACGCGGGACCTTTCGGGTAATGCAATTTGATGGGATTGATGGGATTCAGGGACCTTACCGACTTACGGGATTGAATAATGAGCAGTTTATTATCGTGGTAGCTGGAACAGAACGGGTCTACATAGATGGCAGATTGCTCACCAGGGGTGATGACCATGATTATGTTATTGATTACAGTATAGGTGAAATCACGTTTACGGGAATGCGAATGATTCGTTCATCGCATGATATTCGTGTTGAGTTTCAATATCTGAGTAATTCATATAATAGAACGTTATTGGCGGCCGAATCAGACCATAAAGTAACGCGAAATGGTAGATTTACAGTTGGGGCAACTTTCATAGATGAGACGGATAATCTGAATTTTGGTGAAGGAGGACTGTTGTCGGAAGAGGAGATCGATATCATTAGAAATGCAGGAGGTGATCTGGCGCGTATGAGAATCAGTTCTGCGGACTCAGTGGGATTTCGACCTGATTCTCCATATATACTTTATACCAGAATTGACACCCTTATTCAGGGAGTTCCAACAGTGATATACCGCCACATACCTGGCGATGAATCGGGTCGATATCGAGTCACCTTTTCGAGAACGGGTCAGGGTAACGGTAGTTATAGAAGAGCTGCGTCAAACGTAAATGGAATCATTTATGAATGGGTTGGAGCCGGGAACGGTGATCATGAACCATTCAGACAACTTTCGGGTCCGCAGCAGACCAGAATTCTTGCGGTACGTGGTGGGGGAGAGTTGGCATCGGGGATCAGAACCCACGTAGAATGGGCCGGAAGTAATAGGAACGTCAATCGGTTGGCGAGGGATATGGATGGTATCAGTGGGCAGATGGTACGTGCGGGGTTTCAGATAGACAGTACAGATGTGTTGTCCGATCGTGTGATGATCAGGGGTAATTATGAGTACAAGGATGCAGCATTTACATTTTTTGATCGGGTAAGGCACATAGAGTACAATAAACTCTGGGGACTTGAGTCATTCACGAACTCACATGAAAACCGAATCGAACTTGGTGGTGAATTTCGGTTATTTGATGAGACTACTATCACCTACGACTGGCAGAAGCTCTTCAGGTCAGACAGAAAGGGAATGAGGCATGACCTGAGCATACATACTCGCGAGGAGTCTATACCCTACCTAATAGCTGATTACGGAGTGCTGAGGTCAAAAGGAATGAATGGTACCAGCCGCATTGAGTTGGATGAATTTGAAGGGTCAACGGGGTATGTGATGCAACTTGGTAACACTGGCATTCTGGTTGGAACTGATTTTTACATTGAATCGGATCAAAGGTATGATCAAGTATTGTCTGATTCTGTACAATTAGGATTCAGATATCGGGAACTAACTCCATCGCTTGGACTACAGATCGGGAGTATGACAGAGATCCGTTTTGGCTATTCCGTGCGCGATGAGATGGAAGTGTATTCGGGTAGACTTCAACCAACGATATCCTTGACCTCACCACAGATAACACTTCGTCACAGAATACAGGAAAGCTTCACAACCGATACACGGGTTTCATGGCAAAAGGTCAAGCCGGACGAGGTTTATGCAGAGCGAACAGGCGCGGGGACCGTCGAGGGATTGGCCATACGATCATCAACTGGACTGAATCTATTCAGAAATGCATTCAGCAATAGTATTTTATATGATATCGCAACTGAGAGTCGGTCATTATTGCAAGAGACATACATAGAAGTTGGCCCTGAGTTCGGACAGTTTGTCTGGATAGACCTGAATGGTGATGGTGTCAGGCAGCTTGATGAGTTCTTCCCTGAGCAGAACCCGAATGAAGGAACATATATCAGGCAAATGCTACCCACTGATGAAGTCTCACCAGTGATATCGTTACGAGGTAGATGGGTATTGGGATTAGATTTGATCAGATGGTTTCCTGATTGGCGCAATGGCAGATGGTGGGAGGTCTTCATTGCGAATACCACATACAATTCCAGAATAGAGATTCGTGACCAGAGTCAGACGGATCGGCTGATCGATGTGTACTTGTTGCGACGTGGGGCTTTGTTGAATGATGATGTATCATTGAGTGGATCGTTCCAATGGGTTCAGGATCTCCATTTGCTGCGTAGAATTCCTGCATGGGATATCAGACTACGGGTAGATGACAGAACGCAGTTGAACAGGCAGGTAAACGGAATTGAAAGAAGTGAGCATCATGATCGATCGGTCAGGGTAGAGTACAGGTTTCCGGAAAAAATCAGTACTTCGGCATTGTTTGGTTTGGTTAAACGTAAAAACGAAAGTGAGCGATTTGTAGGACGTAACTTTCAGATCGAAGGTTGGGGGTATGAACAGGATGTGAATTATAGTACGGATGACGGTTCCATGCTTTCGATCGGACTTGGATTTGGAAGGAAATCAGACGTAAGTGGGGCGAATGCTGTATCGTGGCAGGCCAAAACTGAGGGGAATTTTTACATTCGAGAGACAATGAGATTGATTTACAGGGTGATATACAGAAATATTGAAGTGGATGATTTTGCCAATCAGAACATATTGTTTGAACTCACGGATGGATCCGGAAATGGGGGTTCTTGGCTATGGAATGGTGGTTTTCAGTGGCAAAACAGCGATTGGGTACGCACCAGTTTGCAATATGATGGGCGTACAATTAGGGGACGAGATGCGATCCAAACACTTCGATTAACAATTACAGCATTATTTTAATGAAATTAATCGTAAAGATATGAGATTCACTCTTTGAAAAGGCTTTGATAATTCTTAAAATGCGCTCAGTACAATATTGTATATGCAAAATTGTGTATTAAGTGATTTGGTACTTTGACATTTAGTTCAAAATCATATATAATTTCGCATTCATTCAAACATTTAGTCAGATAACAAACAAACGATAAACTGGAGTATCTATGTCCTTGTCATTTGGAACCCTACTTATGCAAGCCGGAGTGGACGAAGGTCTGTTCAACGTACTTGTATATTACTTCAACGAAGGTGGTGAATTTATGTGGCCGGTATTGGTCTGCGTAATCATCGGGTTGGCCATTTTTCTTGAAAGGGTGATCACACTTAACCGTGCCGATATCAACACTCGTAAATTTATTCTCGATGTAAAAGATGCGCTGCAAAACGGCGGTATCGAAGCAGCTGAGGAGCTTTGCTCAAAAACACGCGGTCCTGTAGCATCTGTGTTCCAGGCTGGTCTTCTTCGAGCAGATGAAGGAATTGAAGCGGCAGAAAAAGCTATTACTGCATATGGTTCAATTGAAATGAGTTTCCTTGAAAGAGGGATCGTCTGGATTTCATTGTTCATTGCACTTGCGCCTCTCTTTGGATTTACCGGAACTGTAGTAGGTATGATCATCGCTTTCGATGCTATCGAAGCAGCTGGTGATATTTCTCCATCTCTGGTAGCCGGTGGTATTAAAGTTGCTCTTTTGACTACTGTTGCTGGTCTTCTGGGTGCTATTGTACTTCAGATCGGTTACAACTATTGTGTATCCAAAATTGACCGACTTGTTGTTGAGATGGAAGAAAGCTCCATCGTTTTGATTGACTCTATTGCCCTTCTCGAGCGTGGTAAGCCATTGCTTTCAGCAGAAGAAGCAGCTCAGAAGTCAAAATAAGAAGGTTCATTTTTAACTAAGGATAACAATGGGTATAAGTGAAATTGCACTGACCGGAGGATTGGTTCTATTGGGAATCAGTCTGCTGCTTATCGTGGTATTCGGTATTAAGAATATTGCGAGCGGAAAGCACGAGTGGTCAAAAATAGCCATCATTTTCGTCCCATTCGCACTTTTTGGAGTTACATTTGGTGTGACTGGTGAATTGACCGAGTCGGCTTTGATTACTTTCTTGACAATGATCGGACTTATGTTGGTCCTCATTTTCCTGGGTGGTATCAGAAGCTCCTTTAAATTTTAATATCGAAGGCAGGAAACTATGTTTAAAAAGAAAAAAGGTAGAGCGGGTGCTGAAATACCATCCTCTTCACTTGCAGACATAGCCTTTCTTTTGCTGGTATTCTTCCTTGTAGTTACGACCATCGACGTTGATACAGGTATTGGTCTTGTTCTTCCTCCGCCACCGGATGAGAGCGAGCCACCACCACCAATTCGTGAGCGTAACCTATTGAAGGTACTTGTGAACTCACAGGGTTTGATCCTGATCAATGAGCGTCCGGCCGCTGTTACTGAGGTACGTGAGCGTGTTGCCAACTTTGTTGACAACGCTAACCGCGCAAACGATGAAAATTTATCGGTTTCACCTCAGGCGGCTATCGTATCGATCAAGACAGACAGGCAGACTCCCTATGAGATATACATCCGAATGCTCGATGAGGTCCGCGGTGCGTATAAAGAACTGCGTGATGCTGAGAGTATGAGGAGATTCGGTGTGAACTACGACAGATATCGTGCGTCGTTGGCTAGTCCATCAGATGACGAGGTTCGAAGGATCTATCCGATGAACGTATCTATAGCTGAACCAGACCCTGGAAGTAATTAAGGATACAAACTATGTCCAAGTTTCAGAAAAAAAATGCCAAGGCGAAGCAAGAGGTGCCTACAACAGCGATGCCCGACATCGTGTTCATGCTCCTCATCTTCTTCATGGTAACAACCGTATTACGTGAAGTTACTCTTCAGGTTCGTGTGGAACTTACCCGAGCAGAAAACATTGAGAAAATCGAACAAAAACGATTGGTCAGTTATCTGTACATCGGTCCACAGGTTCTGGGTGGTAATGTATACGGCGATACAAAAGTTCAGATCGACGATGCACTCATCGACGAAATGTCCTTCATACGTCGTATCATGTACGATAAACTACTCGAACAACCCAAATTGATCGTATCATTAAGGGTTGACAGAGAATCAGAAATGGGAATTGTGACCGATGTTCAGCAAGAGCTAAGGCAAGCTGGTACATTACAGATCAATTACTCAACACGAAGACTGCAATAGTCAAAGTTTATCCGTAAATTTGAAGGCCGCTCACTTATTGGTGGGCGGCCTTTTTTTATTCAAGGATTATTCACACAAGCCGTTAATCTCGGTAGCATTATTATGACAAAGCAATCTTTTACGCCGGTGAGTGAAACCGGTCGGCAAAAACTGCTGAAAAACATTAAAGATCAGATCGGTAATCCGACTGATTCTGTAGTCAATCTGGTCAGAAGTATCGGTGACGACTGCGCTGTTGTTAGGGAAAGTGAAGGGCAGTTCAAACTCTATTCGACTGAAACATTTGTTGAAGGTGTTGATTTCGATTTGTCGTTCACCCCGCTCACACACTTGGGGTATAAACTTGTAAGTGCTACTGTGAGTGATATCCTTGCGATGAACGGGAAACCTGAGTTCCTTCTGGTCTCTGTTGGTATTCCAAACAAAGTCTCTACTGAAATGATACATCAATTGTATGAGGGACTGATCAAAGCGAGTGATGTATATGGTTGTCCGATTATCGGTGGTGATATCACAGCTTCCCCGGGATCAATGATTATAGGAATCACGGTAAATGGTTCTGTATCCGAAGATGACATAACATATCGTTCAGGAGCAAGGCCGGGTGATGCCATTTGTGTAACCGGAGACCTCGGTGCTGCGTATGCAGGACTCAGAATCCTGCTTAGAGAAAAATCTGTGTGGGCCCAGGAAAACAACTCCGAGGAGTTCAAGCCTGATCTCAGTGATTATGAGTATGTAGTGAAAAGACAATTGCTTCCTGAGGGAAGAAATGATCTAATCGCTACACTGGCTGAAAAAGAAATCGTCCCGACAGCAATGATCGATATCAGTAAGAATACACTTCAGGATCTCATGCAACTGATTGGTGATTCTGGTTGTGGTGCTCAGATTTATGAAGCAGCGATTCCGGTTGCTCTTGAAACCCGCGCAGTGGCCGAAGAGCTTCAGAACGATGTGATTCAGTATGCACTACAAGGCGGAGAGGATTATGAATTGTTATTTACATTACCTGAAAAAGATGTGAACGCATTGGTAAACCATTTTAAGGATTTTGTCGTTATAGGCAGAGTGACACCAAAAAATGAAGGATTCAGAATGCAAATGGCTTCAGGCGAGGAAATGCATTTCGATTTGGAGCAATAGCCCATAAACATAGTTTTAACAACAATATTTAGTATTATTGATTAATGTCTGAGGAAAACAAAAAAAATAAAAAGAACGAGCCGTCGTTAGCAGGAGCCGGTAAGGGGCCCAAGTTGTCCATCTGGATTTACCTGGGAATCCTATTGATATTATTGTCGATTCATTCAGTGCTTTCCATTCCTGATACATCAGAACGAATTGAGTACTCTACTTTCATGGATCATGTTCGAAAAGGCCATGTGGAAGAGATCACCGTTATTAACGGTATAAATATCAAAGGTACCTACAAACGTGAAGCCGTAGAGTCGGGTGCTGTGCAAGTCAAACCACGAGAGGAGTCCCCTTGGAGACCTCAGTCAGGTGAACCTACCTATGGTTTTTCGACAACAATGTTCGATGGTGACGACATCCGACCTCTGTTGGATGAATACGAGGTCAAATATGACGCCAGAATCGAAGAAAACTGGTTTAGCGGTATCTTTACCTGGTTGATATTCCTGGTCGTTCTGGTGGCATTCTGGATGTTTATTTTCAGGCGGATGAACCCGGGCCAGCAAGTATTGAATATTGGCAAGAATAAAGCTATGCTCTATGACAAAATGAGCGAGGGCAAGGTTACTTTCAAAGATGTAGCTGGACTTCAAGAAGCCAAAGAAGAAGTTGAAGAGGTTGTCGAATTCTTGCGAAATCCACAGAAATTCACCCGTCTCGGTGGGAATATTCCTAAAGGTGTGTTGTTGGTTGGACCTCCCGGTACTGGTAAAACTTTGATGGCTAAAGCTACTGCCGGTGAAGCGGATGTTCCATTTTTCAGCCTAAGTGGATCTGATTTTGTTGAGATGTTCGTCGGTGTGGGTGCCGCTCGGGTCAGGGACTTATTCAAGCAGGCCAAAGAGAAAGCACCATGTATTATTTTTATCGATGAGATCGATGCGATTGGTCGTAGTCGGGGCAAAAGCGCAATGGCTAGTTCCAATGACGAACGTGAAAATACATTGAACCAGTTATTGGCTGAAATGGACGGGTTCAACACTGATAAAGGGGTCATAATGATGGCGGCGACTAACCGACCTGATATTCTTGATTCGGCTTTGCTTAGACCAGGAAGATTTGACCGACAGATTCTCATTGATAAACCTGACCTGAACGGAAGGGTAGAAGTGCTGAATGTTCATTTGAAGAAAATTCGCGTTTCAAAAGATCTTGATGTTAAACTACTCGCTTCGCAGACTCCGGGTTTTGCCGGGGCGGAGTTGGCTAACATGTGTAATGAGGCTGCTTTACTCGCTGCAAGACGGAACAAAGAATCTGTGGAAATGATCGATTTCCAGGATGCTATTGAACGAGTTGTGGCCGGACTTGAGAAAAAGAACAAAATCATCAGCCCGAACGAGCGTGAAATCGTTGCATACCATGAATCTGGCCATGCGATCGTTGGTTGGTTCCTGGAGCACACAGACCCCGTCATGAAGGTGAGTATTGTCCCACGTGGCTTTGCTGCGTTGGGTTACACCTTGCAGACTCCTTTAGAGGATCGATTCCTAATGACCAAAGAAGAACTTAGCGACAAGGTGTGTGCTCTGCTTGGTGGACGTGCAGCTGAAGAGATCATCTTTGGTAAGATTTCAACAGGTGCTCAAAATGACCTTGAAAGAATCACGAATATGTCGTTCGCGATGGTGGCCGTTTATGGTATGAGTACAGAATTGGGGAATATTTCATACTATGATTCCGGAAATCCGGATGGTAGTTTTGGATTCAACAGGAAGTACTCTGAAAGTACGGCTGAGAAAATCGATGATGCTGTGAAGCAATTCATTGAAGATAGCTATGAAAGGACGAAGCAGTTACTTCTGAAACACAAGGAACTACTCGTAACGATGGCCAAGACATTACTTGATAAAGAAATTCTAACCGGGGCAGACCTTATTGAACTATTAGGGGAACGTCCGCATGGAAATTATCCGATTTCAAGTAAGGATTTACAGAAGATCAAGGAGATTCAAATCAATGGATCAACTGATTCAAAAGAGGCTTCGACTGAGATAACTCCGACGGTTCATGTAGATGAAAACGTTGAAACCAAGGTAGTTGAGGCTGATGAATTGAATGGTCCGGAGGCAGATTCTACTGGTTCATCGGATGCTCCATCCAAATCATGAAAATGTCAAAAGAGGCCACGAAATATTATAAAATCAAAAAATTCTTAAATACGTGAATGTTTTCAACGGACAATAGGTTATTCTATTTCCAGTACATTAGAAAACTTACATCATGATCACTACAAACTTAAAAAGAATTTACGATCCCACTTTCGTGGTCACTCCCGAATACAAAAAGTCGTTGCCCGATCTTCAGAACGGTCCGGCAAGTCTGATTGAGGGAGCCAATGTACCAATTCAACAAGTTGGAATTTCGGACTTTAAAATACCACTCAGATATCCGACACGTGATGGTAAGGAGTTACTCCTGGAAACTTCGGTGGATGGGTATGTGGGACTTGATGCCGACAAAAAAGGCATCAATATGAGCCGTATCATGCGGTCATTCTACAAATTCAAGGATGAACTATTCCATCAGGATGTACTTGAGTATGTTCTGCGCATGTACCGGGAAGATCTTAAAGCTAAAAGTGCCTATGTAAATCTGAATATCAACTATCCGGTACTTACACCGAGTCTGCGTTCGGGTATGGAAGGATATCAGTATTACAAGGTCACTCATGAAGGTACGATGGATGAGCGAGGCGAAATGCGTCGTTTCATGCATTTTGAATTTGTCTATAGTTCTGCTTGTCCATGCTCATATGAACTTGCAGAGCATGCTCGTGAGACACGTGAAGTTGCTGCAATTCCACATAGTCAGCGAAGTATTGCTTATATCTCTGTGGAACTCAACGAGGCAATGTGGGTTGAGGATATGGTCGATCTATGCCGAAATGCACTTCAGACTGAAACACAAGTATTGGTAAAACGTGAAGATGAACAGGCATTTGCAGAATTGAACGGTGCATTTCAAAAGTTTGTCGAGGATGCTGCACGATTATTGTATCAGCACTTGAACGAAAATGCCCTGGTCAAGGACTTTGTGGTGAGATGTGTCCATATGGAGAGTCTCCACAGTCACGATGCTGTATCACGTATCTGTAAGGGTGTCCCTGGTGGGATGCGTTGATTACAGAAAACACACGCGAAAATGGTATAAAAAAAGGAGAGGTTTCAGTTAAGAGACCTCTCCTTTTTCATTTTATAGTAGGAGCGTTTTAGAGGTGGGGGGATTTCTCGCCCCCGATTCTATTCTTATTTCGTTTTCATGGCACGTTCAACCAAGCGCTCTTGCTCGGCGGTGTGCAGTTTGGCTGAACCAGTTGCAGGTGCAGCAGCAGCAACACGACCAACATAGCTTACCGCCTGCTCGTCGAGTGTTTCTTGCATCAATCGTGGCCATACAAAGCTCCATCCACCCATGTTGCGTGGTTCTTCCTGACACCATACAATGTCGGTAACATGCTCGAATTCTTCGAACAAGTCACGAATGTCGTTGTCCGGGAATGGATAAAACTGCTCCAGACGTATGATAGCGACGTTTTTGATATTGTTTTCCTGCTGGTACTTCAACAAATCGTAATATACCTTACCGGAGCATAATACCAATCGCTCAACATCATCTGGATTCACATTCTGATCTTTGATGATCATCTGGAAAGAACCATTGGCAAGTTCTTCTGTGCTCGACATGGCCATAGGGTGTCTGAGTAAACTTTTTGGTGACATGACGATCAACGGTTTTTTCTTCTCCTGAGTCGCCTGACGACGGATCAGGTGGAAGTACTGCGCAGGGGTGGTGCAATATACAACCTGCATATTATCCTCAGCACAAAGTTGCAGATAACGCTCCAGACGTGCTGATGAGTGCTCTGGTCCCTGTCCCTCGAATCCATGCGGTAACAACATCACAACGGATGAAGTTTGTCCCCATTTGGCTTCAGATGAGGAAATATACTGATCGATGATGATCTGCGCACCGTTGCTGAAATCTCCAAACTGAGCTTCCCAGATAACGAGTGCATTAGGATGCATACTACTGTAGCCAAATTCAAATCCGAGCACTGCAAACTCACTTAGCAATGAGTTATATACCATGTAACGTGCCTGACCGTCTTTGAGATTGTTCAAAGGAATGAATCTCTCGAGGGATTCTGTGCCGTGAAGTACAGAGTGGCGGTGAGAAAATGTTCCTCGTTCGACATCCTGACCAGAAAGTCGGACATCGATATTTTGCGTCAGCAATGATGCGAATGCAAGTGCTTCAGCAAATCCCCATTCGATTTTTTGTTCATTGTTGGCAACGATTTCAGCACGTTTGGCCAGAATCCGAAGTAATTTCGGGTTGGCATCGAAACCTTGTGGAACCGTGTTCAGTTTTGTAGCAAGTTCAACCAAAGTCTCCGCGTCGACGTGGGTCGCAATTTGATTCTTGCGATTTGCCTGGGCGGTATCCCTGCGTTCAATGTGCTCTTCTTTGACTTCAAAAATGGGGACATTTTTCGCTTCGTTAAAAGCTTCCTCCAGAATATCGTCGAATTCCTTGAAGATCTTGTCGGCTTCAGATTCAGTCAATTCACCTTTTCTGATCAATTCACTTCTGTAGTATTCGCGAACACTACGGTGGTCGTTAATTTCTTTGTACAGACCCGGTTGGGTAAATGCCGGTTCATCACCTTCATTATGACCATGTTTACGGTAGCAAATCAGGTCGATGACCACATCTTTTCCAAATTTTTGACGATACTCGAGTGCAAGTGTTATGGCATGGGCCGCAGCTTCCGGGTCATCTCCATTGACATGCAGGATGGGTGCCAGAATAGTCTTAGCAAGGTCTGATGCGTAGTCGGTAGAGCGACCGTCGGACGGTAACGTTGTAAAGCCGATTTGGTTGTTGATGATAAGATGCAGTGTTCCACCTGTCTTGTAGCCACGCAGTTGAGACATATTCAGGGTTTCAGCCACAACACCTTGTCCGGCAAAGGCTGCATCCCCATGAATCAAAAGCGGCATGATTTTGCGGATATCCTCATCTGGTCCGAGTTGATCTTGTAAAGCACGCGCAGCACCTTCTACCACTGGATTTACAGATTCAAGGTGACTTGGATTCGGGAGTAACTGTAAATGAACTTCTTTTCCACTCGGGGTTTGATGTATTCCGGTTGTCCCCAGGTGATACTTCACGTCACCTGAACCATGGAATGTTGACAGATCGATGTTTCCATCAAATTCGGCAAAAATCTTGTGGTAGGATTTGCCCATGGTATTAACAAGAACGTTCAATCTGCCACGGTGAGCCATACCGAGCAATACCTTCTCAACTCCGACATCCGCTCCGCGGTTAAGCATCACATCAATCATTGGAATGAGGGTATCGGCACCTTCAAGTGAGAATCGTTTATGTCCGATATACTTTTTGTGGAGGAACTCCTCAAATGCAGATGCGTGATTCAATTTTCGCAGCAGCGAGACTTTTTCTTTTTTGGAAAGCGTTGGAGTGTTGGTTGACGACTCCATGTATTCCCGCAACCAATCACGTTCAACACTGTTCTGGATGTACATGTACTCTACGCCAATTTTTCGGCAATATGTATCACGTAACAAACGTACGATTTCACGCAGCGGGGCTTTTTCACGCCCACCAAGTCCGGCACAATAAAATTCACGGTCCAGGTCCCACATACTCAGGCCAAAAGTACCTAACTCCAGCTCTGGGTTTTGTTTTGCACCTTCGCGAAGCGGATTCAGATCAGCCAAAGTATGTCCACGTGCACGATAAGCCTGGATCAATTGCATTACTGCGATCGATTTTTTGTTCGCCTCCAGCCCACTTTGTCCGCCGTTCAGGAAACCGGTGTAGTTATCGGTACCGTATGGAATAGGCTTGTATGGGATGTCGAGATCGTCAAAAATCTCATCATAAAAGTCAATTTCACCCGAAAGAAGTTTGTGGATATATGCAAGGAACTCACCTGACTCTGCACCCTGAATGATGCGATGGTCATAGGTACAGGTTACGGTCATCACTTTGCTGATACCAAGGTGATTGAGTACTTCCTGCGACATTGCCTGAAACTCTGCAGGGTAGTTCATGGCACCGGTTGCAATGATAGCCCCTTGTCCCTTCATGAGTCGGGGCATGGATGAAACCGTGCCGATCATGCCTGGATTCGTGATACTGATCGTCGTTTTTTCAAAATCACTAACTTCAATCTTTCCTTTTCTGACTCTGCTGATAAGATCGTCAAAAGCATCCAGGAAAGTAGAGAAGTTCATTTTGTCGGCGGCTTTGATGTTCGGTACCATGAGGGTACGGGAGCCATCTTTACCTGGGACATCAACCGCGATGCCGAAGTTCACTGATCCAGGGTCGACCTTGTATGATTTACCTTCGCTACTTTCGAAGTAACAATTCAACGATGGGTATTTGCCCAAAGCTTTAATGATTGCCCAGGAGATCAGATGGGTAAAAGTAACTTTGCGACCTGATTTCTGCTCCAAATATCTGTTGATCAGGGTTCTGTCTTCCCAGAGCATTTTAACAGGAATTACCCTCAGAGATGTGGCTGTTGGGATTTCCAGACTGATCTCCATGTTCTCGGCGATCTTATTGGTAATACCTTTGAGCATCTGCTTTTGGTATCCCTCCGGAGTTGGCTGTGCTGCCGGGGCCTTCTTGGGTTCATCCTTTACAGTAGCTTTTACCGGTTCTGATGGAGTTGTTACATCCTGTTTTGCGGTTGATTTTTGAGCGGGTTGTTCGGTCTCGCTACTATCAGCTGCCGGAGATTTTCCTTCCAGTTCATCGAAATATTGTCGCCAGTGGTTTGGTACGGAATGAGGATTGGCCTGATATTGTGAATATAGTTCTTCAACCAGGGCAGTATTCGGACCGAAGACATCTTCTAGGTTCTTCAAGATGGGGAAAATTTAAGGTTAATAATATTTTGTGCTGGATTCAGTTTCATTTGTTTTGAACAACGATTGGTCGCTTCAAATAATTTCATTTGTCGTTCAAAAACATAAACCTGTAAGTTAGGTAATTCACATTTAAAAATCGACGAATAAACGTGTAGATTCAATCAAAAATTATTGGAGATTCATCCCCGAATCGAGGGCATTTTCTGGCGATAAACAGTTTCATATTTGGTATATTCTCACGGTATATGAATAGCTGTTGTTGCAGCGCAATTTTGAACCGTTATACCAATTAAATTAATGAGTATTGTTGAACAGGATAAACCTTTGAATGGTGCTGAGAGTGTATTTTGGGATCTGAGCGATCTGTACAAGGGTACCGGCGACGAGAAGATCAAGGCTGATCAAAGTGAATTACGGAGAGTGGTGTCAGCGTTTTCCGATAGTTACAAGGGTAAAATCGGTGAGCTTACCGCCTCAGAATTTCTCGAAATGTTGGAAAAATACGAGTACATCCACGACACGATCGGGAAAATGGGTAGTTTTGCATACCTGCAGTGGTCCACGGACACGACCAATACCGAATACGGAAAATTACTCCAGCAGATTACGGAGTTTTCGTCCGATATTTCTCAGCAACTTGTGTTTTTTGACGTAGAATGGCTTGCACTTGATGATAAGCGTGCCAATGCGTTTATTCAATCTGATGAGCTTAGTGGACGCCGTCATTACCTGGAGTCGGCACGACGGTATAAACCACACATTCTTTCCGAAAAAGAAGAACAATTACTCACAGCTAAGTCTGTTACCGGCTCCCAGGCTTGGGTCAGATATTTTGATGAGACTCTTGGTGCAGCGAAGTTTGAATTTGATGGTAAGCAACTCTCCGAGCAGGAAGTGCTCAGCAAGATGCATGATCCCGACAGGGAAATTCGTATCAAGGCAGCCCGGAGTCTTACTCAGGGATTTCACGGATTGAAGCGGTCCCTGACCTTTGTTTTCAATACACTTCTTGCCGATAAGCAGACCAATGATGGACTCAGAGGCTACAATAGTTGGATTTCTGGTCGTAATCTGTCGAATCAGATATCGGATGAAACCGTTGATACGCTCGTTCAATCGGTTGTGGACCGCTACAGCACTGTTCAGCGCTATTACGCTCTGAAAAAATCGTTGTTGGGATTAGAAACGATGTATGAATATGACCGGTATGCTCCGATCGCAAAGAATGAGACTCGGGTTAGCTGGGACGATGCCCGAACCATGGTACTCGAATCCTTTGGTGACTTCGATAGTGGAATGGCCCATATTGCCGCCAGGTTTTTTGATGAAAAATGGATAGATGCCGCGATTCGTCCCGGAAAGAGGGGAGGTGCCTATTCAGCAAGTACTGTCCCTTCGGTACACCCTTACGTATTTATGAATTATGATGGTAAACTGAGGGACGTTCAGACACTGGCCCACGAATTGGGACATGGTGTACATCAGTATTTGTCACGCGAACAGGGAATACTACAATGTGACACTCCACTTACGACGGCAGAGACTGCTTCGGTTTTTGCCGAAATGCTGGTGTTCAAGAAAATCCTGCGGCAGCTGGATGACCCACGTGAAAAGCTGGCATTGATTACCAGTAAGATCGATGATACCATTGCCACCGTGTTTCGACAGGTATCGATGAATCGATTTGAGGATGCCATGCATACGGCACGCAGAAATGAAGGGGAACTTTCGAGCGACGATTTCAGCCGTATGTGGAGGACTACTCAGACAGCACTTTACGGTGATTCGGTGGAGCTGACATCCGATTATGATATTTGGTGGTGCTACATCCCTCATTTTCTGCATACACCTGGCTACGTTTATGCGTATGCGTTCGGGGAGTTGCTTGTATTGGCATTATACGACAGATATGAGAAAGGTCAGCCTGAATTCCAGGAACAATATCTTGAGCTGTTGAAAGCCGGTGGATCAGATTGGCCCGAGAAACTTATTGGTAAGCTCGGTGTCGACATCAATGATCCTGATTTCTGGCATAACGGACTGGATATACTCGATGATCTGGTAAGTCAGGCTGAAGCACTGGCATCAGAAATTGGGATTACGACATGATCGATCACAGAAAACATCACTCGGACAACGATCCTTTTGCTGATAAGCGTGAAGAAAAGGCGCTTCGGAATTTCAAGAAAGTCCTGAAGGAGATGTTACGATTGTTGATGAGGTCAACGGGTAGTGAAACGGTTTCATTGCATTGGGTCAACAAGTTCAGGCAACAGTTCGTACTGGAATCGTATAGCACTACCTTTGCGAACACAACATTTCAGGACAGGATCGATTTCAGTCAATCATTTCTGGATGCCTATAAGGACATCGACCAACCGGTCCAGCTGGAAGTTGGAGTTGATTTGCCTGAAAGTGCATTGAGCCACTATTTCAAACAAGTCCCTGTACAGTTTGTGTACATCCTCCCATTCATCAACAACAAGGAAACGGTTGGATTGACCATTCTGGAGTCGAACAGAAGAATTTCTGATGTGACGGCTATTGATGCGATTGAAGCATATCAAATGGCCTTGGGACATTTATTGTACACTTTTATTGAGTTGAGTGATCTGGCTAAGGATGAAGCACAGTGGTATCAATACGAAGAAATGCTTGAATCGATTGGTACACGGGAAGATCCTGCGCTGTTGATTGATCATGTGATGACCCAATTGCAGAGTTTTTTGCAAAAAGGGAGTGTGAGTATGTTGTGCCGAACAGCAGGTGCCTGGAAAGTCGCTTTGAATACGGCCTACAGTGTGAATACTCCGAAAATCGGGACCATTATGCACGAGAATTCGCTGGCAAATGAGGCACTCAAATCGGGGTTGCCTCAGTTTGCGATCCATTTTAATCATTCACCACGTCGCGTATCATTATCTGAGCCACCTAGTACCGGTGCGACTCTTGCGATTCCGTTGTTGATGCAGGATCGTCGTCAGGCGGTGTTTGTGGTAAACGATGAGAATCCGTTGTTGTTCAAGGAATCAGTCAAACACAAAATGACGAATCTGGTACGGATACTTGGATTGAAAATGACATCAGGTCGTGACGGCATCCGATTGGATACCGATCTGTTCACGAATGAACTTGGAATTGTCCAGCCCTTATTGCTGGAGAGAATCCTGCACCGCGAGATACAGCGAAGTGCATTGTTTCCGGAAGTCAATTCATGGCTGTGTATGTTCACCTTCGATGAGATCAATACGATCCGAACCCGATATGGTGTTGACGTTCTCAAGAATTTGCAGCGCCAGATCGTGAAACGTACATCCGTCGAATCCGGAAAAATCTCAGCTTTGACTACCTTTCATGCCGATTATATCTATTTTGCTGTGGTACAATCGGAGTTAAAAGACGGGGTGGATATTTGGGTTGATTTGTTGCGTGCCAAGCATCCGTATCAGTGTCAGCAGGACTATATAGAACTTAATTTCAAGATAGCGACACTCTCAGTCGACAGAAATTTCAGGGATGCATCAGATGTGCTATCCAAAATCAAGCGCCAGTTTTCGGAGCTGACCAGAAGGGAACCTATCAGGGAGATTTGACATGGGAACGTTCTATCTGATTATTGTTGACGGACTGGGTGTCGGAGCCCAGGAGGACGCCTATCTTTATGGTGATGATGGGACGAATACGCTTGGGCATGTTTGTTCGGTGTCGAAATGTTCCCTTCCGAATCTTGGGCGATTGGGGATTGGGAATATCATACCGCTTGATACGGTACCTTGTGTAGTGGATCCATTGGCATCCTGGGGCAAAATGAGAGAATTATCTGCTGGAAAAGATAGTACAACGGGCCACTGGGAGATTGCTGGAATCACGATGGATCGTCCATTTCCTGTGTATCCGGATGGTTTCCCTGATGAAATTGTGCGTAAGTTTTGTGAACTCACCGGGGTGGATGGGGTTCTTGCAAATAAACCATATAGTGGTACAGAAGTCATCGCATTATTTGGTGATGAGCATTTGAGAACCGGTAAACCAATCTTGTATACTTCGGCCGACAGTGTCTTTCAACTGGCGTGTCATGACAGCGTGACAGATGTTGAAACCTTATATAAATGGTGCGAAATAGCTCGGAGTGAAGTTATGGTCGCCGGACATGCTGTGGGCAGGGTGATTGCGCGGCCATTCACGGGTCCGACCGGAGCTTTTGCTAGAATAACTGACAAACGGCACGACTTTTCATTGAAGCCACCCTATCCGAATCTTCCCGAGTTTTTACAGAACCATGGTATTAAGACCTATTCGGTTGGAAAGATCATAGATCTTTTTGCCGAACAGGGGTTCAATCATTTTCGCCGCACAAAAAATAATGCCGAAGGTATTGCACAGCTGCTTAGTATGATGAAAGCGGTGGATCATGGATTTGTATTTGTAAACCTGATCGATACCGATCAATTATTTGGTCATAGGAATGATCCCATTGGGTATGGGAATTCATTGGAGGAGTTTGACAGAGCTATTCCGGCAATCATTGGTAATCTGGCGGATGATGATGTGCTTGTAATTACGGGTGATCATGGAAATGATCCCACGACCCCGGGAACGGATCACACACGTGAGTTTGTCCCATTATTGGTGTACGGTAAGAAATCGGGGTCTCCTGTGGATTTAGGTGTAAGAGCTTCGTTTAGTGATGTTGCAGTAAGCGTTGCGGAATATTTTGGGCTGGATCACCCGTTTTCAGGGAAGAGTTTTGTTAAATAAATTTCCAAAATGTAGAACATTTTGAGTGGTCATAGCGTTTAACCAAGTAAGTATTACAATAGTGTACCTGTTGTAAGCTAAACTTTAAATGGCAATTTGTCATAAAAGTCCGTATTTTTGCGGGCTATTGTTTGCACTTTAAATAATACAATATGATATTGTTTTTTAGAATTAGACAGGTGCAAAACCGGTTCATTTATCACTGAAATTCATTCAGAAAAGCGACACACAAGTGGCAAAAAAGAAAAAAGAAGCAAAAACGCAAACCCCCACGGGTATATCTACACGCGAATCCCAGTCGTTGGACAGATATCTGCAGGAAATAGGCAAAGTTAATCTCATTACACCTGAAGACGAGGTGCGTTTAGCCCGTGAAATTCAGGCAGGTAATCAGGAAGCACTTGAAAAACTTACTAAAGCCAACCTGCGATTTGTTGTCTCAGTTGCAAAACAGTACCAGAATCAGGGATTATCGCTTGGTGACTTGATCAATGAGGGAAACCTGGGATTGATCAAAGCTGCGAAAAGATTTGATGAAACTCGTGGATTCAAGTTTATTTCGTATGCTGTTTGGTGGATTCGTCAGTCGATTCTTCAGGCTCTTGCAGAGCAGAGTCGAATTGTACGACTTCCGTTGAACCGTGTGGGTGCGCTTAACAAGATAGGTAAAGAGCTTTCCAAGCTCGAGCAGGAATTCGAACGGATTCCGTCTGCGGCGGAACTGGCCGAGAGTCTGGATATGTCGGTTACAGAAGTTGCCGACACTTTGAGAATCTCTGGTCGACATCTTTCTGTAGATGCTCCATTTGCACAGGGTGAAGACAACAGATTACTTGACGTACTCGAAAATGAGGAGACACCAAATCCCGACAACGAGTTAATGGGTGAGTCCCTTAAAGTTGAAATCGAGCGTGCGTTGTCAAAACTTACAAAGCGAGAAGCAGAAGTGATTCGTTTATATTTCGGAATTGGTCGCGAGCACTCCCTTACTCTTGAGGAAATCGGTGAGCGATTCGATCTCACACGTGAGCGAGTACGCCAGATCAAAGAAAAAGCGTTGCGCAAACTGCGACATCACAACAGAAGTATGGCCCTGAGAGCCTATCTCGGTTAATTCAGATTCTACTACCAAGCCCCGGTACTTGTATCGGGGTTTTCTTTTTTCTACATGAGGTGTATCATAGCTATCACCCAACGGGCTCAAAAAAAATAATATGATGAGTACCAGATCCCATCCCTTCGTCAAAAGTATGCTTTTAGGAGCGTTGATGTGGATGTTCATGCCCATTTATATTATTGCTCAAGGGCTGCCCTTTCAGAACTATTCGATCCAGACGGGACTCTCACAATCAGTTATCAATGACATTTTTCAAGATGTGGATGGATATATCTGGATCGGAACAGAATTTGGTCTGAATCGTTTCAACAAGTTTGAATTTGAGCACTTCTACGAAAGTAATGGATTGGGTAATAACGGAGTGATGGTGATTGCACAGCTACGCGATGGTAGGTTGCTGGTAGGAACGGAATCGGGACTGAACCAATACGATGGGAGCAGGTTTGTAAGGGTTCCGGGAGCTGAACTTTTGAATCAGATCCAGATCAATTCCATATTTGAAGATGATTCCGAAGGTCTATGGGTCGGGACAGAAGGGGCCGGTCTGTATTACTTCTTTCAGGATAGTTTTGTATCGTTCACAATGAATGATGGTTTGGCCGACAACATCGTCAGAAAAGTTGATCAAATGCCGGACGGACAGATTCTCGTAGCCACTCGAAGTGGGGTTTCGTTGATCTATGGAGGTATTGTCAGAAAAACATGGGATGAAACCAATGGACTGGTTGAACGGCGTACCCGAGACCTGCTGGTTTTTCCAGATAACTCATTCTGGATTGCTACACGAAATGGCATCAGTATTTTCAGCAACGGACAATTTCGTCATATAGGAACGGAGCATGGCTTGGTGCACCCACGTGTAACATCTTTGGAACACGACCAATCAGGAGGAGTTTGGATTGCCACAGAAGGAGGGGTATCTCATTACCGTGATGGTAAATTTCGAAATTATAGCGATATGAATGGGTTAAGTAACAATATCATCAATGTTGTTACCCGTGATTATGAGAATAATATTTGGTTTGGGACCTATGGTGGAGGAGTCGACTTACTACCAAGTGAAAAATTTGTCCACTACACTGTACAACAGGGATTATTGAGTAACATGGTCACCTCTTTTGCCGAACTTGACGATCGATCCATTTGGATCGGTACCTATGGCGGTGGTGTTTCCAGAATCAATAATGGCTCAGTTGCAAATTATACCACGACTCAGGGACTTGTCGACAACCGCGTCTATACCATTTTTCGAGATACGGATAATTCCCTCATGATTGGAACCAGGAACGGAATCTCTCGATATCGTTCAGGGACCATGTCCACAGACCCTATTTCTGATCTTTTACCCGATCCCAAGGTTCGATCCATACAGAAGTCAGAAAACGGCGATTATTGGATAGGAACCTACGGAGGTGGACTGGTACAAATCAGGAATAATCGTGTAGTTAAGATCTGGGATACCTCCACCGGATTCACCGATGATATTATAATGAAAGTACTTCTCCGTGAAGATGGATCCATTTGGGCTGCGACCTATGGCGGTATCAATATCATTGAATCAGATGGATCGATCTCTGTTATAACGGTTGAAAATGGGCTACTTCAAAATAGTATTTTAACGATACTTGAAGATAATGATGGCAGGATTTGGGCAGGGACTTTCGCTGGCTTATCTCGAATTGATCATACTGGGATCAAAAATTATACCACGGCTGACGGATTACAAAATTCGGTGATTTATTTCATTGAACAGGATGAAAGTGGCATGCTATGGCTGGGTAGTAATGATGGATTGATCCGTTTTGATCATCGAATCGAAAGAGATATCGAAGATCCTGAACGGGTAAAAGACGTGATCAAATTCAAACGATACACTACTGAATCCGGGATTACCGCCGATGAAATGAATGCCAATGCCGTTTTTACAGATTCTGAGGGGAATATTTGGATGGGATCGGTTGGGGGTGTTACTAAATTCAAATGGAAAATGGACGAACCGGTGCGAAAAGGTCCTCCAATTCATATTGAACGGATCCGACTTTTTGATGGATATGTGGAAGTTGATCGTAATTATGTATTCAAGCACGATCAGAATTTTATAGGTTTTGAGTTTGTAGGTATCTCATTCAACGCCCCTTCTGAAGTTTTATACGAGTATCGTCTACGTGGGATTGATCAACAGTGGCGTCGGACACATGACCGGGTTGTTCGATACACAACATTGCCCGACGGGGAGTTCAGATTTGAGGTCAGGGCCAGAAATGCGGATGGGTACTGGAGTTCTCAGATTGCTTCGATTACCGTCACGATCAGTCCACCATATTGGAAAAGTTGGTGGTTCATATTGTTGATCATAATCCTGACGCTTCTTACGGTAGGGTTTTTGTACAATTATTATAAAATCTCCAGACAGGTTGATCTCGAGCGAATACGTATTCGCATTGCCAGTGATCTACATGACGATGTCGGAGCGTCGTTGACCGAGATAGCATTGAATGCTGATTTTCTACAGGCAACTCAGAAGGATAGCAAGGTTTCGGAATCACTGAAACAGATTGGGGAGATGAGCCGTAGGATTGTGACAACGATGGACGACATAGTTTGGTCGATCGATGCCAGAAATGATACTTTCGGAGATTTACTTGATCGAATGCAGGATTATGCTACCAATGTTCTCACACCCGTTGATATTGAACCAGTGTTCCACTTCAGAGGGTTTGAAAGCGGGAAGATCATGCCGCTGGAAATCAGGCAGAATGTGTATCTTATTTTCAAAGAAGCGGTTAACAACGCAGCGAAGCATTCGAAAGCCAGTAAGATTGAGATAACATTCTCTCGAAATGATCATGAATTTGAGCTGACCATAGCCGATAATGGAGTAGGGATGCCGGAACACATCCGGTCAGGTGGGCACGGTCTGAAAAATATGAAACTCAGAGCAGCCAGAATACATGCACAAATTGAAATTCAAAACGTTAACGGGTTACACATTACGATCAAGGGGAAAGGACTCTGATTCAGATGGACAAGAAAATACATCATATTGCTATTGTTGAGGATAACGAGAAGATCAGGGATTTGATCCAAAAATTTTTACAGATGTCGGCTGACATACGATGCGACCATGCTTATGGATCGGTCGAAAGCCTGCTTCAAGTGATGCGTGAAGGTGATCTGCCTGACATCATTCTCATGGATATTGATCTGGAAGGAATGTCGGGTATTGATGGGATGAAACTCATCAAATCCAAATACCCCGATATTGAGATCATCATGTTGACCGTGTATCACGATTCTCACAAAATCTTCAACTCCTTGCGTGCAGGTGCTTCGGGATATCTTTTGAAACACACCTCCCTTCCAGAGATCAAAGAAGCGATTGATGTGGTACTGAATGGAGGTTCACCCATGTCGCCACAAATCGCACGAAAAGTGATTACCCATTTCAATACTCCGGAACAACCCAGCGAAGACAAGGCTGATTCGGGTTTAACCATGCGGGAGCAAGAAATTGTGGTGGGTCTTGTGGACGGTTTATCCTACAAAATGATCGCTGATCGTATGGATATTTCAATCGATACTGTTCGGGCCCACATCCGAAATATCTATAAAAAACTGCATGTGAACTCGAAGGCTGAGGTTATCGCGAAGTCACTTCGTGGAGAGATTTGATTATTTGTAAAATCTGGTACTTCTTGCGAATCACATCATAATGTCATTGAGAAAATGACGTTATTCAATTAGGTTGTTATTGTCGGAATGTTCATGCTTGGAGTGATGTTGTATGAATAGCATGAATATGGTATTTAAATTGTGAATCCCGATGGTTAGAATATAGTATAACATCGGAACAAACATACAGGAGGTTCACCATGACATCAGGAATTTATAAATCGGTAGGATTAAGCGTCGTGGCATTGCTACTTACAGGATGCTACACACAATTAGCCGTTGTTGAACGACCTGTTCCGGTGTATGCGTCGGTTAGTGACGACCAGCTCGATAGAAATATTGCTGAGCGTGCCGAGGCGGATGAGTATTTCGATGAAATATCTTACAGGGACGGGTATGAAGATGCGGTCAAGGACTACATGTTCCGTGATTACAACCGAAGACCTGTATTTAACTCTTCGGAATATGAATTAGGATATCGAGATGGTTACTCAGATGCGAATTGGCATGTTTATCGTGACCGATTCCATTATCGTTACCACTCACATTGGAGTCCAGTTCACTACAGTAGCTACTGGGCATTTTATGTTGGATGGCATTGGCATAGACCTTATTCCTGGTATGGGTATTATGGCTATAGCCCTTATGCTTATTACACCTACCCACACTTCTATTATGGACATGGTTGGATGGGTTATGGCTATTGGGGACCATACAGACCACATACATGGATCGTTTACACTGATGGATCACGTAACAACAACATCCATCGTGGACCAAGAAATAGTGGGGTATCCCGAGATCTTGCTTTGACTGAACCCAGACACAGAGCTGTACGCAGTGGTGACAGAGTCAATACCAATACTACTCGTTCAAGTGGTATATCCAGAGAGAGTACTACAACCAGGGACCGAGGTACCGTAACGAATAGTGGTAGAACGACGAATCCACGCAATACATCAGTTAGACAACCTGCCACTGAAAGAACGACCCAGGCAAGGCCATCTTCTTCGGGTAGAACAAACGTGAGAAGTACTCCAAGTTCAGGGAATAATCGAAGTGGAAGCGGATCTGTTGGAAATAGTCCAAGACCATCATCAAGTGGATCCGGGTCTTCCGGGAATCGTCCTCCACGTCCGAACAACAGGAACAACAATGATGATGCTCTTTCGGCGGGATCCACTACTGTGGTGCCACGGTACGCTATTCCACAACCGAATCGTGATACTCCTGAGGTCAGAGTACGTAATCTTAGAACTGTATCGGAACAACCAGCTACTTCTCGATCAAATATTGGAAGAATTGTAATAGATACACGAGATTTTAATAGGGAAATGCGTCCGTCAGTGAACAGGGACACCGGTTTTGGTGTAACTGCAACTGAAAGGAGTCAGTCGAGAACTCCATCTGCGGCACCACTTGGTGGCAATACGATGAGACGAGCTATTCAACAACCTGCAAGTACCAATTCTTCAACGGGAACTGGTACAACCAATGTAAGAAGCTCAAATCAGCAACGTAGTACATCATCAGGTACTGCGACACGTCAGGCTGCACCAACCAGGACTGAGTCTAACACCTCAAACCGTTCCAGGAATCGCGACAACTGACATAAAAAAATAATTTATTGAACAGTATAAAGTGCCGGAAACGGATAGAATCCGGCACTCTTACCGGGAGTACGCTTTAAAAACATTACTATGAAACGATTCAACACTTCCATCTTTGGTGCAATCTGCATCACACTTATTATCAGTTCGGGGCTAATGGGTCAGAACCGGTTTGATGCACTTCGATACTCTCAAACACTTCCTGGAAATGACGCAGCTACTTTGGGGATGTCGGGATCTTCTATGACTTCTTATTATGGTTTTGGTTCTATTTATCAGAATCCGGCATTGGCGGCCCTTGCCCGAAAGAGTGAATTCTCGTTTGGGTTGGGATTCAGAGATGTGTCGGAGAGCGGGGTGTATTTGTCATCCCAATCAAAATTTGATGATCAACAATCAGGAATATCGAATATCGGGTATTTGTTTCGGTTCCCGACCGACCAAGGAAGTTTGGTGTTGGGTGGTGGATACAATCAGATCGCTAACTTCAATCGAGCCACATCCGTCAATGCGTTTAATGGAAATCATAGCATTGTTGATTATTTCCTGATATCACCTGGCGATCAATACTTTGAGACGGCATACAATACTTATGCTATCGATTATGACGATTTTTTTGAGGAGTACTACAACACATTGCGATATGATTTCAATTACCGGGGTATGAATCAGTATGTGGAACAAAAAGAACGAGGACAATTAGGGGAATTCAATGTGTTTTTAAGCACGGAGTTTCAGCCGAACCTGTTTGTTGGAGGTTCTATAGGTGTGGTGATGGGTGATTACAGCTATCAGCGATCATTTATAGAAGAGGATCTTGCAGGTAACTACAGAAACGCTGTGTATGATATCAAAACTATATTGAATGAGGATAAGATCAATGCATCTGTTCGAGGAGTGAACGCCAAAGTTGGTATGATGTACCGTCCAATCGATGGTATTCGGCTTGCCGTGAATTATACATCGAGGACAAAGCTGGATATTGATGAGCGTTACAGTACCTTTATTGAAACTGAATTCTACACATCAGACAATGAGGGGTTCAATGTCTATTCAGACACCTATGAGGGCAGGATTGATTATAACGTAACGCGACCATCTATACTTTCTGCCGGATTTGGTATCGGACTGATTCCATTTGTTGATCTTGATGTATCTTTTGATCGTGTGAATTATTCTCGTATCGAAATGAGTGGCTTGGGTACGATTTTTGATCGTGACCAGAATCAATCGATTCGATCGGACTTTGAGGATGTGGTAAATGTCAAGGCTGGAGTAAGCCTAAATGTTTCCGATAAATTTGTACCCAGATTCGGGGTGGCACATTATCCGAGTCCACGAAAATCTTTTGATTCAGGTATATCATTTGTCAGCGCAGGGTTTTCTATTGGACTGACAAAGAATGTATTGCTTGACGCATCTGTCCAGTTTGCTGATTTTGACGATACCTTGGATCTATACAGTTACGGGAACGGTGTTGCCAGCGTAAGTCAGCGAGTTGAACGTGTACAGGGGATGATCGGGGTTTCGTTCAGGTTTTAAGCGAATGCTGAACGGATAAAAAAATAAGCCCGGTTGTGCGAACAGCCGGGCTTTAGTTTTTTTTATGATTTAACGTAGAAAGTGTTTTGGATTGACACTCAGAACTGGTGCTGACACGTGGCGGACAACACTTGCTGCTGTACTTCCGAGCATTAGATAATCCAAACCTGTTCGACCTATAGTTGCTATTACAACCAATCCATATTTGCTATCTTTTGTTTCTGACACAATTGCATCATGGACTGACTTGAACGTAACGATCACTTTGAAATTGACCTGAGCTCTGACATCAGCAAAATATTTGTCGGCTATAGCGCCCAATTCTTTTTCACGAAGGTTCACATCGGCTTCGATTACAGCATCTGTATCGAATCCTTCACGCATCAGTATGTTTACCAGGTCAACTTTTGCGCCAGTTTGTTTAGCGATTCTGACCGTATGATCAAAAGCTTTGAAAGAATTCTCGGAAAAATCGGTCGTAACGAGGATGTTTTCGATAGCACCAATTTTTGATTTCTCTTCAACTACCAGAATTGGTGTATGAGTGAGTCTAAGAGCTTTTTCAGCTACTGAACCCATCAGGAATCGTGAGAATCCGGTACGTCCATGTGTGGTCAGAATCACAAGGTCGAATGCTTTGGCTGCATCAGCGATGGCATGGGCCGGATTACCAACACCAAGTAATGGTTTGGTCAATCGTTTTACATCGGCATGCTGTCTGGAGATTTCAGTGAGACGATCCTCCACTGTTTTTTCAATTTGATCGTAGTCAACATGTCCGCTTAGTCCTACTCCGGTATAGTAAAAACTATCCATTTCACTGAGTGGGATGTATGCATGGAATGGTGTTATCGTACCATCAAACAGATTGGCATAGTACTGTGCGGCTTCGAAAGCTTTGAAACTGAGTTCTGAGAAGTCAGTTGGGACCAGGATCTTTAAGTTTTTCATGATGTCCTCCAGTGGATTTATAACAGCGGTCTCGTTTAGTAGTAATGTATCTAAAGTTATTGAATAGAAATTGCGTTATTTCTTACATAAGTTGTTATTTAATCGAAATAAAGAGATTATATCCATTTTTTTCGGTGGAAATAGTATAGCATGCCCAAAGTAATCAGTAGCATAACTCCCATGATGGCCGGATATCCGTAATACCAACCCAGTTCGGGCATATTCCACGGACTCACTTCAGGGTCAAAGTTCATACCGTATATACCTGCAACGAATGTGAGTGGGATGAATATGGTAGCAATGATCGTCAGGACTTTCATCACTTCACCGGTTCGGATGTTCAGTTGGGCCATATGTGTCTCGAACATAGTTACTGTGATCTCAATGATATGATCGAGGTTTTCAGATACACGGTTCAGGTGGTCGTTGACATCACGGTAGTACACCTTTACCTCATCGGTAATCAGCGTGGTGTCATCCCGGATCAAAGAAACAATTACTTCATGCATTGGTGAGATATAACGCCGCATCTGAATGAATTTTCTACGGAGTAAGTGCAGTTCCTCATAGCTGGCATGGATTTGCTCATTGATCATTTTTTCTTCTATAGTCAGTAGCTCCTCATTAAACTCATCCAGAATCCTGAAATAGTTATCCACTACCAGGTCGATGATGGCATATAACAGATAATCACTTCCATACCTTTTGAATCGGCCATTCGGGATTTCGATTCGTGGTTTTATGGCATTGAAAATATCGTCCTTGTTTTCATGATATGATATGACGCATCCTTTTGAAATGATGAGACTGACCTGTTTTTTTTCGAGTTCCTGGGTCTCTGGGTTAATTCCAAGATGAGGGACGACCACGTAGATGTAATCGTCGTAGTATTCGACTTTGGGGCGCTGACCAGTGTTTACTACATCTTCGAGCACCAATGGGTGGATTTCAAGATGTGATCCTATTTCTGAAATAGTTTTTGTGTCGTGAATACCGGTGAATTTGACCCAAGTGTTCCTCTCATTGTTTTCCATAAAGGGGTACAAGTCGACTGGATTTCGAAGCGTGGTATGCTCTACAGATGTAGAATCATAGTCAGTTACTGAAATCTCAGGATTGTCCAGGTAAATCTCACCTTCATGGATGATGGAACCGGGAGGAAGTCCGATTTTTCGGATGGTTGCGTTTTTTTTACGAATTGATCTCTTTCTGATTTTTTTCATCCGGGCATACGCTTATGATGTTTTGTGCTTTTCACCTTGACGGATAAAACTATATATTAAAATGTTAACGAACTTCCAACCAATGTTGATATAAATTTATGTCAAAAACTGAATCTGTGACTGAATCTGTGAAGTACTATAACTGGGGGCCTGTGGCCATACCAGCTGGAGATCAGATGGTTCATAGGGTTGGTCCTTTGGGATTGGTATTTAGAAAAATATCGAATGAGATTTGGATTGCGGCCGACAGAACTCAAATTGAACACCCTGATCCTGAGACACTTGTATGGTCAAGATGGGCGTTGAAGAAAGATTCAGTACCCATTGAGGTTATGCCGATGATGCCAGACAGGCAGGTGGTAGTTCGACCGGAGTATCCATTCATGCTGTCACCTGGGGCTGAGGTCAGGATTTACACACGGATACCGGTATGGGTTGGTGTTTATGCATTGGAGAGCAAACGTCATTTGCTGATGGAGATCCCGACGGTGATGTTGAGCAAGACCTGGTTTGGTGATTTCATAGAGGGGACCATGTGTTACTGGATTTCTACAACTGCCCGTAGGCTCATCACCGATGATATATTTCAGAGTCATACGGCAATCTCTACTCTGCATATTAAAAATGAGTCCAATTCCGACCTGAAAATCGATAAACTTGGGATCAGAGTAGATCGGTTGAGCCTTTTTGATAAAGACGGTCAGCTGTGGACCGACGAAATGGATATTCGATATCAAGGGGAGGAACAGCATAGTGAGATCACGATGAAAGGAAAGCCCCCGTCTGAGGTCAAAGAAGCAAGACTACTCACAAGTCCGAGAGATCCGGTGAAGAAAAGTTTTGCTGAGCGGACCTTCAGAATATTTAAAGACATCCCGGGATTTAACTAAGTATTGAACGTATGGATTCGATTGTTTTACCTGATTTTATAACTGATGATACCATTGCTCGCTTACTAAAAGTGGGTGTTTTTCTGATCATTGCTCTCCCCTTGATCTTTTTTATAAGGGGTCAGATAAAAAAAATTGTCACGAAGAATCATGGTCCACATTATGGAATGCTTGCCGGTAAGGTTTTCTATTATGTAATGATCATCATCACATTTGTAGTTGTACTTCATGAAATGGGGTATCAATTGACTCCGTTGCTCGGAGCTGCGGGTATTGTGGGTATCGCTATCGGGTTTGCATCTCAGACGAGTGTATCGAATATTATCAGTGGCTTTTTCTTAATAGCTGAGAAACCGTTTCAGGTAGGGGATGTGATCAGTGTTGGGACTACTACAGGAGTTGTGCTTTCGATAGATACGCTGTCGGTGAAACTCCGCACATTTGACAACCGTTTTGTCCGTATTCCAAATGAAATGATCATCAAGACGGAAGTGACGAACATAACGAGATTTCCGATTCGTCGGGCAGAGATGCCTGTTTCTGTGGCATACAAGGAAGATATTGGAAAGGTCAAAAAAGTTCTGTTCGACATAGCAAATCAGAATCCACTGGCATTACAGGAACCGGCACCTGTTGTTAATTTTACTGCGTATGGAGCATCGTCAATTGATTTGATGTTTATTGTCTGGTGTGCCACTGAAGATTTTATTACTGTACGGAACTCCATCCAGGAAGAAGTCAAGAGGAGATTTGATGCTGAAGGCATTGAAATCCCCTTCCCGCATACTTCCATCTATGCGGGAGAGGTTTCAAAACCGATCAGAATTGAACTGGTTGGGAGTGAATTGCCGATACCTGAGAAGTCCGGTGATGCATAAACGGTATGTGGAAGTCCGGATGTGTTCTATTCAATTTGGTTTTCAGGTACCTGGAATTAATATCATAAGTATTCACCGGGTGACAGTATGTGAACTTTGGTCTCGCTCCCCTGCTCGGTTTCCTTTTTGAATATTTCGGGGTCACCTGAGAGAATAGGCATGGTTCCGTAGTGGATGGGTATCGCTACATCAGCGTCTATGAGGGTGCAGCAAAGTGATGCCTCGTAAGGTCCCATGGTATAGTGATCGCCGATCGGAACCGCAATTACATCGGGACTGTACATTTCGCCATAGAACTCCATATCGGCAAAAATGTTGGTATCGCCAAGGTGATAGAATGTGAATTCATCTGAAAAACGTACGACGAGTCCAGCGGCTTCTCCTGCATATGCTCCCTTGTAAGAGGATGAATGATTGGCATGTACCATAGTCACGGAGAAATCCTCGAATTTAACGGTCCCACCTTTATTGAACTCAACGGCCTGTTCAGGATTTAAACCTTCGTTTTTGAGTAATGCAATAAGCTCCACCTGAGCTACAACTTTGGCACCGGTATTTTTCGCGATTTCGAGTGTGTCGCCCACATGATCTTCATGTCCATGTGTGATGAGGATAAAATCAGCTTTTGATACCGTTTTCTCAGAATCCGGTGTTTTGGGATTGTAGGTGAGGAAGGGGTCGACGTAAATAATGCTGCCATTCGGAGATATCAGCTTGAACGCGGAGTGTCCCAGCCATTGAATTTTTGCGGAGGTGTTTTTCATTGCGATTGATACATTTGTTGATGTTTATTTTACTTACCTGCGTAACTTAATCAGATGAGTAATAATTCCAAAGAAGATATGGACCAGGGAAAAGAATTCACTTCCAACCCAATAGAAAGGCAATCTGATCATGATGTCAGATTGGAAGAATGCCGGGACGGATCACATACGCTTTATTCTGAAAAGTTTGGTCAGTTTTATCATAACCCGAATGGGGCTATCGCTGAAAGTTGGCATATTTTTTTTGATCAGTCGAATCTTCGTGAGAGGTTGGCGGCGCATGAGCCGGTCAGAATATTGGAGGTTGGGTTTGGTACGGGGTTGAACCTGTTGCTATTGTGTGATCTCATGGCTCGGGTTGGGAGTCGGTCGGAGGTGGTGTTTCAGAGTGTGGAAGCGTGGCCGGTTTCAGCCCAGATCGTGGTGCAGTTCAACTATGCAGGTTTTTTGGAGGCTTTCGATGGAGCGTCCCGATTGGTTGGGATTTTTGAGCAGCTTGGGAGTGGGTCGGTGGATATGGAATTCACAGAGAAGGTGCGTGTTCGAGTGCATCGTGGACTCTTTGAAAGTATGAATCCGGTGGAGACAGGATTTCAGTATGTGTTTCATGATGCATTTTCACCAGGAGTGAATCCGGATCTGTGGACTGTTGAGGTCTTTGAGCGGATCTATGGGTGGTGTGAGGACGGTGCCTGGCTCACAACATACTGCGCGGCCACCCGGGCTCGAAACGCGATGCGCCAAGCTGGATGGGAAGTAAACAAAGCTCCCGGAGCACTTGGGAAGCGAGAGATGACGATCGCCAGAAAACCTGTTTGATCTAAACCTGGTTGTGCGTACGTTGGAATATATCTATGATATCGTCCGCGGATATTCCACCGACAGCTGGAATCACGTTATTTCTTCCATAGACACGCACAGCATATGTGGCGATCTCTTTGTATGCTTCCACCGGAATTCCGATAGATGGGATCGACTGAAATAAACCATTTTCCCGTAACCATGACTCAAAATCTGTGATGAAACCCATTCCGGCGGAATCATCATCACCCTCGTGTGCGAAAATATTTTTTCCAAGGCGTGAGAATCTTTCACGTGCATGATTGTTGTCCCATAACCATCTGAAGTACGCCGGATAGAGAATTGCGAGTCCTCGTCCGTGAGCCAAATCGGTATTGTAGCCACTTAATGCGTGTTCGAGAGCGTGTAATACATATGCGGATGGGTTTCTGCCTGCGCTATGATAACCGTTAAGGGCAAGATTTGAGGCCCAGAGAAGGTCGGCTCGGTACTGGAGATTCGTCGGATCAGCAATTACTTTTGGCAAAGTATCAATTACGGTTTTGATGATGCCTTCGCAGTAGTAGTCTGTTACAGGAGAATTGGTCCCGCCTAAAAGATAGTTCTCGATCACATGGCTGAAAATGTCTGAGGCTCCATCAGCAGTAGTTATTGGCGGTACACCAACCGTAAATTCAGGATTTAGCCAGGAAATGCATGGACGAAGAAATGGATAGGCAATGGAAGCTTTTCCATTTGTTTCAGCATTGGATATGATCGCACCTATTGTAACCTCAGATGCCGTTGCAGCTGTTGTCGGAACACAGATGATTGGAAGTGCGCCCTTGAGTTCACCTTTACGTGGTTCTCCCAAGACAAAGGGCCAAATATGTGGTTCGTTGTCGTGTACCAGTGCTGCAATGGCCTTGGTGGCGTCCATAACCGATCCGCCACCAAGAGCAAGTACTGCATCAGCGCCAGATTTACTTACTTCCTGAGCTGCGCGATCACAGGTTTTTGCTTGTGGATTTGGTTCTATTCCCGAAAAGTGATACACTTTTACTCCTCGCTTTTCGAGTAAGCTCTTTATTTGAGAATAATAACCAGACTTGACCACAGACCCACCTCCGGTAATGATGTGGATGGAGTTTCCAACGTTCGCAACAGCATCGGCGAATGCATCGGCTTTAGAGCCGCCAAATAGGAATCGGGTATGGATGTGGAGGTCAAAGGGTTGCATAAAGGTAGTGGGTATTTGGGATGTACGCTGAGTACATATGGCGAAGAAAGTGCATGGGAAAATATTTGAAAAAATATGCTATGTACTCATTTCTATCAGAGTGTTCAATTATAAACGTTAAAACGAAAGGTTAAATGTAAGAATTTCCTACTTTATCAATGTCATGAGTTTTTGAATGATTTTATTGTCAGAATTTAAGCTATAGATATATGTGCCACTTGAAAGGGAACCAGCATCAAAGGATACTTCATGCCAACCGATTGGCATTGTTGTATTCACGAGTGTAGCTACTTTCTGTCCAACCATGTTATATATTGACAACTCAACATGACCCATTTGCTCTACTGCAAAACGAATTCTTGTTGAGGGATTGAATGGATTTGGATAGTTCTGTTTAAGAATGATTGAAACTGGATATTCATCAACTGATTCAACCGAAGTCGACCCCGGAATTCCTCTACCTTTTAACGGGATTTTTATATCAGATGACTCAAGTCCTGCTGGGTCAATGTATAGGTATGACTCAAATGCCCGAAGACTATCCGGGCGAAATTGTAACTCAAGTTGTACTGTTGACTCTGGAGCTAATTCAATAGATTCAAAATCACTGAGTATCTTAAAATAACTGGAATCGGCTTCACCAATCCGGATTTGAGTTGTAAGTATACGATCTGAATTGTTTTCAATCGTTACGATTTGGCATCCAACTTCATTGCGGAAAACACCCGAAAAATCAACAAGTTCGGTATCCAAATTAAATCCATTATACTGTTGAACCAATGCGTTGCCAGGTCCAGAGGGATAATTTTGGACAGCATTTTTAGCGACCATAACTACATGATCTGGTTCTGCGATTTCTATCCCATCGATAGTCAACATTGTGCGAATAATCGTTCTGATTTCGTCAATTTCAAAATCGAATTGGATATAAAGCCATCCGTAAACAACCTCACCGAATGAGACTTGATCTGTAAATTTGCTTCTGATAGATTCAAATATTTCATTTCGTTTAACTACTGTGTTATAATCTTCTTCAATCTTAATTAACAGTATATTCTTACGAACAGGAACCGAGTAATTCTCCCAGCAAATGTAAACTATTTCATCCTCAGCCATTGATATTGTTGAAGCCAAGAGTAGAAAACTTAGGAGTAGGAAATAAAATGAATTCTTCATGTGGTATACCGATTATTGAGATTCTGGTCTTTCCGCGTGAGGATTAAGTTTATTTGAATAGTTGTTGATTTTTCCGTTTTATTTACAAACCGTTCATATTCTTTAAATTTGATTGCATTCAAATTAAGTTCAGTAATTTTAGTAAAATTAACTAATATTTTCTGTGAATCCCGAAAATTAGGTACATTAATGCAAAATTGACTACCAACATATGCCCAATTCTTATGAGTTCTATTGACGCACTAATCAAAGAAATTTTCCCACAGATTTGTGAAATCCGTAGGGATATCCACCGAAATCCTGAGGTGAGTTTCAAAGAATTTCGAACAACCGAATTAATCATATCTAAGCTGAAATCGCTTGGTTACGACATTGAACGTCCGACAGAGACCGGGTGTGTAGCTGTATTGAATGGTGGTGTTACGTCTGACAGGGTAATCGCTTTAAGAGCCGATATCGATGCATTGCCCATGCAGGAAGAAGGTGAACACAAGAAGGATTTTTTGTCGCAGATTCCAGGTGTGGCTCATTGTTGTGGACATGATGTACATACTGCCAATTTACTTGGCACTGCGCACATTCTGGCGAAATTTCGAGAAAAAGTACCTGGTCGAGTGGTCTTAGTTTTTCAGCCGGGTGAGGAAAAACTTCCCGGTGGAGGACGATTGATCATGGAATCCGGTGTGCTTCAGAAACTGGGTGTTCAACAGATATTTGGGATGCATACCTATCCATTTGCATCACCAGGTGAGGTGATGGTCATAAAAGGTCCGATGATGGCTCGACCGGATGAATTCATTCTCAGGGTATTCGGGAAAGGTGGTCATGCAGCTATGCCTCACAAGGCAGTCGACCCTATTGTTATATCAGCTCAGATCATAACCGTGATTCAGAGCATTATATCACGGAGTGTGAATCCCGTGGAATCGGCTGTTGTAACAGTTGGAACCATACGTGGAGGTTCGGCCCATAATGTCATCCCGGAATCGGTGACCATGCTTGGAACGGTGCGGACTTTTTCAAGAGATTTGGCGTTGAAAATCAGTGATCAGATTGAACGTGTCGCATCTGGAATTGCTGAATCGTTCGGAGGGCATATTGAATTTGAGTTTTCGGAGGGATATCCTGCTGTTATTAATACCTCCAGTGCAGTGGACAGGGTATGTGAAGTAGTTGATAAATGCAGTGATACACGTGTGAAGTTTTTAGATGAGCCGATTATGGCCGGCGAGGACTTTTCTTATTATCTGCAAGAGATACCAGGTAGCTTTATGTATCTGGGTAGTGGGAGTCCTGATTCGGGATCAGACGCATTTAATTGGCATCATCCTTGTTACAATGCTGATGAACGAAGCTTATTGACCGGAATGAAAGTGATGAGTGGATTGGTGCTTGAACCATGATGTACGGCGCTCAAAATACATCCAATAGTACAATGTTGCACTTATTCGGTTAGTAAGGGGTTATCGATTTAAATGCTTCACCAAGATATGTAATTATATCACTGGCGATCAACGACTCGACCGACTCCGATCGTATTGCCAGGTCAGCAGCTTTCCCATGAATCCAAACGCCCAGTTTTGCAGCCTCTTCAGGTAAATACCCTTGTGCCAATAGTCCTGCGATTATGCCGGTCAGTACATCCCCACTTCCACCGGTCGCCAATCCGGCATTCCCGGTCATATTATAAAATGTGGACCCATCCGGCAGATTGATCGTGGTATGATGACCTTTCAGGACGATGACGATACCGAGTTCTGTTGCCATTCGCCGGGCCAGTTCCAATTGATCAAAGGAATTCGCCGTATCGCCAAAAAGCCGACTGAATTCACGTGGATGTGGTGTTATGATCGAATTGGCAGGGATTTTTGTTAACCATTCTTTGTGCTCTGCTATGATATTTAACGCATCTGCATCAAGAATCATGGGATCAGTTGCCTCATCGATTATCTCTGAAATAAACAAGGCTGTTTCGGAGTTTTTACCGATGCCGGGACCAAGAGCCACTGATGTGTATTCTGATAAATCAAGTGTTCTCGAGTGACCATCGTGAGAAACGTTGCTAATGTAATTTGATCCTGCAGTGATGCAAGTGACTTCTGGTGCAGCGGTTTGAAGTATGTTGATACCACAAGCCGGAATTAATGCCGTTGCTTTTCCGACACCGGATTTCATGGATGCTCTGCATGTCAGGGTTGCTGCGCCCATCATGCCGTATTGTCCGGTAACGATCAATGCATTACCGTACGTACCCTTGTGTCCGAATGGATTTCGAGATTTGTACAACTGCTTGATGCTATCTGCATCCAAATAATAATATTCAGTATTGGCTAATTCGATAAAATTCTTATCAAGATCTATGTTCAATAAATGGACCTCTCCGGTATAGTGGGCTGATTCCGGGTGTAAAAATGACCTTTTTACGAGTTGAAAACTTAACGTGTGGTCAGCTTTGAAAATAACAGAATCCGAGACTGGAGCCTTGTCGGCATACAGGCCACTGGGGATATCAATAGCAATTCTAAGTCCCGACTGAGTGTTAATGAAATCTATGATTCTTGCATAGAAACCTTGAATCGGGCGGTTGAGTCCACTTCCGAAAAGTGCATCAATCAAAATGTTTCTGCCGGTGGAGATATCCGGGAGGTCGCCCTCATCTATATAAATGACAGAATCTGGATGTGATGAAATTAATCGATCCAAGTTGAACTGACAATCCGTCGAGCGGGATTCAGTTCGATGGACATAGGCTGTGCATGAATAACCGGATTCGGATAATAATCTGGATATGGCCAATCCATCACCTCCGTTATTTCCGGGTCCGCAGAAGATGTGAAAGGAATAAGATCTATTCAGACGTTTTGAGATCCAATTGGTGCATTCCAGAGCGGCACGTTCCATCAGATCAGTGGAGTCAATATTCTGGTTTCGGATGGTTGCTTGGTCACACGCCCGAATTTGATCAGAAGTAAGGATCTTTGGCATGGGTTCATGATTTGTTGTGCTTGTAAAATATGAGTATTACTACCACTACGCAAAAAATCAAATCCTGAGCAGGTGAAATCTGGTACAATGATACTTGGTATAGTGAAACTTGGCATGGTGAAACGTGGCTCGATGATACCTTAAATGGTGATACCAAACTCAGCGATACTCGAACCGCTGGTATCTGGCAAGGTTATTTCAGAGAACTCGGTACTAATTAAAGAAGCAGCAATCCTGTCGGTTTCCCAACTGAATCGCTGCTCTCTTGTATAATGGCCCCAAACATCCCTGCTGTCGTCAGTCCCGTGATGAGATTCGGGATTTGGTCTGTGTCTGCAATTGTTTTGAGATATGAATTGAATCAAATATCTCAGTCGTGCATAAATAGTAATCATTTACATCAGAAAATTGTGTACACAAACCGAAAAACATCGGACATAATCCGAACAAAGTGTAGTTATTTGTGTCATGATGAGTGGGGAGTGCGTATGAAATAAATAATGTGTCATCTTGTGACAATACACGATCATACTTCATCCAATGAATAGGAATAATGATACAACTTCCTATATTTGTGTAAATAATTGCGCTAAAGAGTTAAATATTGATGTCAATTTCGGTGATGACAAATAATAAGAGTTAACTCTATTTGTATGTGTGGTGCTATAAATAGCTGTCGTTAAAACGAAGAGGTTTGTATGAGAAGAGTCATCCTTTTGGCAGGATGCCTGTTGTATAGTTGGAGCTTAATTGCCCAATCAGAACAACAAACAATTTCCATTGATAATATTGTCCTTGACCACAAAGCTTATATCAGTTCAACTTCAACTGATGACAGGAAGTATATGGATGTTGCTTTTGATACAGATAGAAATTCCTTCTATCTGTTGATTAACCGTGCGTTATATGTGATTGAGCCTCTAAATGGAGTTGTCACTTTGGCGGACTCACTTGTTGTGCCTGATGATGTGACCATGGTTGAATATAGTCCGTATCACAGTTCTTTGATTATTTGGGACCGAGGGGTAGGCCGGGTATTCCTTCGTGATCCAGAGGGGCAATTGATCCGTATCGATAATTCCTTTCAACATAGGAATCAATTCAATCATAGTCCATGGATTGACCCCAAGGATGGTAAAATATATGCATTTGGCGGCTATGGGTTATTTACACATAAATCAATTATTACCAGATTTAGTCCTTCAACTAAAGAATGGGAATTGTTGCCCTCACTGAATGATTTCCAGGGCCCTGTTGCACAATCACATGCTCAAGTGTATACTGATTTTAGTAGAAGACAAATATACCTGAGGGGGAATAGTGCCAAATTAAGCGATAATAGAGCGGATCTTGAACGGAACCAGGCATTAAATGCTATTTGGAAGTTTTCTCTTGAAAACAGATCATGGAAGAGAATTGCAGTTTTGGATGAAATCGCTGTTGTAGATTTATCACCATTGGTGCCAAATAGCCTGACAAATAATTCGGTTGATCCTAACCACCCACTATTGTTATTCCATAATCGTGATTTAATACATCAGTACGACCTTATAGCAGTCGATACCGAAACTGGTAATTTCAGGAGCCTTTCTGAATTGAATCCGGGACTCAAACTAACCTTACCTATTCTCGGAATATTCTGGTCTGATGTCGATCAGGCATATTATGTTTTGTCATATCGGATCATGAGTAATCAAAATCAGATGCACATCGATCTTAAAAGGATTAAAGTTCATGATTACGATGAACTTATGAGTTGGATCAATTATTCAGATAATGGAAGTGATGTATGGTCATACATGTTGATTCTGATGGTTTTATTGATTCCCGGTGTGTGGGTGGGACGCCGTTGGTTAAACACAACAGATGTTAATGCAAAACCTGTCAAACTCGAACCCATTATTGGAATTCAAGTCCAATACGGAAGTAATGGACAATTGATCCTTCACTCTGAAGTAGCAAAAACTGATGAAATTCCTACGATGGAGTCTAAATTGCTGGAAACGCTGCTAGCACAACTTCCACAAGCCGGTGTCTTTGTTAAATCGGACGACATCGATCATATTTTATTACCGGATCATCCGAGTCCCGATTATATTCGTAGAAACAGAAATTTGACCTTAGAACGCTTGGAAACCTTGTTACAGTCACTCTATGAGTTGCCGGGCGAAACTTATATTTTAAGACGAACAAACCGAAATGATAAAAGGAAGAATGAGTACAGACTCAATGAAAAATACATCAGAGGTTGACTTGTAAAAATAGTATTTTGTCTCACATATTTATTGCATTGATTTTTCAACACAACCTGTGACAGGAGTATTTGTATGAGACGTTTTATACTATTGATTTCCCTTCTGATGCCAACTCTATTATTGGCTCAATCCTATACGGTTCAATCACCATCCGCTATTCAAACCATAACGTTCGAACTTAAGAATGGTGAGCCACTTTATTCTGTGCAAAGGTTTGGCCGGGATGTCATTTCGAAGTCAGCCCTTGGTTTCGAACTACAGGATGGAATTCAACTCCGATCGGGATTCAGTGTAATATCGACCGATACCCATTCTTTTGATGAGACTTGGACACAGGTTTGGGGTGAGAAAAAGCACATCAGAAACAATTACAATGAGTTGAGAATCCGTTTACAACAAAACGATGCGAGCAAGCGCATGATAGACATTGTGTTCCGTGCTTTTGATGATGGAATCGGATTCAGGTATGAATTCCCTGAGCAACCGAATCTGGGTGCATTCAATATCATGGATGAGTTGACGGAGTTTGCCCTGACCGGGGATCATGATGCTTGGTGGATCGGTGCTTATCAGTGGAACAGATTTGAATATCTTACAGAACACACACCAGTCAGTAAAATCGATACGGTACACACTCCGCTGACCATGCGTACGCAAGATGGATTGTATCTTTCAATTCATGAGGCGGCATTAGTGAAATACTCAACCATGACACTTGAGAGAGTCCATGGTACCACACTCAAGGCCAATCTGATGCCATGGGCCGACGGGGTTTTGGTCAGGACAAACACACCGGCCGTTACACCTTGGAGAACGATATTGATTTCAGATACTGCTGGTGGATTGATCGAAAATTATATTGTTCTGAACCTGAATGAACCAAATAAGCTTGAAGATACTTCCTGGATCAAACCGTCAAAGTATGTCGGTATATGGTGGGAAATGCATCTTGATAAGGCAACATGGGGAACGGGTGAAAAGCATGGTGCTACCAATGAAAATGCACGTTATTATATTGATTTCGCTGCGAAGTATGGCTTTCCTCACGTCTTGATTGAAGGTTGGAACATTGGATGGGATGGCGACTGGTATGCTGAGGGTGTGGTGTTTGATTTTGTGCAATCGGCCCCAGGCTTCGATTTGCACGAAATTGCCAAGTATGCTCGCGATCGTGGTGTTCGAGTAATGGGGCATCATGAAAATTCTGCAAGCGTTTTGCATTATGAGAGTCAAATGGAAGCCAGTTTCGCTCAATATCAGCAGGTCGGGACAACGGCTGTCAAAACAGGGTATGTTGGTCATGGTCGTGAGATCATCTGGTTTGATGAAAATGGTAAGGAAATGAGAGAGTGGCACCATGGGCAATTCATGGTCGAACATCATCAGAAAGTTGTTGAATTGGCTGCAAAATATGGCATAGCTCTCAATGTGCACGAGGGACTCAAGGATACAGGTCTTCGCAGAACCTGGCCAAATCTCATGACACGTGAAGTCGCCCGAGGACAGGAATATAATGCATGGGGAGGCGACGGTGGAAATCCGCCAGATCATGTTGCATTACTTCCATTTACGAGAATGTTAGCCGGACCGTTTGATTATACACCAGGGGTACTGGATTTGTTGTTTGAAGATTATCGTCCGGATAATAGAATCAATCATACGATGGCCAAGGAGTTAGCTTTGTATGTTGTTCTTTATAGTCCGCTTCAAATGGCTGCCGATTTACCTGAAAACTATGAAAAACACAGAGATGCGTTTCAGTTTATTTTGGATGTGCCAACAGATTGGTACGACACTCGGGTGTTACACGCTGATGTCGGAAACTACGTGACCATAGTCAGAAAAGATGTCAATAGTGATGATTGGTATCTTGGAAGTATCAGTGATGAGAATGGTCGTGTATTGCATACACAATTATCGTTTTTGGATTCTGATAAGTCATACGAAGCAATTATCTATCGAGATACAAACCAAACCGATTGGGAATCAAATCCGTACGAATTTGAAATAGAACGTAAAGTTGTGCGTTCAACAGATACACTTACTCTCCGCCTTGCCGCTGGAGGTGGTCAAGCCATACGTTTCCGCGCAATACCATAGTGGGTTGTCCCGCAGGTACGTTTGTTACATATTCCTGACAATATATTTGTATAGGCGGATATAATTATTTATGTATAAAAAAGTTAGTATAGGTTATGCACGTTAGTTATTGGGAACAGGAGATATTTCATAAACCATATGATCTGGTCATAATCGGTGCGGGAATAACCGGGTGCAGCATTGCACTTGAGATGAAAAAACAACAACCTGATCTCCGCATACTGATGTTGGAGAAGCATTTTTATCCGACCGGAGCAAGTACTCGAAATGCTGGATTCGCCTGTTTTGGCTCCATCAGTGAGTTATTGGATGATTTGAACCACACAGATGAATCGGTTTTAAAGAATTTGGTCAGGAAACGATATGAAGGATTGTTGTTACTTCGAGACACTGTCCCACCACAGGTAATGGATTTCGAAATGTGTGGTGGACATGAGTTATTTACTGATCTCACCGAATTTGAAAAATGTGCTGATCAAATTGATTGCTTCAATCAGTGGATGAATGAAATTGCGGGTATTAAGGACGTTTACAGTACCGGGAAAGTGAACGGATTTGATGTGATATATAACAAATATGAAGGATACCTCCATAGTGGGAAACTGATGAAATGGCTACATGATCAGGTTCGAAATTCCGGTATAGATATAAGATGGGGGGCTTCGGTCAAGACGGTTCGTCCGAATGTCGTTAATCTTGAACAGAACATCCAAATCTACTGTGAAAAGATCATCCTTGCGACCAATGGTTTTTCTGAAACCATAATGGAAGAAGCTCCGATTGTTCCAGCAAGGGGGTATGTATTCGTTACAAATGAAGTGGAAGATATGCCTTGGAAAGGGACCTGGCATTATGACCGTGGATTTATTTATTTCAGAAATATCGGCAATCGATTATTGATCGGAGGGGCCCGAAATGTTGATAAAGACCGGGAGGAGACTACATTGGATAAAGTCAATCCTTTGATCAAGGCACATTTAATTCAGTTTGTGATGAATACGCTCAAACTACAGGGTAATTGGGCCATTGAGCATGAATGGACTGGAATTATGGGATTTGGTCCGAATAAAACACCCATTTTCAAAGAGATTAAAGATAATGTGTTCATAGCCGCAGGATTAAGCGGAATGGGTGTGGCATTGGGTATGCAGTTTGGTAAAGATGTAGCTTCTTCAATAAACATATGAATATTCGAATAAACAAATATATAAGTGAAGCTGGCGTTGCGTCCAGAAGAGAGGCCGATCGCTTGATTGAGGCGGGTCGGGTACGCATCAATGGAAGAGCTGCAACACTTGGTGATGTGGTTGGTCCTGGGGACCGGGTTTTAGTAAACGGGAACCCGATTGAGTCCACCATGCAACGTGTGTACATTGCATATAACAAACCTGTTGGTGTAACATCAACCACAGAAAAATCTGATCCGGACAACATCATCAAGGCGGTTGCATATCATGGAGGCAGAATCTTTCCGATCGGACGACTTGATAAAGATTCGGAAGGATTGATTCTTTTGACGAATGATGGGGACATTATCAATAAGATACTCCGGGTCAGTAATAAGCACGATAAAGAGTATGTGGTAACTGTTGACCAGAGAATTACAGATGAGTTTCTGAAAAAGATGGCGAACGGTGTTCCGATCCTTGGTGTAATGACCAGGAAATGTAAAACAGAACGGATCAATGATTCTACTTTTCGTATCATTTTGAATCAGGGTTTGAATCGCCAGATCCGTAGGATGTGTAAAGTACTTGGGTATAAGGTAATTCGTTTGGAGAGAATACGTATCATGAATGTGAGGATAGATGGTATAGCATCAGGGACCTGGAGATTCTTACATGAATCAGAGATTGATTATATAATGAACGAATTATCTGGTTCGACGAACGATCCTGCTTTACCCATTTCCGGAGCTAAACGTCCCATACGTAAAGCCGGGAAGTTTACTCCCGATCGATCATCGGTGCGAGGTGGATCAGGTAAGGCATCTGGTAGCGGTAAAGGGAGATCATCGGTCAAGGATTCCTCCAAAGCTGCTGGTAAAGAGCATGGAAGACCATCGGTCAAGAGTTCTGGGAAAGTTACCGATAAAGGGCAAGGAAGACCGTCAAGCAAAGTCTCAGTGAAGGATGCTGGAAGAGCAAAGGCTAAGGGATCAGCAAAGGTGACGAGCAAGGGATCAGCAAGGTCAAAACCTACTCTATCATCTAAAAGACCGGGAAAAAGGTAGAAATGAAACCCATAGACTCACACTCGTTCCATCATTTTAACTAACTCTACGAACTCACTCAAAATCATTGCGGTAGCTCCCCACAAAGGCACTTTATGGACATCCCAGTAAGGTACTTCCATTTGCATTCCGCGTAGGTTCCAAATTTCCGATTTTAGATTCGAGATATCCAATAAATGACGGACCGGCACGTAAAACGCTTCTTCGACTTCGTCTTGTTGAAGTTTCAGTGGTTGCCTTTCAGGTGTCCAGCCTATCCAGGTGTGGATGAAATTATACGAATGCGGGACAAATATCGGTGTTAAATGCCCAAGGAGGTCGTCAGTATCCATCCTTAGTCCAACTTCTTCTCGTGCCTCACGCAATGCAGTATGTTCGGGTGATTCGCCGGCTTCTATTCCACCACCCGGAAGGCTTAATTGTCCGGCATGACTTGGAAGTTTTGAACTACGCAATGTCAACAAAAACTCAAGATTGTCGATGGAATCCCCAGTGAGACTTAGCAGCACTCCGTTTCTTCTGGCATCCTGTGGGACATCAGGCAGAATTACTGGTCCAATGCCCTTCGTAAGTGGTATGGGAGCCATCAATTTTTGAGCTTCAACCCCAGGAAGATCGGTGTTTAAAGCCTGTTTTAAACGTTCAATAATCACAGTATAAGAAACTATGGGATTGGGATGATTTCTTCTTCACGTGTTTCTGAAGTATCGATCATAAACTCCAGAACCGGATTTCCTCCGATTAAATGTTCCTGTATTATTCGTTCCAACACTTCTGGAGTACAGCTATGATACCACACCGCCTCCGGGTAAACAACGGCAATCGGTCCACGCATGCAGACTCTCAGGCAGTTTGCTCTTGTACGGAAAATTCCTTGCTTCCCGGTCAGATTGAGCTCCTCCAGGCGATCTTTAAGATAGACCCAGGCTTCGTGTCCCAATTCGGTCTTGCAGCATTTGGGGGTCGTAGGATCAGCACATAGAAATATATGTCGGTTAATAGCAGGGATTCCGAGATTGTTTACTTTTTGTCGGAGTTTCAAATCAGGTGTGGTACTGATATCGTTCATATGAAATTTTAAGCTGTGATAATAGGTATCAAAAAAAACGGATGCCAGTCTGTGTGACCAACATCCGCATTGACAAGATACGATTTAAATCGCCATGTTGAAATCAATCACCAGCACTGAGAATCTCCTGAAGCATACGTTCTGCTTTATAAACGTTTCGTAATGCCTCAATCATTCCTCTCACGTCGACATTCACTGACCTCGCACGTTTTTCATCCAGTATGAAATCAGACGATCCCATTCCTTCAATATTGCTATCAAATGCAAGTCCAACAATTTCAAGTGAAGTATTCACCAGAGGTGAGCCTGAATTACCTCCAATGATGTCGTTGGTCGAAACAAAGTTCAATGGGGTGGAAAGATCCATAGTAATGGATGGTTTTTCCCATCGTGCTGGCAATGCCCACTCGGGATCGCCGGCATGCGAATAAGCACGGTCGTAGAGTCCATAGAATGTTGTATAAATTGGAGCTCGGGTGCCATTGTACTCATATCCAGATACTACACCATCAGATATTCTGAGCGAAAAAGTTGCATCAGGTGGGAGGTCTGTCCCATAGACAGCAAACCATGCACGACCAAGTTGGCTGGAAAGTTCACTCTCGTACTGACTCAATCCGCTGTACATTTCCTGAGATGTGAAAACCTCACTAGCAAACTTAGCCACAAAGACAATGGCCGGGTCGTCTGATGTCAGCACATTATCATCAAAAATCAGTGATGTTGTTTCGAGCTTTGCCAGTTGGGACCCGTTGATAATGCTTGCGGCAATACTAGCTGGATCTGAACCATTGAGGATATCCTTAATGAGATCATCGTCGTTACCGAGGATATCGATCATCATTCGGATTCTATGCTCCAGGAGTTGCTTTTCCATAAACTCCGGTTTGTCCTGAATATTCAGGATCTGCATCTTTAATGGTTCGAGTTGCTCAGCCGGAGTTCCCATCGACAAATAGGTCCCATACAAGTACGAGAACAGAGCTCGCTGGAGGATGGATGAGGATAATCTGGAGTTCGGCGATATTCCCAGTGTTGCATAATACATGGGGGCAAATTCAATCTTCTCGGATTGCATGTCGCGAATATCCTCTATGATCGGAAGATATGTAGCTGCAAGATCAGAATCGGCACTCAAACTGGTCTTGAATCTGTTTTCATTATCGACTCGGCGCCCCATTAATTCCGGATCCTGGAGTGCCAGCACCTGCCCACCATAAAACTTCTCGGCATTTTTTAGGGCAAAGATGAAGTTTCTCAGATCCCGTGCTTCACCATCTATCGGATCGTGGTCATAGTATGCCTGAAGTGCCAAAATAGTTCTGGAAATCAACATATGGTAGAATTTGTCACCATATAATCCTCGATAGGTTAATTGTGCGACAGTCTGTTGTCGACTTGTACTGCCGGGATTTCCAATCATAAATACGGCATCCCCCTCAGATACTCCGGTCCTGCTGAACGGAAAAAAATTTGGGGAATCCAGTGGCTGGTCATTGTGATAGACCCGATAGAATGTCATGTCGAGATTATATCGGGGATAGGTGAAGTTATCGGTGTCGCCTCCGTAGTATCCAATTTGTAGCTCAGGAGCCATGACCAATCTGATGTCGGTATATCTTCTGAAGTAATATGCGGAGTAACGTCCGCCGTTGTACAGAGAAACTACCTGGACAATTACATCGTCATCTGCCTCAGATTGCAGCGCCTCTTGAACCTCTCCAATTGTTTGCTGGCGTACCTCAGACCGATCCTGTGGATCAGCCGCGTCAACCTTATCCAAAATCATATCTGTTACATCTTTGATCTGTATAAGTTGATCGACATAGTAATCATCGATACGTCGCTCATCGCTAAGTGATTCTGCATAAAATCCATCATCCAATAAAGATTCTCCATCTTTACTTACCTGGCTGATCTGTTCACGAGCGCAATGGTGATTCGTCATGACCAATCCTTTTGCTGAGACAAAAGATCCCGAACAGTTTGGTAATCGCACAGAGCTTAACCTTGCGCGTGAAAACCAATCTGTATTTGCATCAAAATTATAGGTAGTTGAGAAGTAATCGGCTGGTGCATACTCGAATGTCCACATTCGACCATTGTCGAATTGTCCGGCCGGTACAGCATCAAACGTTGGTAGCAGGCTTGGTGAAGCCAGCTCCATTTCAGGAAGTATAATTGGCTCTACAGTTCGGGTTGTCTGCTGGGTTGCAGAACAAGCCATAAGTAGCAAGCTGAAAAGTACGGTGTTAATTGTTGTCTTCCAGTGAATTCTGGTGATACGTTGTTTCATATTGTGTAGGTGTAATTATTTGAGCCATTTATCGAGCCAACCGAAAAACTCACGATGCCATAGCAGTGAGTTGTGTGGTGTCAAAATCCAGTGGTTTTCGTTCGGGAATAGCACCATGCGACTCGGTATACCTTTTCTTTGAGCTACGGTGAATGCCTGGTAACTTTGTCCGACCGGGACTCTATAATCGAGCTCACCGTGAATCATCATAATGGGTGTATCCCAGTTCTCGACATACAAGTGTGGTGAATGCTTATCGTAACTTACCGGCCTCGGGGAATCGAACCATGCACCATCCATGTCAAAATTAACGAAGAACATTTCCTCTGTTTCGCCATACATGCTTTCGAGATGGAACACGCCCGCATGCGAGATAAAGGCACTGAATCGTTTGTCGTGGTTTCCGGCCAGCCAAAAGACAGAATATCCACCAAAGCTTGCTCCAACGGCTCCGAGTTTAGACTCGTCTGAGTATGGCTCAGCTGAAACGTTATCGATGGCGCTCAGGAGGTCTTTCATTGCTTGACCACCCCAATCACCACTTATCTGCCGGTTCCAATCATAGCCAAAGGAGGGAA
>CAZDYD010000008.1:0-48088 GCA_964509715.1 uncultured Chitinophagales bacterium
GACGACAGTTTTCATAAAGTTTACGCTATGATCAAAAATTGAAATAGTTTTTTGTGTTAAAGTAGGCCAGGTTCTGAACCAATTGGCCAAGATATTTGATGTCGGCCGGTATGAGACCTTTCTTGATGTCATTCCCTAACAAGTTGCAAAGGATCCTGCGATAGTAATCGTGACGTGGAAAGGATAAAAAACTGCGAGAATCAGTTAACATCCCAAGTGAGGTGCTGAGAAGCCCATAGTTTGATAACGTTTCCAGGTTTTTTTCAATGCCATCCTTTTGATCTTGAAACCACCAGGCAGCTCCAAGCTGAACTTTACCTCTGGAACTCCCATCATTGAAATTCCCTGCCATTGTGGCAAAAACTTCATTGTCTGAGGGATTCAAATTGTACAGTATTGTTCGTGCCAGCCGGTCCTGTGCTTCAAGATGGTCTAAGAAATGGGACAATCGTTCTGCTTGTGGATAGTCCCCAATCGAGTCAAATCCTGCATCAACCCCGATGCGTTTCAGCTGTATCGAGCTGTTCGATCGAATCGCGCCAAGATGGAACTGCTGCACCCAACCAAGTTCATGATATCGTTTGCATAGCTCAGATAGTATGATAAATGCTAGGTGTTCATTCTCCGGTTGACTAAGTGGGTGACCAGTCAAAAATTTTGCGAACACTTTAGCTGGTTGCTCAACTGAACTGCTTGGTAATGGTAAATGAGTGAGTCCATGGTCCGATATTCGACAACCATGTACATGAAAATAGTCCATGCGCGCAAACGCCACCTCTAATAGTCCGTCAAATGTGGTGATCTTCGTGCCGCTTACTAACTCCAGTTTTTCCAGGTAAACGCTGTAAGCCAGATGGTCCCTGAAATCGTATAAACGATCTGGTCTAAAACACGGGATCATTTTTAGATGGTGGCCACGCTTCGCATGTATCTGATGCCATTTGAGATCGTCGGCGGGATCATCTGTGGTGCAAACGACCTGTACCCCAACCTGATCTAATAAGCCCTGAACCGAATGTGATGTATTAGAGAGTTGGTCTGTGGCATGGGTATAAATTGATGCCGCAGTTTGAGGTGTCAAAAGATCCGATATCCCAAAATATCGGAGTAATTCCATGTGGGTCCAGTGGTATAGCGGATTCCTGACAGTATGGGGGACCACCTCAGACCATTTTAAAAACTTTTGATGGTCATCAGCATCTCCGGTAATATACTTTTCAGAAACACCGTACGTGCGCATCGCTCTCCATTTGTAATGATCACCATGCAGCCATGCTTCCGTCAGATTCTCAAATTGTCGATCAGTCGCAATATCTTTGGGATCAAGATGATTGTGGTAATCGATGATTGGCATATTCTCTGCATAATCATGATACAATTCTCTGGCCGAATCGGTTTCAAGTAAAAAATTTTTGTCGGCTATCGGATTCTTCAATAACATGCAAAGTGTGTTAATTTTCAAGTAAATAGGCTTAAAAGGCTCTCACTCAAGTTTCTATAATATATAATTTTGCTCAACAAATGGGCAATATTTGTTCTATAATTGTTCAGATTTTGCACAGGGTTTTATATATTGCACTGCGAGACGGTGCTTTTTGTAACCGTTGAGCTATAATTTGTGCGAATTCTGAACCGTCGATAGCGTGTAATTTGAAAATTTTATGGTAACAAGAGCAAGTCTGATCGTTGTATTTATGTTGTGTGTGTCGTCACCGATGTTTGGGCAGATGAAGTTGCCCAAACTCATCTCGGACGGCATGGTTTTGCAAAGGGACGTTTCTGTGAATATTTGGGGTTGGGATGAGCCCGGACAAACAGTGAACGTCACCTTTGCTGATTTTGATTACCAATCAATTGCGAACGATTCCGGTAAATGGGAAATCCAGTTACGTCCGATGCCCGGCGGCGGACCTCATGAAATGAAAATCAAGGGCAGTAGTGAAGTCACTCTTACCGATATTCTCATCGGAGAGGTTTGGGTAGCTTCCGGTCAATCCAACATGGAGCTCCCCCTGCGACGTACCCGGTATCACGATATCCTGGCCAATACCAATGAGCCAAAAATCCGCCAATTCTTTGTTGGTCAGACCTACGATTTCGATGCACCTCGACAGGATGTAGCATCCGGAAAATGGGTTTCCGCAGTCGGTAACAATATCCACGAATTCTCGGCCGTTGCATGGTTCTTCGCCAAAGAATTAAGCGAACGATATGATGTCGCGGTTGGCATTATCAACTCAAGTTTGGGTGGTTCACCAGCTGAAGCTTGGATGAGTGAGGAAGCGCTTCGAAGCTATGAACATCATCTTCTTGAGGCCTATAAATTCAGAAGTAAAGAATTACGTGACAGCATCGAAGCATTGGATTCCAAAAACTGGATCACATGGTATGACGATGTTCGATCCCGCGATATGGCCTATAAAGCCAAACCCTACTGGACCGATCCATCTGCGGATGTATCCTTTTGGCAGACAGTTCAACTACCCGGCTACCCGGATTTAAATCTTGGTGCTGACGAACCTCGAAACGGAGTGTTCTGGTTCAGGAAGGACTTCGACCTACCTTCAGGTTCAGATGGTAAACCAGCCCGACTTGAACTTGGCGCTATCATTGATGCAGATTCAGTGTTCATTAATGGACAATTTGTTGCCAATACTACGTACATGTATCCACCAAGGTGGTATACTGTCCCTGAAGGAATACTGAAATCCGGACGAAACAGCATTGTCATCCGTGTCTTCAATGAACGGGGACACGTCGGATTCGTACCCGATAAACCATATGAGTTGGAGGTAGATGATCACCTGGTCAATCTTGAAGGTGACTGGAAATTTCAGATCGGTGCCCTGGCTCGTCCACATCCAGGTCAAACTTTCATCCGTTGGAAGCCCATGGGATTGTATAATGCCATGCTTGCCCCGTTGTTCAATTACTCAGTTAGAGGAGTCATATGGTACCAGGGTGAATCTAATGTGGGACGTGCTTCAGAATACTATCAATTGTTCCCCGATATGATCTCCGACTGGAGAAAAGGTTGGAATGATCCACATCTACCATTCATTTTTGTTCAGTTATCTAACTTTCTTGAAGCACGAAATCAGCCTGTGGAAAGTGCCTGGGCTATGTTGAGAGACGCTCAGTTGAAAACCTTAAGCTTACCTCATACCGGAATGGCGGTTACAATCGATATAGGCGAATGGAACGACATCCATCCGGTAAACAAAAAAGATGTTGGCAAACGACTTGCTCTTCAGGCCCGAAAACTGGTTTTTAATGAGAAAATAACTGCTGGTGGACCTATGTATAATTCGCATAAAGTTGAAGGGAATCGCATTCGTATTCGATTTGAAAACGTAGGTGGTGGACTCGTAGCAAAGGGTGGAGTACTCAGAGAGTTTGCAATTGCCGGCGATGATGGGCGGTTTATATGGGCTAATGCCATGATCGATGGGTCGGATGTTATCGTCTGGAGTGATGAGATAGAACACCCGTTGCACGTACGATATGCATGGGCCGACAACCCACAACTCGCGAATCTGTATAATGTTGAAGGTTTGCCAGCTTCACCGTTCAGATCCGATGATTTTTAAATGACATCCATAAACGATAACTCCCCCTCTATCATGAGCAATTACAATATATTATCCTGTTTAATATTAATCGCATTTCTCACTACGTTGATGTGTAACGGTTACGCACAACCGGGTGAACGACAGATCGTTTCTTTCGAAAAGAAAGAGGGTTACTTTTCGCTTTGGAGTCCGGAACATAAGGCATCACTATTTGTGGATCCAGACGATCATAGGGGTGTAATCAAGGCATTAGAGGATTTCAGAGATGATGTTCAGCGTGTTACAGGATCCGTTCCCCAGTTGTATCAGTCCACACTCCCCCGTGGCAACTCGGTTGTCATAGCAGGATCGATCGAGAAAAGCGGTCTTATCGCTTCACTGGCATCCTCCGGATTACTGGATCTTTCTTCCCTCGAAAATACCTGGGAAAAATTTGTGATCCAGGTAATCGAAGCCCCATTTGAGGGTGTCGACAGAGCTTTGGTGATTGCTGGTAGTGACAAAAGAGGCACAATTTATGGTATTTATGAACTTTCAAAGCAGATCGGGGTCTCTCCCTGGTACTGGTGGGCAGACGTACCTGTTGTTTCACAATCGCAGATTTGGGTCGCCCCTGATCCCTATACGCTTGGTGAACCCGCGGTTCAATATCGAGGAATTTTCCTAAACAATGAGAATCCATCCCTTCTGGGATGGGTAAACCACACCTTCGAAGGATTTAACCACAAATTCTACGGACATGTCTACGAGCTGTTATTACGTTTGCGTGGTAATTATCTATGGCCGGCAATGTGGGGTAAAGCGCTACACGATGATGATCCGATGAATGCCACGTTGGCCGATGAACTTGGGGTCGTAATCAGTTACACACATCATGAGCCAATGGGTAGAGCCCATGTTGAATGGGATCGATATGGTGAGGGTTCCTGGAACTATGAAACAAATTCCGATGTGTTGCGAAAGTTCTGGACCGAGGGAATCACCCGAATGAAATCGTATGAGAGTGGCGTGATTTTAGGTATGAGAGGTGATGGGGACGAACCGATGACCGATGAGGCCAATATTGATCTTCTTGAACGCATCATTGCCGACCAGCGCCAGATCATTGATTCCCATGCACAGGACAAATCCCGGTTGCTACAGACGTGGGCTCTTTACAAAGAGGTGCAGGAGTATTATGAGAAAGGCCTACGTGTCCCTGATGATGTCATGATACTTCTTGCCAACGACAACTGGGGCAACATCCGATTACTACCCGTACCCGAAGAACGTGACCGGGAAGGTGGATGGGGAATGTACTACCATTTTGATTATGTGGGTGGGCCAAGAAATTACAAGTGGATCAATACTATTCAGATCTCACGGATCTGGGAGCAAATGAACTTGGTTTATAACCATGGAGTTGACAGGCTATGGCTTGTAAATGTCGGTGACCTGAAGCCAATGGAGTTCCCGATTTCATTCTTTCTGGATTATGCGTGGAATCCATCATGGATTTCAATTGATGACATGAATCGATATCCGGTCGATTGGGCGGCGCAACAGTTTGGACCGGGATTCGCTGATGAGATCGGATATCTTCTAACAGAATATACACGCATCAATTCCCGTCGCAAACCGGAACTACTCAACGCCGAGACCTACAGTCTGCATAATTTTCGGGAGTTTGAAACTGTCGTGAACGACTATAATGCCCTCACAGAAAAAGCCCGGAAGATCTATGATGCAATTCCGGAGGAATACCGAGATGCATACTTTCAACTGGTTATGTACCCAGTCGAGGCAAGTGCGAATATCAATGAGTTGTACTATGCCACCGCACTGAACCATCATTATGCAAGGCAGCTTCGTGTAGCCACAAATAGTATGGCCGAAAAAGTGAACTTTCATTTCGACAAAAACCAGGCGATGGACCATATCTATCACCATGAGATATCGGACGGTAAGTGGGTACATATGATGGATCAAACACGGATTGGCTACACCTATTGGCAACAGCCAGAAGAAAACAGCATACCTGAAGTGGTTACGATTCAAATTCCCGATTCAGCCGATATGGGTGTTGAAATTGAAGGCTCATCTGAATGGTGGAATTCTGGTACAACGAAAGATCTTCCGACAACCGACAGATATCACAGACAAAGCTTCTATTTCGAAGTATTCAATCGCGGTTCACGTCCGTTTGATGTTACCATTACACCCGGTCAGCCCTGGGTGAAGACAAGTGTATCTCAGACAACCGTAACGGACCAGATCAGGGTTTTTGTAGAAATAGACTGGGAAAATGCCCCAATTGGTACACATAAGGTACCAATCAGTATTCGATCAGGAAGACGATCGACCGTTACAGTACATCAGCCGATCCATAATTTCTCGGTCAATCTTCCGATTGGCTTCAGTGGATTCATCGAATCGAATGGCTATGTAGCAATTGAGGCTTCCGATTTCACTCGGAAGATCGATAGCAATGAAGCTGGATGGGTGAAAATCCCACAACTTGGTCGTACATCTTCTTCAATGACGCCCCTGCCACCTTTGGCTGAAAGTGCAGACCCAATAACCAATAGATCGGCACCACGTCTTGAATATGATGTATACTTCAGCACACCAGGTGAAGCTAATCTTAAAGTGTTTTTGTCGCCAACTAAAAATTTTAGTAAGAATTACAGAAATCCGGACGGGATCAGATTCGCCGTTTCGATAAATGATGAACCTCCTCAAATTGTAAATATGCATTATCAGATGGACGGGGGATTTGTCCAGACAATCTGGTATCAATGGGTAGCCAATAATATCATAACTACCAACACCCCGATTCGAATACCATCTGTGGGTACTCATACCTTGAAGATATGGATGGTAGATGCAAGCCCTGTCATTCAAAGAATTGTGGTCGAAACGAGTTCTATTGGCGAAACATACCTGGGTCCTCCATCCTTAAAAATCAATAGCAGGTAATGGATTACTATACGAATCAGAAACCCTCCTGGCAGCATGATAGATTATTTCATAGAGCCAGTACATCACATTTCGGTGATACTCTGGGTATTAAGATTCCGAAATACTTAATCCTGCAAAATACGACCAGAATCAGGATACTAATGGTCCTGGTTACTTTTATGTTGATATCGGCGGTTAGTGGATGTAAACGAGCCGACACAGATGGGGTTCGGACAATCATACTTGCACATGCAATGCACCCAACTCATCCTGTCTCAGTTGCTATGCAAATGATGGCCGACTCGGTCTCAGTTTTTTCCGATGGAAAGCTAAATTTGAAAATATACCCATCCGGTCAGCTCGGATCCGAAAGAAAACTCCTTGAACTCATGCAAATTGGCATGGTAGGTATGACAAAGGTCTCAGCTGCTACCATGGAAAATATAGTACCGGCCATGAGGGTGTTCAACCTGCCTTACCTGTTTGATGACAAAGCTCACATACTAAATGTTTGGGATGGTCAGGTCGGACAAGATCTTCTGGATGAAGGTCTTTCTTATCGCATCAAGGGAATGGCTTATTATGATGCCGGAAGCAGAAGCATCTATACCGTAAACCGCCCGATTCACACTCCTGCAGATTTACGTGGCCTCAAACTCAGGGTAATGGAAAGCGTAACCGCAATGCGTTTGATGCGTTTGATGGGAGGAAATCCCACTCCGCTTGCATGGGGAGAATTATACACGGCATTTCAGGGGGGTATTGTAGATGGCGCCGAAAATAATCCTCCAAGTTTCTTGTCCTCCCGCCATTACGAAGTATGTAAATTTTACACAATGAATGAACATTCCAGCATTCCTGATCTACTCGTAATGGACCCCAATCTGTGGAATGATCTTACGGATGATGAACAGAACTGGCTTTCCAATGCCATAGAGTTATCTGTAGAGTTTCAGCGGAAATTATGGACACAAACCGAAGTGAGTGCCATGAAAAGATTTGAAGAGGCTGGTGTCACAATCATTTATCCGGATAAATCACCTTTTATTGAAGCAACCAAACCTCTCTATGATGTAATCCGGGAAACTGATCCTGAGCTGTATACCTGGGTTGAACGAATCCGAAATGCTAAACCGGAGGGCAACAATGCGGGAAGGGATTAATAAAATTGTCAGATTGGTACTGATCATATTGTTGTCATTGCTTGTAATAGACGTCGTATGGCAAGTATTCACAAGATACATTCTTCAGGCTCCAAGCACATTTACCGATGAGCTGGCACGATATCTATTGATTTGGGTCAGCTTGTTGGGAGGGGCCTATTACTCCGGACAAAATGAACACATCCGTATTGACCTGTTAACAAAAAAGCTGAATCCAAATTCTCAACGCATTCTTTCGCAGATTTCAAATGTGCTGATCATTGTTTTTGTAGGTGCTGTATTTATTTATGGTGGTGGATATATGGTGTACACCACCTGGATATACAAACAATACACGCCTGCACTACAACTACCAATGTCTCTGGTGTATTCAATTGGTCCGGTAAGTGGACTCCTAATCGTCTATTACAAAATCGATGATATGGTACACGAGATTATATTGGCTCGAACCCCAGCCAAAAAACCATCCATACCCCGGGAACAGGAACATTAGATATTTAAACTATGGAAATAATTGACATCCTGATTCTGGTTTTTAGCTTTCTGATATTTCTCGTGATAGGAATACCCATAGCCTGGGCCATAGGTATCTCGTCATTAATAACATTGATTGCTGCAACAGGTTCTGTATTGTCGCTCGGAGTAATGGGACAACAGGTGTTGACCAGCCTCGATAGTTTCGCTTTGCTTGCGATTCCATTTTTCATACTTGCCGGACAGATCATGAACAAAGGGGGTATCGCAACCAGATTGATCGATTTTGCAAAAAGCTTGGTAGGTGCACTACCGGGCGGACTTGCACACATCAATATTGTTGCAGCTATGATGTTTGGAGCTATAGCCGGCTCCTCGGTTGCTGCGGCATCTGCCCTCGGTAGTATTCTGGGACCCAAAATGGAAAAAGAAGGGTACTCCAAAGAATTCAGTGCTTCGGTAAATATCACATCATCCACCATGGGACTTGTAATCCCACCTTCAAACATCCTCATCATTTACTCGCTGGCAAGTGGAGGCGTGTCCATTGGCGCCTTGTTCATCGCCGGATACATACCCGGAATCTTGACAGGATTGGTTTTAATGGTATTGGCAACAACTTGGGCCGTAAGAAAGAAATTTCCTGTAGGCGAACGTGCCCGAATAGGAGAAGTGGTAACCAGTTTCGTAAGAGCTCTTCCCAGTTTATTTCTGCTTGTGATCATCATCGGAGGAATTGTTGCCGGGGTCTTCACAGCTACTGAAGCCGCCGCTATTGCCGTTGTCTATGCACTTATATTGGCATTTATTTACAAAGAAGTTACCATTGTAGATCTACCCGATATTCTGATGGGGGCCATTAAGACCACATCTATTGTCATGCTGTTGATCGCAACTTCAATTAGTATGTCGTGGGTGATGACGTACGGTGAATTACCGAAAACACTTAGCGATGCTATACTCGGACTAAGCGACAATAAGATTGTCATTCTTATCCTGATCAATCTGATACTTCTGTTTGTCGGTATGTTCATGGATATGACACCTGCGGTACTCATATTTACTCCGATTTTTTTGCCGGTGGCCATCGAATTAGGTATACACCCTGTTCATTTTGGAATAATCATGGTGATGAACCTATGTATCGGAATCTGTACTCCACCTGTCGGTACATTACTGTTTGTTGGCATAAGCATTGCAAATACAACGATTGAGAAAGTTATTCGCCCTATGTTACCCATGCTTGTTGCTATGCTGGTGACACTCTTACTGGTAACTTTTTGGGAAGACCTCAGCTTGTGGTTACCCCGGTTACTTGGACTAATGTAAATGATATCATGAAAGCGCATATTCGTACCGGATGGTTTTGTGTTTTGACCTCCGTCGTACTGGTTTTTTTAAATCCATTCACAGAACTCTCAGCCCATGCAGATAGCACTCAGACCCTATCGGCTGTTCAATTTTCTCATCCCAGTGGTTTTTATAATACAGGATTTGGATTGACTCTCTCACATTCCGATCCGGAGGCGATTATATTGTACACCTTGGATGGATCCGAGCCAGATACATCGAATATCAATGGCAGAACATTCAGATACAAGAATCAATACCGACAACAATTCAATCAGCCTGATGGTCCTTTACTAAATGCCAGCTATGTATCGGTGCAATATGAATCCGGCAGTCCTATTGAAATAGTCAATCGAACAAGTTCCACAAATGTAGTGAGTATGAAGTCATCTACATTTGACGCTACGCCCTCATATTTTCCAAACTATAACATCCCCAAAGGCACTGTTGTCCGCGCAAGAGCATACAGCGCTCAACTTTCAAGTCCGATAACTTCAAACACCTACTTCGTATTTGCAGGTGGACGATCGACCTTCAACATACCTGTAATATCGATATCCATCCAGGAAGATTATCTATTCGATTACAACATTGGGGTTTATAATGCCGGGATAGACTTCGATTCCTGGCGACAAAATTCATTTGCCGGACCAGATGGATCTACTCCGGCAAACTATCGGCGACGTGGCGACCAATGGGAATATCCTGCCCATTTTGAATTTTTCGAACCTGGGGTAGAAAGTCCGGTGCTTAGCCAACTGATTGGCATCAGAATCCATGGTGGTTGGAGCAGAGCTGACCCTTTTAAGACGTTACGTTTATATGCACGAAGTGATTATGGAGTAAGCCGGTTCCGACATCAGATATTTCCTGAACAGACCTACGATAACTATAATCGATTGTTGCTGAGAAACTCAGGTAATGACCGTGGGACAACAATGCTTCGAGATGCTGCGATTCAAGCGGTCGTTGAGCATATGAACTTCGATACGCAAGCGTATCGCCCGGCTATTGTATTCATTAACGGCGAGTATTGGGGAATCCATAATATCAGAGAAAGATTGGACCATCATTACCTATCTCGAGTATACGGCATCGAATCTGATAAAATTGATATTCTGGAGGCCAACGCCTCTGTTGTAGAAGGTACTGATCAACATTATCGAGCGATGGTCGGATTCATCCGCTTACATAGTCCAGCAGTTGAAGCCAATTTTGACTCCATAAAGACGTTGATGGACATAGATAACTTTATGGATTATCACATTGCACAGATATATGTAAGCAACCTCGACTGGCCTGGAAACAATATCGATTATTGGAGATATCAGACGGATGGATATCAACCCGATGCTCCCTACGGACATGATGGCCGATGGAGGTGGCTAATGTATGACACCGATTTCGGATTTGGACTATACAGTTCTAATCCGTCACATTATAACTCACTTGCAGCTGCATTGGCTACAAACGGGCCAAGTTGGCCGAATCCCGAATGGTCAACCATATTGTTGCGGCGCCTCCTGCTGAACAACGGATTCAAAAATGATTTCATCAATCGATTCGCTGACCAATTGAATACCGGTTTCTTACCGGAAAGGGTACATCAAATCATCGATACATTTGCAGACCTAATTGAACCAGAGATGTCTGAACACTCACGGCGGTGGAGGTCACCATCCAATGTTTCAAACTGGCGAAATGAAGTGAACCGTATGAAGACTTGGGTGAGTGAACGTCCCATACATATGCGTACTCATATCCGTCAACAATTCAATCTGCCAGGTACCGCGTCAGTTACATTGAATGTAAATGATTCAAGAGCCGGGACCATAAAAATCAATACTATTGAAATCACTCCAAAAACTCCCGGAATCAGTGAGAATCCCTATCCATGGAGCGGACTATATTTCAGGGGGATACCCATACAGTTGACGGCACGACCTGTTGCCGGTTACAAGTTTTCACACTGGAGTGGTGGGATTGCCGATTCAACAAACCAAACAGTCATTGTTGAACTAGAGGCTTCCCGAATCTTAACTGCTCATTTTGTCGTAGATGATGAACCTGATATTTTCCCGGTAGCACACCAGTTGAGTAACGGGGCTTACTATTTCAACAATTGGTCAGCTTCCTCACCTGCTGGCAGTTATCCGGAGAACATGGCATTTGTGTATATGGATCAATTGGATCCAGAACTCGATGCGGAAGTGTCCGGATTCACTACAGGTGCATATGATCTAACCAGCCGTACCCGAATCAATGGATTGGATGAGGATGGTTTCTCGTTTATTAATACGGGTAATGAATCAGGTAATCCAGGATATCCGGGGATAAAACTTGGAGGAGCTATTCTCGCACTGAACACATTGGATACCGATCAGATCTATGTCCTCTGGGAAGGTATGACGGTTCATCCCAATTCCAGAGTATACCATCTCAGATTACAGTATCGGATTGGCAACGAAGGACCATTCCAGGATCTATTGGATGAACAAGGCGCGACAGTAGAATACCACAGAAATGAATCACCTCTTCATCGGGAATCCATTGGACCGATAAGATTACCAGCAGAATTATCAGAAGTTCCATACATCCAGTTACTATGGCGATACTACTTCACAGGTATACAACTGGATTCTGAAAGTGGTCAGAGAACTGAGTTGGCCATACCCTGGATCAGAGTGATAGCAGACGCAGATCCGGTGAGTATCGATCATAACCGACCTGAACTACCCAATGAAGTACGTCTGGATCAGAATTATCCTAACCCATTTAATCCTACGACAACAATCAGCTTCTCTCTGCCAGAGTCGGCTGCAGTTACACTTGAGGTTTACTCTGTTACTGGACGAAAAGTTTCTACACTCATCGATAATCAAATCTATAGTGGCGGAAAGTATGAGCTCAGATTTAACGCTGGTAACCTGGCCAGCGGATTATACATTTATCGTTTGACTGTCAATGATTTTAGCTTGAACAGATCCATGCTTTTAATAAAATAAGGCTTGAATTTTTCTCATTTTTGCGCTAAATCTATACGCAAAAATACGTATTCTTGTCGCTTAAGTCGCCGAAATATTTGGTAATTATGCTCAATTAAATTACATTACGATTGAGCAAACATGAGCAATAATATGTGATAATTATTTGCTCAATTTTTGCGCAAAGCCAGGCCCAAAATGAAACCAAGCGTGTATGTGTTCCTGAACGTCAGGGATTGGTTTTCTTGGAATAAAAGTCATAGATGGATACATGAATAATACTTCTACCAGAGTTATTACTGCCTTTTTAATTGCTTCCTTTGTTATAGGATGTGGGGGTAATATGTCAAATAATAATGAGCAGTTTGCTGAATTTGAGTGGTTTTCTTATGGCGGACACGATCCGGTGTTTGAAGATTCTATTGATGGTCATTATATAAATCCGATAATTGCCGGATTTTTCCCCGATCCAAGCATTGTTAGAGTTGATGAGGACTATTACATGGTCCATTCTTCATTTTCATATTTCCCTGGGGTACCCATCTTTCACAGTCGCGATCTGGTCAACTGGACTCAGATCGGTAATGTATTAGACCGCCCATCTCAGCTCAATACCGGAAGCATTCGAATTTCAAGAGGGATATTCGCTCCTGCCATCAGATATCATGAAGGTACATTTTATATGATCACCACCATGGTTGATGGCGGAGGGAATTTCTTTGTAACGGCAGAGGATCCACGTGGTCCCTGGTCCGACCCGATATGGTTGCCAGAGGTTGATGGTATCGACCCATCCATGTTCTTTGATGAGGATGGCACCATATATATCATGAATAATGGCCCTCCCGAGAGTGAACCCCTCTATGATGGTCATCGCGCACTTTGGATCAGGACATACGATCCTCAAACCCAAACTACAGGACCAGCAACCATGATCGTTGATGGTGGTGTTGACATAAGTACCCATCCAATCTGGATTGAGGCCCCACACATTTATAAGGTAGATGGCAGGTATATTTTAATCGCTGCTGAAGGCGGTACTGGACCAAACCACTCTGAGGTTGTCTTTAGAGCCGATCACCCGATGGGACCCTATGAAGCATATGACAAAAACCCGATACTGACACAAAGACATTTGGATCCGGATCGGGAAAACCCAATAGCCTTTACAGGACATGCAGACTTTGTCGAAACACCTGATGGGGACTGGTGGGCTGTCTTCCTTGGAGTCAGACCATACCGAGGGAATCATTTCAATACCGGTCGTGAGACATTCCTCCTCCCGGTTCATTGGACCGAAGACGGTTGGCCAGTAATTTTAACCGGCGATAATACTGTACCGTATCATCATCCAAATCCGGCACTGGAACAGGACCTCCCTCCAGAGATTCCAACTACTGGAAATTTCACACTACTTGAAGAGTTCGATAAGGATTTAGGCGCACATTGGATACAAATTAGAACACCCCACGAAATTTGGCATTCAATTGAAAATGGTTCACTCAGACTCAAAACCAGACCAGTATCAATCGGCAGCCTCGGTCAACCCTCATTCATGGGTCGCAGGCAACAACACACGAACTTTGAAGTAAGTACAAAGCTACGCTTTACCCCTAAAAAAACAGGCGATCGTGCTGGATTAGTGGCATTTCAAAATGATGATTATTACTTGTTTGTGGGTATACAGCGTTTTGAATCGGAATCCGACTCATTAATTGTCGAAGCGAAGTCAGGCCAAACAGATTCGAGCTATGGCACCATCCTTACATCTGTACCACTTATTGGAGTATCCGGACCGATCTTCCTGAAAATCGAAGGACAAGGTGAAAAATATCATTTCAGTTACTCATGGGATGGTAATGATTGGCTATCAATCACGAGTAACGTGGACGGAAGTATTCTAAGTACAGAAAATGCCGGAGGATTTACAGGTACCGTTATCGGTATGTATACGAGTAGAGAAAAATAATCATCCATAATCATTCAACAACTAATTAACCCCATACATATGAAGTTTACCAATACGATTATTTACGGGATTAGGCGAAGTCTGGCATTTGCCACGATTTTGTCCTTACCAGTAGTATCGGTGGCGCAGGATAGTACACCTGTCCCATTGAACACAAACGGAAGTTTCGAAAATTCTGAAGTCGGTGTCATTTCAAATTTATCAAGTGTCGAAGGCTGGTTCCTGGAACTTTTAAGTGGCGGAGCTGCTGAATTCGCAATTGTAGACACTGAAGCTCAGGACGGAGACAAATCACTACGAATCACAGTTAGTAATGCCGGAACACAGGCATGGCATGTTCAGGCTGTAGGTGATGAAATCCCTGTAGATCCGCAGGCAATCTACAGATTTTCTGTCTGGGCAAAAGCAGCCAATGCCGGTGCACAGGCCGCATTTACTTTTGGAAATTATGATTTTAACGAATATGGTGCATTAAGAAACAATATCCAGCTTACCACTGAGTGGCAAGAGTTCTCATTTGAGTTCTCGATTACAGATTCACAAGTTCGAGGTCGTGCACCTATCCATTTTGGGTATGCTTCCAACGTTGGAAATGCCATTTATATCGATAACCTGCAAATCGTAGAGCTTGAAGAATCCCCTTTGAAACGACTTCCTGTTGTCGTCAATGCAACATCGGGTGACCTTGGAGATGATTTTGAGGTACGTGAGGAGGATGGTGTTTCATATATCACGATCACAACAGATGGATCGGATGTAGGCACATTCACAAGTCCAGGAAGCGCAGATAGAGTCGCAACATATGAGGTGACCTTCCGATTCGCCGGTGAGTACAATTTATTCCTTCGAGGTCGGGTCGGTCCAAATACTTTTGATGACGACAGTTTCTTTTACCCGGTTACCTTTGGCGAAATGGATCCCACGAATCCTGACGATTGGACCATAGCCAATGGATTGAACGCCGCTGGTTTCACTGATCCCGATGACTTTGTCATTGCCGGAGGAGGGTCTCCAAATAATGTGTGGAAATGGATGAATATATCCGCCAGTAATTTTGGATTCGATTCACATACTTTTGTCGTCGAAGAAAATAACTCCACACTTACCTTCATGATCGGTGGACGTGAAGACGGACTCGATATTAGCCGACTGGTATTTGGTCGATCGGATCTGTTCTACACCGTTGATGCACTCAACAGAGGACTTGCAGGTCTTACTGAAATCAGTCAGGATCAACAACCCCATACAGGTCCACCTTTAGCTACTGGCAAAGACAAATGGTTAGGTAATGTCTATTCCCCAACTCAGATACTAAATTTTACGAACTACTGGAATCAGGTTACACCTGAAAACGCCGGTAAGTGGGGGAGTGTTGAAAGTAACAGAGATGTATTCAACTGGAATGAGTTGGATGCGGCCTACGCCATGGCAAAAGACAACGGATTTCCATTCCGTTTTCACGTACTTGTGTGGGGTAATCAGCAGCCGGTTTGGATGCCAGGTTTAGCTAACGATCCAGAAGCACAATTAGCGGAGCTCCGCGAGTGGTTTGAGGCAGTTGCTGAGAGATACCCTGATATCGACTATCTTGAAGTAGTGAATGAACCAATCAACGACCCACCAAATGTAGATCCAAATGACACCGGAACTGGCGCATATATGGATGCTTTGGGTGGATCTGGTGAGACAGGCTGGGATTGGATTATCAGTGCCTTCCAGATGGCACGTGAAATATTCCCTGCTTCTACTAAACTGATGATCAATGAATATGGTATCCTGAGCAACATGACCACTGCTCTTAGATATCGTGGAATAATTCAATTGCTTCAGGAACGCGATCTCATCGATGGAATCGGTGTTCAAGGCCATGCGTTCTCTACAAGAGGTAGCAATATCAATATGAGACGGGTATTGGATACTCTTGCTGTAACCGGCCTGCCGATACAGGTCACAGAAATGGATCTTGATGGTAATCCATCCTCAAGTCCGAATGTTACTCCCGAACAATCTGATCAGAATCAGCTCGATGCTTATCGCAGGGTTTTCCCGGCGTTATGGGAGCACCCTGCTGTTGAGGGAATCACTCTTTGGGGTTGGAGACCTGGTCTGTGGAGGAATACACAAGAGGCGTACCTGGTCCGAAACAATGGGTCCGAGAGACCTGCTCTCCAATGGTTGATTGAGTATATGGAGGCTTATGCAACGAATATTGAGGACGAAAAACTGGCCGAGCTTCCTAACACTGTGGTACTGCATCAAAACTATCCAAACCCATTCAACCCAACGACAAGAATAGTTTTTGACCTGCCCGAATCAGCAAATGTCAGACTTCAAGTATTTGATCTAACTGGTAGACTGGTTGCGACACTTGTAGATGACATGCGAACTGCTGGACGTCATACGGTAAGATTCGATGCATCTAACCTTGCAAGTGGGGTCTATATGTATCGTATCACGACCGGTGCACAAAGCCAGGTTAGAAGAATGACTCTCATTAAGTAGTACATATCCATCCTGGCCAATTTATACCTCTTTGGCCAGTAACTAACAATCCCGTATCGTTGAACCCGGTACGGGATTCTTTTTTTAGAGCCCGGGTAAACTAATTCAACTATCCGACAATCTTCCCATCTGACCTAATTTTTAGGTTTAGATAAAAAGAATACCAGCAGATATGCGCAAACCCCTGCCAACATAGCTTCTCTAAATCCTAATTGCATGGATATCACTATTGCCAAAGTTGATCCCAAGACTGACATAATTCCATTCACCCCATACATCCAGGGAATAATCTCAGATAAGCCATTTTCATGCAGTTTTCGAATTAACGTTGGAAACGGAACTCCCAACACGAATCCAAGTGGCATCAAGAGTAAGAAGGTTACCAAAACTCTGGTCATCAAACTATATGCAAGCATAGACGACAATAAAACAGGTGCACCAAATATCAATACCAATGCATAGATAACAGCAAACAGTGTGGCATAACGGATTTTTTTATCATGTTCCAAGTAGTGCACTATTGAGGCAGAGTAGCTACCAATACCCATTCCGAGAAGCATGGCACATAACAAGACGGAAAGTGATATTGTTGGCGTTCCAAGATAAAGTACCAATTTGTTGAACAGTGAAACCTCCAGTAGCATAAATCCCACACCCAACAATGTAAATAGTGTAAGATTTTGTACCACAAGTCTTCTATTTTCATGTACTCGAATTTTTTCCAATCCGAACAAAGGAATAACGACCATAGCGAACCCCACAAGTATAACACTGGTTAATATGATAATCAGTCCACTTGGTAAGCCTCGTTCAATATGATAGAAAAATGGACTGTTATCACTTACGGGCTTTATGTTATACCGATGACTTGAAATCATTGCCTCAATCCCATTATGATCATCGTAAAGTGCTTTCAGGTAACTGTTTATCTGTGATGAAGCAAGATCATTCCATGAATAGGGCAAGAAGGAAAAAGTTGGGTATCCAGGTGGAATTTGTTGCATAAATGTCTGATATCTACCCACTAATTCGGGAGATATTGCATTCTTGGTGACTACAAGAGTAGGTGTAGTTGGATGGTCGATGACCATAATTCTATTCAATACATCTGTGGTATTTAAACCTTGTTCAAAGAATACATACATCACCGTATTGATCAATTTGATCAGCTCAATTTGATTGTACACCGAGAATACCAGCCGACCCTCATTGGTCAGCACATTCAGATAGTCACCAATTGCCTCTTTGGTCAACAAGTAATTCTCACTTAGTGCATAGTTTTCAATATTCTGTACCTGCTGAGTTGATGGAAGCACCATAGTTATGATGTCATACCTTACATCCCGTTGCCTTACAAACTGTCTCCCCTCACCAACGTGGATATCGACTTGTGGAAATTTAGTATAAAGGCCACCATTGAAACTTGCATTTTCTTCAACGATGCGCACAAAGTCAGGGTTAATTTCAACTCCTGATATTCGATCTACACCAAAAAATAGTCCAGCTAATACCTCTTTACCGCCACCGGGACCTATGACAAGCATCGAATTTTTTTCTTCATCACGCAGTAGTAGTAATGGCAAAGTACTCGTCTGGCCCAGTAACTGATCATACACCACCCGATCGGATGCATCTCCCAAACGTCCACTAAATCGATACATTTGTGATCCAGCGGCACCATCCACAAAAAGATGTCTTACTACGTCCTGATTAGAATGAGATACCAAATCCGATCGACCAAAAATACTCCACCGACTATCGATAATTTCAGATTGAACAAAATTTCTATCATAAACATGATAGATGTCTTTCTCCGGATAATCCCCGATCGGGACTGTTCCGATGAGTGTTTCACTCCCCCGTATACTTATAAACACAATAGCCTGGATCAGTAATAATGGTATAATCAATTTTCTGATCATCGATGATTTAAATGGCCAGACAATCAACGATCCTGCAATCAATATCAATCCTAAAAACAAGATCGAACTTAACGGACCCAGGAATGGGATCATGAAAATCACCAAAACCGCACCGATTGAAGCTCCAACTAAGTCGGCGGCATAGATTTTGAAGCTGTCATAGGCAAACTCCCTAAATAACAATGAAAATATCATTCCCGCGATTACGAGGGGAATCAAAATAAATCCAAAAAATATAATGGGATGTTGCATTGCCGACCAGTTCCCCACCAGGATTACAAAAATGATCAGTAAGATTGCTTTCGCATTCAATAGAAAAAAGACAAGACGAACTGATCCGGCAGCGTTCTCTTTTTTGGGATTGACCTTAGCATCGGCTGATTTATTTTTCACGGCTCTATCCACCAACCAATAAACGATCATACCTCCTATACCCAGCCCAAGTATAGCCAGCGAAAGCATGATAAATGCGAAACTGTTTACAAAGATGACCGATGATATCCGAGTTACTAATATTTCTGTCGATATTACACAGAACGATATGATAAATAGTAACAGGAGTATTTGGTTCGAGCCAACTGAGTGACTAGAATGTGTATGTGTCATCGTAATTATATTCGCCCGGCTTCCTGAAGTTTCTGTCTTAAGAGGGATTCATTCACAATTACCCGATGCTTGTTCCTGAGGTTGACAAGTACTTCTTGATTGATTTTATCAAAATGGTAATCTCTATACTTCTGTGCAAGAACGCTTTGTGGCACGTCTTCAAATGTTGGTAAATGGGCATCAGATTTTTTGTCGATAACCATGATCACTTCGCCAACGGTACCATCACCATTATCGAATGTAAAAGGTCCTGCGATTTGTCCAACCGACATCGAAAATGCCTCATTGGCCAGTACTGGTTGGTGAACCCTATGTCTTGTAAACAGGGAACCTTCCGGATCACTGTAAAAATTTCGCAACAGTTTTTCATGTGCAAGATCATCAAATGCGATACCATTTCGGTACAATGTCATCAATTCATTAGCTTGCACTTCCCCCGTAACACGAATCAGTCTGGTCTCAACCGTAGCGGGTTTATAGAAGGCGGTGTCTCGGATCATTGTGTAATATTCTCTTAATACATTTGTATCAGCTTCCGGAATTTGTGGTTCAATGACATGGCGATTGTATAGTATCACAAGTTGATTTCGAAATACACTGTTTTTAGTGTATCTATGCAAGATGTTTTTTCTTAAATCCAGTTTATTAGCTTCATTTATCAGATATTCAGTTTTTATTGCTTCCTGGATGTAACCTTTTATATCATCCGATCTATAAAGCGATCTTGCCGCCATCGCCAGTACTTCATCCAACATTCTACGATAATCGGCCAATGTCACCTCAAGGCCATCATTATACTTCAGGATTACCAGATTTCTTCCGGCCGATATTTCTTCCGCCAATACATCACGATATCTGCCCTGAAAAAAGGATGGATTTGAAGCCCATGTAAGTATTTGTCTGATAGTGGGTTCATTCCACTCTAACGAGTTAGTATCAATCAGTGACTCTCGAAAAACATCATATTCCTCCTGACTGATCTCAACGTATCTATTGGTTAGCTCAGTCAATATTTCCGATCTTATTTCATTGAGTGGGGGAATAGACTTACTGTTGATCTGTGTTATCTGGACGATATGAATAGATGATTCTGTTTCCAGGATTTCAGAAACATTTTGATTTTGCCTGAACACAAATGCATTAATGGGACCAAATGTACTATTGAACCAATCAACAGCGGGCATAATCCCACCTGATTGTGCTGAGTTATGTTCAGAAAACTGGATTGCCAATAATGAAAAATTTGCGCCATCATTTATCTGCTGCATGATTTCCGCTGCCTGACTTTTTAGTGCATTGATTTGGTCTTCGGATGCATCCGGATCTTTGTAAAACACGATCTGTCGGTAGATGACTTCCCGATCAAGTTGTCGATGTGCTTCTTCTATCTTTTCATCTGTCAAATACTTATCCTGATAGGCCCTCTTAAAGTATTCGATTACCAGTTCTTCGTTGATGATTCTAAGAATTGGTCGAATCACGTCATCATTTTGATCCAGATTAAGATCAAAAAAGTCCATTCTTTTCAACTGGTTATCGGTTAGTTGACCAAGGGCTACAAGATGCGCCTCCACCTGGTCTGGGTATCGTCTGTCAAAAAACCTTGTACGGGTGTAATCGTGGAGTTCATCAAAATAAATCTCGAATCCCGTTCCCACTTTGGCGATGTAATCCCCATTGGCATCATCACGTTTTTCACTTGAGCATGACAACAGAATTAGTGCTCCAAAAAAGAGTATTATTCGGGTAAGTATCGAAACCATATCTGGATATGTCCTTGTGTTTTATTCGTTCGCGAAAATTATTAATGAAGATAAATGATATTATTGAAAAAGCCCCAACCATCATAAATGATTGGGGCTTTTGTCAATCTAACCAGGAGAACAAGAATTACTTGATCAGGGTCATTGCACGAGTTCTGACCTGATTTCCAACTTGCAGACGATACATGTAGACGCCACTGCTGACAGAGGCACCTGACATGTTGGTTGCATTCCAGGTAGCTGAATATGTACCTGCACTCATAAGGTCATTAACAAGTGTCGTGACCAAACGTCCTGCAACATCAAAAATTTCAAGTTTGACGAGAGCATTTTCGTTCAGGCTGAACTCAATTACTGTTGATGGGTTGAACGGGTTCGGATAATTCTGAGCCAATTCAATCGATGAAGGAATGGTATTTCCAGTTCTTTCAATAGATGTAGGATCCATTTCTGGTGTGCGACCAGCGTTAAGCGCGGCCTCCAATTCGGCATAAAGCTCAGCCTTCTTCATGTCAAATTCTGCTTTTTTAGCAGGGAACCAGTTAAGGTCACCTAATGGTAGTCCACCCAAACCAGCTGTAAGATACTCTTCATTGGTATATGAAAGATCTACAGGAATTGGCCAATCTGGGTAAGTGTAATTACCGATCGCCTCGTTCCCTGGAGCTCTCCATTTCGCCAATGTACGGGAACTTTCGTATGGACCTGCACCAGCTGCATGGATACTCCATTCAATCAATTCATCAACCTGATCGGTCATGAGATCACGTGCATCGGTAAAATTTGGGTTACCGGCCATGATCCAGTTGCTCTCATGAATCAGCGGATAACGACTGTTATCATCGAAGATTCCTTGAGTTCTGCTGTTCATTGTGATCATCTGAGTTGTCCAGTCATTTCTTCCATTTCGGGCACCCGGAGGGCCAGGGAGTCCTGCACGACCACTCAAAAGTACACTTACTATGTTGTTCAAGCGCTCATCCCAATACACACCGTTACGGTCAACCAAAATTTTACGTTGGTTGTCTGGCACGATTGGGAAGTTGTAATCGCCTGGGATATGAGAAACGTTTACAATACCGTGTGGTAAACGATCCTGATCAGTTTCCTCAAGATCAAGACCAGGATGATATCCTTGAACATTACTGTTGATAAACAAGTTGTTGGTCAATGTGAAATTTGACTGATAACCAAAAGAGGTAAACAATTGTCCGGAAATGTTCACAAAGGTGTTGTGATTAAAGAATGCCTTGTTGATAGGGTAGTTTCTGAACTTATACAACATACCTTGTGCCATGACGTGAGTTGAGTTTTCAACTACCATCTCGTTGGTATTGTTACTTACGTTGTCATATACCCCACCATTACGTCGGCATGGTTCACCACTCATGTTCACAAAGTAACTGTTACTGATATAAACACTTGTGTTGGCAAAGTCATTCGACTGAATGAACACCCAGTTTGTATGCTCCATCAGAACATTATCGAGTGTAAGACTCATATCGGATGTAGCACCAGAGAAGAACGTCCAACCCTGACTATCGTCTGTAGCTGCTGGCATGGCTACCAGGTTCTTCATTGTGGTATGATTTCTGAACTGAACTATGTCGCCGTTGTTAACTGTACCTTCGAATGAAGTACCACTAACAATCGGTGGTTCAATGAAGTCATTATCTGCAACAAGTGATGCCATGGCTTCACCAGCTATCACAAGGGGACGATCCTCCGGAGTAATCAAATCTCTGGTTAGCCAGTAGATTCCGCCTCTTTTGAGCTCATATACCCGCCCGGCAGGCGCGTTAACATCCAATTCAATCGCATCTATGAGTGAGTTTGGAACAAAGCTCATGTCAAAATAATCTTTGACGACAACGGTATCTCCCCGTGTGGACTCTATATAATCGCTGAAACTTTGGCTGTAGGCGGTGTTAAGTCCTGCAAACCCAAGTAAACAGAGAAATAATGGTATCATTTTTCTACTCATAACTGAGTCTCCTGTCTATGGTTTGTTTATTGTGTGTGTTGATGTATGTTTCTGAGTAATTGATTCGATCTAAAACCTTTAAAAAGTATATCGAAGTGCTAGCTCAAATCGTCTTGGATAGTATCTGACATCACTAAGTATGTTAGATGGAGACGATTCACTGACATCCCGACGGAAGTAACGATAACTCTTTTGTGGCGAATGAAAAATATTCACCCCACTTAAAGTTACACTAAGTCCATCAATCGGGAGGTTCTGTCTTAATGTGAAATCCCAACTGTAAATGTTCTCAGCAAAGGTATCTTCCTCTGGACGAGCACCTACAGATGTAATCACATCCCCTTGTAGTCTAAATGAAATTCTACCGGAGAATCCTTTATAATCGGCACCCATCGCAAGGTTAATGATGTGATCACCTTGATGCAACAGTCGCGCCTTTCGAACAGTATCAACTTCGTTATAGGTAATTACCGGACGGCGATCTATTATCTGAACGGTTTCAACTATCCTGATTTGCTGATAATCCATTTCAGAGAACACGCGTGTATAATTCGCATTCAATACAATACTATTGAACGGTTTTGGTAAATACCAGAAGTTGGTCTGCCAATCAATCTCAAATCCTTTGATGTATGCTGGATTAGGATTGTTCATGAATGTGTTGATAACTGCACTATTGGCCATCGGAGTTAAACCAAGCTCGGTGAAGATGGCATTACTTGGGAAGTTGACTCCTTCTGGTAGCGCTCTCATCAATCGGTTAACTCCAAAGAATACATTGTCCAGTTTCTTGTAGAAACCTCCAAATGTGAACAACCCGATCTTATTGGCATACAATGACATATTCAGATCGTAGCTGTTGGATATTGTTGGATTCAAATATGGATTCCCACCATCTCCACTTGCGGATGTCGCTCGGAACACGTTAGGTATCAATGCAATGAAATCCGGGCGGGACAACGTTTTCGTATACGCGAATCGGACATCTAACCAATCTGTAAACTGGTAACGAGCTTGTAGATTCGGGAAGAAATTATCAATGGTTCTTTGAACATTCGTAAGCGAATCAGCAATAGCTTTCCTGCGAGCAGCTATCGGATCTGTTGCTTCAATCTCATTTACAATGATTGCAGAACCATCAACACCATGTGTCTGAAACACAAAGTTAGATTTGTAGTCCATATCAAATCTCTCAAAACGCACACCCGCAGTAATAGACAATCTCTTGCCAATATCAAAATGTCCCATGGCATAAGCTGCCGAAACAGTCTCAGTCCCTTTGAAATCATCTCTTCTGGAATCAGCTCCATGATTTGGCCAGCAAGGAGATGCCAAGCGGATGAAACGGTCCATTCGGCTTGTACTTGTGATGAAATTCATCGGACGCTTGCCTTTCAGGAAGTAATCACCGCGACCATAGTCGTAGTCTCTGAAATCCACAAATTGCAACTGCTGGTTGGGATTGATACCATTAGCAATCATCCATTCTGCAGCACAATCATTGTTTCCAGGTTCCACAACACGGACATATGTCCTTTCTGTATCATTCTCTCTTACGCTTCTGGAGATCTTCCCACCCGCCTTCAATTCAATATCCAAGAAATTGGCAATGTTCATAGGATAGGTGAAATCAATATTAGCAGCTGTTGCAAGTTGGTCGAAGTCTTCATCACGTGTACCTGCAAACTGGAAAATCACAGATTTTGACCAATCATCGGGATCATATGACAAATCATATACTTGATCAAATGTCAAAAAGCGAAGTTGTTCGGGAGAGAACGGTGTAAATGGGTATGGGGGACGTGTGTTGTTCGCAAAACCGAAGTTCTCACCCGGATCACCATATCTGATGTCAGTTACCTTGGTACTTTGAGCACGTGATACTCCGTAGTTGATCTGAAGCTTACCAATTGACTGGTCGCCCTGCAATGAATTGATGAGTAGTTGTTTGTCGTGAACATCTCTGGTAAGCCTGTACTGTCGGGCAGTTGACTGCATAAACAATATGTCCCTCTGACGCGCAAGATCAGAGGTTGTGTTAGCTATGGTATTCTGAACAACAATCTTTCCGGTTGGATAACGATAATCCATTATCAAGCTCCCACCATACTCACTGATCACTCTTATCTCATCAATAAACTGAAATTCCTGCATCCCATAAGTAGCTTGTCCATAGGGCAAGTCACTTCCGGGACCCATTCTTGCAAAGTTCACCGCGGCAATGTCACCTCCACCATCAGAACGCTTGGCATTCCCTTGTAGAAATACCCCAAATTTGTTGTTGAAAAATCGGTTGGAAACGCTTCCCCACACCTGATAATTTTCAAATGGGTTAGTTCGATCCTGTGTATTGTAACCACCCTGAGTAAGCCCCTCTATCCTAAGTCCTTCCGGTGCTTCACGAAGTCTGAGGTTAACTGTACCACCTATGGAATTGGCATCCATATCAGGTGTAACTGCCTTTGTAACCTCTACTCCATCGAGCATATTTGAAGAAATAAACCCAAGATTAGTGGATCTGTCGTTCATATCAGTTGATGGTAGCTGAATCCCATTAACGGTTACTACGTTCAGTTTCGCCTGAATCCCTCGAATAACAACTTTGTCGCCATCCTGTAACGATACACCCGGGAGCCTGCTCAATGCAGTGGCGGCATTCTCGTCCGGCAATTCACGAATCCTCTCAGAAGAAACTATGTTTTTGATGGTTCTGGAACTCAATTGCTCGTTAATGGCGCTGAATTGTCCGCGAGCCTGAGCTGTGATAATGATATCGTCGCCCGACAGACCACTCCAGGCTAACTGGAAGTTTACGACAAGTTCTTGTCCAGCAACCAAAGTAATCTCCATTCGTTCACTTTGATAGCCGAGATATGAAGCCACCAGTGTATATGTCCCCGCTGGGACACTTCGGATTATATAATTACCCTCAAGATCGGTGGCAGTACCACGGCTGGTACCTTCGATCATCACGTTAGCTCCTAAAAGAGCACCTCGATCTGATCTGTCAATAATTGTACCACGAATGGTCCCGGTTGATTGCGCAGAAGCCATTGTGGTCACCAAGATCAGCATCAGTAGTGCCAACAGGGAAGAGACTCTATCTTTCATAACATCACCAAGAATATAATTAACCTGTGTATTGACAACTTGTCCAAGTATACTCCCCGGAACAAGATTAATTTAAAGTTCTATGTATAACAGGAGTTGTAACGACTTCACACATCATTGATTGAATTGCGTTGCAACTAACCCACATCGATTTGTGCAAAAATAAGAGCAAAAAAGTATCCGATTATCTATTAGCAACTTCAACATCATGCTCATATCGACTATTTCTACACGACTACCTTGAACAAAACGACTTGCCCTATGGACAATTCATAGGTCAATTTAGTAAAGCAATTTCAACAAGTCAAAATAAATCAGAAAGCGCTTTTAATAAATTTTATCCATTAGAATATATTGAACTTATACTATCAAAGATTATTCTATTTGCACGTTTTTTACAAGCATTTCTTGAACTATTTGTGCATACCGACGTCAGCAAATAGAACAAAAAAGACAAAGATTGCTCTATCTTTTGTTCAAATATCGTTTATATTTGAGAGAAATTTTCCATGATGATTTGAAAACTTGAGGTTTTCTAAGGTCTAATTCTTATCATGTAGATTAGAACTTTGCCCAGAATTAACAGGTCAATGACCGTCAACAAATGAATTTTAGCATTAATTAAGGAGCTACAATGAACAATAATGTAGTATTAGGCGACAAAGAATATTTTAAAGGAATCGGAAAAATCAATTTTGAGGGACCTCAGTCAGATAATCCATTAGCATTTAAATATTACGACGAAAACAAAGTAGTTGCCGGCAAGACAATGAAAGAGCATTTTAGATTTGCCGTCGCCTACTGGCATACTTTCTGCGACACTGGGAATGATCCGTTCGGTGTTGGACCCAGAAAATTACCCTGGGCCACAAACTCAGATCCGATAGCCCTTGCCAAGGAAAAAATGGATGCTGCTTTTGAGTTCATGACCAAGTTGGGTATTCCCTACTACTGTTTTCATGATGTTGACGTAGTTGCCGAAGCGGGAAGTCTCGTAGAATCCGAAAAAAGACTTCAGACCATGGTTGCATATGCTAAAGAAAAGCAAAAAGCATCCGGCATCAAACTACTTTGGGGTACAGCGAACCTTTTCTCACATCCTAGATACATGAACGGTGCTGCCACGAACCCGGACTTTAACGTACTGGCTCACGCTGCGGCACAAGTCAAGCATGCGCTGGATGCAACAATTGAACTCGGCGGGGAGAATTACACGTTCTGGGGTGGAAGAGAAGGATATATGTCTCTGCTCAATACGAATATGAACCGAGAAATCGAACATATGGCAAAGTTCCTGCATACTGCAAAAGACTATGCCCGCAAAAATGGATTTAAGGGAGTCTTCTTTGTCGAACCAAAACCATGTGAACCCTCGAAACATCAGTATGATTACGATGCGGCCACAGTTGTAGGATTCCTCCGACATTTCGGTCTTGAAAACGACTTCAAACTCAATATCGAGGTTAATCACGCAACACTTGCTTCACATACCTTTCAACATGAGCTTCAGGTAGCAGCCGATGCCGGAATGCTTGGAAGTATTGACGCCAACAGAGGTGACTATCAAAACGGATGGGATACAGACCAGTTCCCGGTAAACCTTTATGAAATTACAGAAGCAATGCTGGTCATGCTGGAAGCCGGTGGACTACAAGGCGGAGGAATTAATTTTGATGCCAAAGTTCGTAGAAACTCTACCGATTTGGAAGATTATTTCCACGCTCATATTGGAGGGATGGACGTTTTTGCTCGATCACTTATCATAGCCGATAATATCCTTGCAAACTCACCTTACCGTAAGTTACGAAATGACAGGTACGCCAGTTTTGATTCCGGTAAAGGCCTTGAGTTTGAACAAGGCAAATTGACTCTCGAAGATTTACATGCTTATGCCATTTCCTCGGGTGAGCCAGCTCAAATAAGTGGCAAACAAGAGCGATTCGAGAATATCATCAATCAATACATCTGAAATCGATATTACCATGCAGTGCTAATGCTATGTAAAGCTCGTGGGTTTTGGGAGCTTTAATCTGTAGCTAAGCCTGCATGGAAATCAATGAAGGCCATGAGTTTGATTATAACAATACAGCATTCGTTTTTTAGAACTAACCGTCTGAACAAGCTTTCTACCGATACATTTGTCAGTTCCGGTGCAAAATCTTATGGCTGGACCTCGTGCCATGCCTATATCAGTAGAATTTGCTTGCTCCTTATCACTATTGTACTATTCTCAGGTAGTGTAATCGCTGAGGACGGCTACAGAATGTGGCTTAAATACGACCTGATCACCTCGCAAACCCATTTATCTCAGTACCAAGAGAAGCTTGGTTCTATTTACCTTCCGGGAGATTCCCAAACCACTGACGCCATTAGGAATGAACTTAAAATGGCGGTGTCCGGATTATTGGGAACGGACTATAACCATACCGGTTCAGAGCATTCAGCTTCACTGATCATATCCAAACCCATCAACAGTACTCTTGTAAGATCTGCTGTTTCTGAAACCGACCTTTCAGCGATTGGACCCGAAGGATATATCATTAAATCATTACAAAATGGAAACAAGCAGTCTCTAATTGTGACAGCTAATTCCGATTTGGGACTGTTATACGGCACTTTTGCACTCATAAGAAAAATTCAGACGCTGAAGAATCTGGATAACATGAACTATTCGAGTGCACCAAAAGTCATGCTCAGAATGGCCAATCACTGGGACAACTTGAACAGGATCGTCGAAAGAGGTTATGCCGGACTTTCTCTTTGGGACTGGGGTACGCTCCCAAATTACAGAAATCCAAGATATACGGATTACGCTCGATTCAGTGCATCCATCGGAATAAATGGCGTTGCTATCAACAATGTTAACGCAAATCCACGAATCCTTACAGACCAGTTTCTGGAAAAAATTGCTGTACTTGCCGACATGTTCCGTCCCTATGGACTCAAAGTTTACATTTCTGTCTTTTTTAATGCACCTGTTTCTATTGGCGGACTCGATACAGCTGATCCATTGGATCCAAAGGTCATACAATTTTGGGCCAATACAACAGAAAAAATCTACTCATATATACCCGATTTCGGTGGATTTCTGGTAAAAGCCGATTCCGAGGGACAACCCGGTCCACATGGATATGGACGTGATCATGCGGATGGTGCAAATATGTTAGCAACGGCATTGAAACCATATGGAGGCAAAGTCATATGGAGGGCATTCGTATATGATCCAGAACAGGAAGACCGATTTCGGGAAGCGTATGATGAGTTTGTCCCCTTAGATGGCAAATTTTTGGACAATGTAGTGTTACAGGTTAAAAATGGCCCCATCGACTTTCAACCACGTGAACCATATTCACCACTTTTCGGCGCATTACCCAAAACAAACACAGCTCTTGAACTGCAGGTCACGCAAGAATATTTCGGATTCAATCTGCACCTTGCTTACATGGGCACTTACTTTACTGAAGTATTGAACACAGATACATTCGTAAAAGGAGAGGGTACAACCGTTGGTAAAATCGTTTCTGGCGATACATTCAATTACAGTATCACGGCAATGGCAGGAGTCATCAATCCTGGTACAGACAGAAATTGGACGGGACATCCATTTGTACAATCCAGTTGGTATGCTTTTGGAAGACTTGCATGGGATTATACCCTTACAGCACATGAAATCGCAGATGAATGGGTCAGAATGACCTTTTCAAATGATGATAAAGTCACCGAAACTATGATTGATATCATGATGGCTTCCAGAGAGGCTGGTGTTGATTATCGATCCCCATTAGGCCTGACACACCTTTACGCCCAGGGACATCATTATGGTCCCGCTCCCTGGACAGCCAATCTCCCAAGAGCCGACTGGACAGCAGTTTATTATCACAAAGCCAGCGATACCGGACTCGGATTCGATCGCACCCAAACCGGCTCGAACGCACTGGAACAATACCCAAAAGAGATCCAAGACATCTTTGGAAACCTCGAACGTATTCCAGATGACTACCTGTTGTGGTTTCACCATGTTCCATGGGATTACAAGATGAATAGTGGGAGAACCTTGTGGCATGAACTGGTATACAGATATTATCGAGGGGTTAAGTCCGTCGAATGGATGCAATCGCAGTGGGATAATTTAAATGGAAAGATAGATCCATATAGATTTAACCAAGTCAAAGCACTTCTTGAAATTCAATTGCGTGATGCTATTCGTTGGAGAAACTCATGTGTATTGTACTTTCAACAATTTTCGAACATGCCAATACCTGATGAGTACCCCAAACCAGAACATGATCTCGATCATTACATCAAACTGGAGCGAATCATTTACGTTCCTGATCCATGGTACAATTAATTAGTAATCAAATCATCTCTGCATTTTTTACGACAATAATTCTTTCATAACATGAAAAATCAAACCTTGACAAACAATCCCTCATTGGAACAAGACGTGGAATATCCTTTCAGAAATCCTGCTCTATCTGCTGAAGAGCGCACAAAGGACTTACTTTCCAGGATGACCTTGGAGGAGAAAGCCGCGCAGATGGTGGGAGTTTGGAATGAACTGGCAACAACATTGGTCGATGAAAAAGGGAATTTTGATCCCGATAAAGCACGCCAACATTTCGGACATGGACATGGACTTGGACAAATTGGCCGACCGAGTAGCGCAGGAGGTGGAAAAAAAGCAAGGGAAATGGCCGAGCTAACCAATTCCCTGCAAAAATTCTTCATAGAAAATAGCCGTTTAGGTATCCCTGTATTTTTCCATGAAGAGTGTCTCCACGGTATGGCAGGAAAAGACGCTACCAGCTTCCCGCAGCCAATAGCGCTTGGCGGCAGTTTTAATCCAGATCTTGTTGAAAAATTATATGCCATGACAGCTGAGGAGACACGTGTCCGTGGTGGCCACCATGCCCTCACACCTGTACTTGATGTAGCCAGAGAACCGAGATGGGGTCGAGTCGAAGAAACGTTCGGCGAAGATCCATATCTGATCACCCAACTCGGTATCGCCGCGGTCAAAGGATTTCAAGGAGATTCCACATTCAAAAACAGAAAGCATCTTGTTTCAACATTAAAACACTTTGCTGCGCATGGTCAACCAGAATCCGGTATGAACTGCGCTCCTGTAAACGTTTCAGAACGGGTATTACGCGAAACCTTCCTGTACCCATTTAAAGAAGTCCTAGATAAAGCCGGGGCAATAAGTGTCATGGCTTCCTATAATGAAATTGACGGAGTCCCATCACATGCAAGTACTTGGTTACTAAGAGATGTATTGAGAAAAGAATGGGGATTCAAAGGATTCGTTGTATCCGATTATTATGCAATTTGGGAACTTCACGATCGACCAGATACTCACGGTCATTTTGTCGCAGCTGATAAAAAAGAAGCCGCTGTACTTGCCGTAAGAGCCGGCGTCAATATAGAATTACCTGAGCCCGATTGTTACAAAAATCTTGTCGATCTGGTTCGTGAAGGTACATTATCCGAATCAGAACTTGACGAACTCGTCGAACCTCTTCTATACTGGAAATTTGAAATGGGTCTATTCGAAGATCCATATGTTGATCCCGATCTGGCCGAAAAAATCTCCGGCAGCATCGAGAATAGAAAAATCGCACATCGCGGAGCACTGGAATGCCTCACTTTATTAAAAAATGAGAGGAACACGCTCCCCCTTGATGCAAATAAATTGAAAAAGATCGCCGTAATCGGCCCGAACGCCAACAGAAGCATGCTCGGCGGATACAGCGGTGTGCCAAAATATGACACAACTCTTTTGGATGGGATCCGTGAGAAAGTTGGAAACAGAGCCGAAGTTGTATATAGCGAGGGATGCCGGATCACCGTTGGTGGCAGCTGGAATCAGGACGAAGTTGTCTTACCTGACTACGACGAAGATCGTTTGATGATCGCAGAAGCACAAAAAATTGCACAGGATTCAGATGTTATCGTGCTGGCCATAGGTGGAAATGAACAGACTTCCAGAGAGTCCTGGGCTACCAATCACATGGGTGATCGAACAAACCTTGAAATGGTCGGATTGCAAAATGAACTAGCCGAAGCCATGCTGAGTACTGGTAAACCGGTAATTGTTTGTTTATTCAATGGCAAACCACTTAGTATCAACTACCTAAACGACAATGTGCACGCCATCCTAGAGTGCTGGTATGTTGGACAAGAAACAGGTCCAGCGATTGCAGATGTCCTTTTCGGAGATTTCAATCCTGGAGGTAAGCTTCCAATTTCTTTCCCAAGATCTGTCGGACATAGCCCCGCTTACTACAATCACAAACCCTCTGCTCGACGAGGTTATTTATTTGATGAAGTAACTCCACTGTATGCATTTGGATTCGGATTAAGTTATACCACTTTCGATTTAAAAAATGTTCGACTATCAAACGACTCAATTGATCGTGATGGTTCGCTAATAGTTTCTGTCGATGTAACAAATACTGGAGATCGGGAGGGATCTGAAGTCATACAAATGTACATCAGAGACCGTGTAAGCTCAGTAACCCGACCAGTGAAGGAACTGAAAGGATTCAAGAAAGTCTGGTTAAAACCGGGTGAAACCACTACAGTTGAAATTCCTATTACCCCCGATTTACTTGCATTTTACGATGTAAATATGAACTTCGTCGTAGAACCTGGTGAATTTGAAATCAAAGTCGGTACTTCGTCACGTGATCAAGACCTGACAACAGTTATCTTAACTGTTCGATAAGCTTCGTTACCCGTCCGTACGTCACGGACGGGCTTTATTTAGTCCATCAAAATCGTCAACATTATGATTGAGAATAGTTCGTCAACAAACAATCCATCCGCAAGTATCGGATCTGTGACTCAACGCCTGACTTTCAAGGAAAAAGTTGGTTACAGCTTGGGGGACATGGCCTCCAACTTGTACTTCATGACGTTTATCCTGTTCCTACCTATTTTTTATACCGATGTATTCGGTATTTCTGCCGCGACCATGGGAACCATGTTACTTCTTACAAGAGTATGGGATGCCGTTAACGACCCCATCATGGGATTGATTGCTGATCGTACAAACTCCAAATGGGGTAAATTCAGACCCTATATCGTTGGTTTTGCCATCCCACTTGTAATCGTTGGTGTTTTCACATTTACTGTCCCTGACCTGGGTGAAGCAGGTAAATTGATCTATGCCTACATAACATACATTCTCTTAATGATGCTTTACACTGCCGTCAATGTACCATATGCGGCATTAATGGGTGTGATAACACCAAACTCTGATGAAAGAACCACGGTCTCATCTTTCCGCTTCGTTGCGGCATTCGTTGGCCAATTTATTGTTGGTGCGGCCACTCTTTCATTGGTTCAATACTTTGGTGGAGAAAACGAGGCCGCCGGATGGCAGATGACATTGGCGGCATACGGACTACTTGCATTCGTTCTTTTTGCAGCTACATTCATGCTCACCAAAGAACGAGTTGCTCCAGTAACACCCAAGAGGAACAAAATCAAAGATGATCTTCTGGATCTTGTTAAAAACAAACCCTGGGTTCTGATAGCCTTAGCCACTGTGTTCCAATTAACGTACATCGTAATGCGTGGCTCCAGCACAGCATACTATTTCAGGTACTATGTCGGAGATCAGGAATTAAATTTCTTGTCTTATTCAATCACTCTCTCCTATGAGGTATTCACATCCTCATTCATCACTGTTGGCACTGTCTCCACGTTGATAGGTGCGGTGTTGACCAAGTTCTTCACGAAACTTATTGATAAAAAATTCATCTATGCTGGATTTTTAATAACCAGTGCCACATTCTCCATTTTCTTTTTCTTTTTAGAGCCCGATAATGTCAAACTGATGTACACTTTGAACGCTCTCGTTTCATTCTTCTTTGGTTCCGTTTCTGTACTTCAATGGGCCATTTACACTGACGCAGCCGATTACGGCGACTGGAAATTTGGACGTCGTGCTACGGCACTTGTCATGGCAGCATCTTTGTTCGCATTAAAACTCGGACTCACATTTGGTGGAGCATTCGTTGGATGGATTCTGGATTTCCACAACTTTGTCCCACTTGCAGTTCAAAGTGAGGAAGCTATGGCTGGAATCAAGTTGCTTATGAGCTTTTATCCTGCGGCATTCGGATTACTCGGTGGTACGATTATGCTGTTCTATCCTATCAAAGATAAAATGATGAAACAAATCGAAATTGATTTGACCAATAGAAAACATTAATTCTAATTCGTTTAATGATGATCAGACAAATCAAGAAAAAAGCAATACTGTTCCTCGGTAGTATCTTCATATGTACTACCTTATATGCACAGACATCGACAACAGTCCATATTGAAATTGAACCTGAAGAATCAGGGCAAATCATCAGCCGGCATATTTACGGTCATTTCGCTGAACATTTGGGACGCGGAATCTACGATGGTTTCTGGAGCAGAACAGAATCCGGCGAAATCATTATCCGGAAGGATATTGTAAACGCTTTAAAACACATTCAGGTACCTAACTTGCGTTGGCCTGGTGGATGTTTCGCTGATTATTATTTTTGGAAAGATGGAATAGGTAATCCTGCTGAACGCCCATCCATTGTTAATAACCTTTGGGGAGGTGTGACAGAAGATAATAGCGTCGGGACACACGAGTTCATGGAACTTGTGAGGTTACTCGAAACAGAACCCATCGTTGTTGGTAATGTTGGAAGTGGGACTGTTCAGGAAATGGCACAATGGTGGGAGTACATGAACCATCCTGGACCAAGTCCCATGGCCGATTTAAGAAAGAAAAACGGTAGCGCTGAGCCATTTAATGTATCCTTTTGGGGAGTAGGAAATGAAAGCTGGGGATGTGGTGGCAATATGCGACCGGAGTTCTACGCCGACCAATACAGAAGATTCGCGACATTTCTACACGGTTATCCAAATGTAAGACCATTTAGAATAGCTGCTGGAGCGGCAGGTAGTGACTACCACTGGACAGAGGTTCTGATGCGTGAGGCTGGATCCATGATGGACGGTCTGGATCTGCATCACTATACCATTATTGGGTCTTGGGAAACCAAAAAAGGACATGCTACCGACTACACCCGTGATGAATGGGTTGAATTGATGGTCTCAACAATGGAATGGAGAGATTTGTTGAAAAACCATACTGCCATTATGGATAAATATGACCCGGAAAAAAGAGTTTGGCTCATTCTTGGTGAATGGGGGACTTGGCATGAACCAGAAGAAGGCTCAACCCCAGGATTTCTATATCAACAAAATACCATCAGAGATGCATTAACAGCTTCTGTCTCATTGGATATGTTCCATCGCCATCTGGATAGAGTCAAAATGGCTAATATCGCTCAAACGATAAATGTCCTTCAAGCCATGATACTCACCAAGGGCGATCAAATGATATTGACGCCTACATACCATGTGTTCGACTTCTACAAGGTTCATCACGACGCTCAGTACATCGATAGTCACATCAGAAATAACATGTATCTGGATGAGGACAAAATCGCTCCCGTTATCAGCCTTTCATCATCCAAAGATGACCAAGGCAAAATCAACATTACATTGAGTAATATCCACTACGAGAAGGATGTAGCTGTTGAAATTTCACTTGATTCGAGAAATCTAAGCAAGATATCAGAAAGCAGAATCTTGCACGGCAAAACGATAACCGATCATAACACATTTGAAAACCCGGACGTTGTCAAGCCTGAATTGTTCAGAGGTGCAGAAATTGGGAACAACAAAATTACGTTGACTATTCCTGCCAGGTCTGTGATATTGTTATCGGTCGAATAGGATCAGATTGGTCGGGGATGATTATTTCTCGACCAATACATTTATTTTTTCTGCTGCAGAAGCAACTGAACCGTTATCTGAATCAGGATCAATAGATAGACTCGACTGTCGTAATCGAATACTAACAGGAACAAGGCTCACGATGCCTTGATGCTGGACAGGCTTTCCAATACGTGATAGAAGAATATCCAGCGTATTAGATGCAAGTAAAGTATAATTTGTGTCGACAGACGTAAGTCTAGGGAAGTGATAGTCGCACAATGGTAAGTTATCATATCCGGCCAGAGCAAGATCTGTTGGAAATTTCCATCCATCAGAACGTGCCATTTCCATGAACCCAAATGCCATTGCATCATTAGCGGCAAAAATTGCATTTGGTTTATCGTCAAGCTGCATGAATTTCTTGTACGCCTCAATTCCGGCGGCATGTGTGTAGTCACCGGTATAGGTCCAAGTGATTTTAGACCCGGATCGATGTCTGAAATAATCGGTAAATCCGTTGGTACGGAATCTTGCTTCTGGTTTTTCTTGTGGACCCTCGATGATACCCAGTTTCTTGTATCCTTCTTTGTAGAAGTGTTCGGCCACTAAAGTCGCTCCACGATATGCATCAAATGTAACTGTATCGAGAACTGGGTTATCAATATTTGAGCAAGATAACACAGGAAAATCTTTGGGTATCGCGTGTAGAATTCGTCTGTATTGTTTTTCCTTGAGTTCAGGAACAAAAATTACAGCGGCAGAATACCCAAGAGTACGAAGATTGTTGATCAGTGTGTCCACCTGATTATAATCGTCAGATACACTGAACAAACTGATATGTATACCACGTTTAGTTGCAGCTTCACTAAATCCATAAAAGAATGAAGAATAGAATTCACCAATATCGAATTGTGTGATCAATGCAATGTAAGGGGGATGATTGTTCGGAACATTTCGAACACCAGTTGGTAACTCATAGTCGAGCTCATGAGCTTTTGCCAAAATTTCATGTCTGTTTTTTTCAGAAATCCGACCCTCACCTCGAAGTGCTCGAGAAACTGTAGATATCGAAAATCCGGTTGCATCAGCTATATCCCGGAGTGTTACTTTCATTTGCTATCTGAAATCTAATTCGTGAATGATAAAAAATTGATTGTGAAAATGCAGCAATTGTATCCCCCAAACTCAACCCGCCAATATACAGAGGTATGACACAAAATACCACTCATTTTCATACTGATTATATTGTTTTTAAACGCTTTGCAAACGTTTTCAAATCACATGTAAGACAAAACCTTCACCCAATATATAGTTTGTCCAAATAAAGAGCAAAATTTGTTCAAATAATTTTGTTGTTCGCTTTAACAATACAGCCAGGTATCTCAAAACAGTCGGGTATTAGTACGATACATGACTAGTAGCCTATTTTACAACAAGTTATTTCGAAATTACGAGACTCATACTTGAATCAAGGCAATGAATAAACCATCCGTCTATGTTTGAAAAACCGCTTCCATATGAGCGAAATTTTTTCCATAATTACACAATTATTAATTTGACTTTAGATAAAAATACGCTATAATATCATTGATAGTGAGCAAATATTGCTCATGTATTTGCCGATTGCTCAAATTCAGTAGTGATTGAGGTCTGTCAGCAAAACATATTGAGTGGATCGATGTGAATTTATAAAACGTCAACTAGATGCATTGAAAAGATGCAGCAACATATCAAATAAAGGTGAACATATGCGTTATAGATTACAATTAAAGAATCTGTTTCGAGCAGGTATGCTCGTATTGATCTCTGGCCTAATGGCTGGGACAGCATTTGCTCAGTCGGTATCAATAGACGACTGGGGATTTGACAGAAGAAATGGATGGGACTTTACAATTGACTCCAATGGTCGATTGGATCTTATCAGTCCGGACGGCAACTCTCCATCTGGATGGGTTTCGGTTCGGGCAAAATTTGCTGATCAAACTCTCGAAGTTGGTCAGAGATTGTTGATTGCAGGTAAACTACACTTCGTTGGTGGTCATGCCACCACTGGAAATCTTGAAGGTATCCGTTATGGTGTTTTCAACGATTTGGGAAACATCGGAGCATTGACAGATAAACAATGGACTGGTAACGAAACAGTTGATGGATACCTCTTCCTTCCATTGAACGAAATGGTAACATGGCAGGGAATTGCACAGCAAGGTAACTGGGGCGGTAAAGGCGATCACGCTTGGATCAGTACCAACGGTGCAAATGACTATGTCCTCGGATCTGACTATCTGGTACCCTGGGATGAACCTGCCCCAGCTGGTGTTTACGATTTCTATTTCTCTTTCAATCGTACCGCTGCTGGTCTTCAGATTGATTACTCATTCACCAATAGTGTAGATGGCTTTAGTGTTCAAGGTTCAAACCTGGACACAAATGAAGGCATGACCACTACTCTCAACAATATCGGATTTGCTTTCGGTGTGAGCGTTGGAGCTAATGAAATAAGCATCTCTGATGTTGAAATCGCCAAGTTCGGTACAACTCCAGCTATAGCAGATGTCGTTCCACAGCGACCACATGCTCCTGGTGACCTTATCAACTTCAATGGTAGCTTCGACCAGTATACCTTCCCTGGACATACTTCTGCTCTCGGATGGTATGTGCAGAATGCCAGCGGATCCAACGCCGTATTTACTATCGTAAATGCATCCCAGGACGGTGACAACCGCTCGCTTCAAATCGATTTCAATGACTTTAACGGCACTTCTGATACTTGGAACGTAGAAGTGGTGAACGAACCAATGTACGTAACTGCCGGTGAAAGCTATGACATTTCACTATGGGCCAAGGCAGATAACAACGATCGTGGCGCTGTTATGTACATGGGACTTCCATCAGCAGGTAACTGGGCACGTTTGTTCGAAGAAACAGTTGAACTATTTGACGAGTGGACTGAATATAACTTCTCATTTATTGCTACAGCAGATGCTGAAACCCATAGCACACGCTTTGGTATTTCATTCAACTTCGAAGCAAATGATGGAGGTGTATTCCACGTTGATAATGTTCGTGTAACACGTTCAATGCCAACATCCATTAGTGAGCCGAGTTCACTTCCAAATCAGTTCAATCTGAGCCAAAACTATCCGAATCCGTTCAACCCAACAACTCAGATTTCTTTCGAGATTCCATCTGCAAGTTTTGTAACCATTGATGTATTCAATCAATTGGGACAAAAAGTTGCTAATCTGATCAGTCAGGATGTGTCTGCTGGAGTTCATACCGTAAACTTCGATGCAACCAACCTCGCTTCAGGTATCTACATCTACCAATTGCGTGCTGGAGATTTCCTCCAAACCAAGAAAATGATGTTGATCAAGTGATTCTCTGATCCACTATTACTGGCCTAATCAACCAGTAGATTTAGTAAGCAAAAGCCGGTTTTTGATTATGTCAAAAGCCGGCTTTTTTTAATTAACATACCGAGATATAACTTACCTTACCTTATATCTGGATAATCATCGATTGCAAAAAGTTTCATGAATCAAATCACACAAAAACTCTTCGGCACACTACCCAACGGTGAATCTGTATATCTATACACGCTTTCTATTCCCGAAAAAATTGAAGTAGAAATCATTAGTTTTGGTGGTATCATTAAGTCCCTTAAAGTCCCCGATAACAATGGCAGACTAAAAAATATTGTCCTTGGATTCGATACTTTGGAGTCATATCTATCAGAACATCCCTATTTCGGTGCTCTTATCGGCAGGTATGGAAATCGCATTGCTCAAGGGAAGTTTTCTATCGACGGGAATAGCTACATTGTTGCAAAAAACAATGGCAACGCACACCTCCATGGGGGAAACAAGGGTTTTGATAAGGTACCATGGGATGCAATGATGATGGATGACGGTGCTTTAAAATTATCCTATGTAAGTCCTAATGGGGAGGAGGGGTATCCGGGTAACCTACATGTTACCGTTGTATATTCTATTGTTGATGATTCAATATTAAGAATTGAATATCATGCCTTATGTGACAAACCAACACCTTTGAACCTCACAAGTCATGCTTACTTCAACTTATCAGGTGATCTGTCTACAAAAATCTATGATCATGAATTATTGATCAATGCTTATCATTATCTGCCGGTTGATGAAGATCAAATCCCGTTCGGACATCTGGCTACTGTAGCTGGAACCCCCTTTGATTTTAGTGAACCCAAAGTTATTGGGCCATCCTTGAAATCATTACCCAACGGATTCGATCATACATATGTGTTACATAACGAAATGAAGCATTTTATCCATGCCGGTAAATTGAGACATCATCCAACAGGTAGAACCATGGATGTTTACACAACGGAACCAGGCATGCAATTTTATTCAGGCAATTTCCTGGATGGTACGTTAGTTGGGTATGACAGTATCATATATCAAAAACATTGTGCCCTTTGTCTGGAAACACAACACTATCCAGATTCGCCCAATCAACCTGAATTCCCGAATACGATACTGCGTCCCGGTGATACATTCTCTTCAACCACAGAATATAGATTCAGTGTTGAGTAAAATTTGCACCCCAATGCTATTATTTCATAATGAATATGACTTCCGGAGTCTTGATTCCCATTTTTCATAAGCATCCAGATACACTCCAGACTTATTCTTCTCTGGTTCAATTAAATTGATACGTTTTAGTCCGGAGAACGCCTCTTTTGTACTGGAAAACACTCCCGCACCGATTCCGGCTCCTCGGGCCGCTCCTTGTGAACCATCTGTATTGTATAATTCAAGTGGGACACCAGCTGTATTCACAAATGCTTCCCTAAATATCGGACTCAAAAACATATTGGCATTTCCGGCTTTTACGGTGTGCAATTTCATGCCCATGTCTTTCATAATCTGGAAGCCATAGATTAATGAAAATACAATACCCTCTTGCGCTGCACGGAGCACATGAGCAGTGTTATGCCTGTTGAAATCAAGACCGAAAAATTCAGCCCCATTCGTTTTATTCTCAAGTATACGCTCTGCACCATTCCCGAACGGCAAAATGGATAGTCCCTCAGCTCCGATGGGACTTCTTGCAGCAATTTCATTCAGTTCTGTGTAATCTAAAGTTGATTTTACCCCTAAATTTTTTCGTAACCAACTATTCAATATTCCCGTCCCATTGATACATAACAGGATTCCATAACGAGATGACACTGCATCATTATTTACGTGAACAAAAGTATTCACTCTCGATTTACTATCATACTCAGGCTTGTCCGTTATCCCATAAATAACCCCCGAAGTACCAGCAGTAGTAGCAACATCACCTGGATCTAAAACATTTAACGATAACGCATTGTTTGGTTGATCTCCAGCCCTGTATGAAACTTTGGTGCCAGCTTTTAGACCCAATTCATTAGCAGCATCCATAGAAACCAATCCATGCACATGAAATGATGGATGATACTCTGGCAGTAACTCACTTGAAATTCCATAATAATCCAAAAGCGTCTCCGCAATTCCCTGATTTTGGTAGTCCCAAAATATACCTTCTGATAAACCTGAAACTGTGGTACAGATTTCACCGGTAAGTTTCATTCCTATGTAATCTCCGGGTAGCATTATTTTGAATATCCTGCTGAATAATTCAGGTTCGTTGTCCTTCACCCACTTCAATTTCGATGCCGTAAAATTTCCTGGTGAATTCAGAAATCGCCCCAGACACACCTCGGGACCAATTGCAGTGAATGCATCGTTCCCTATCTCGACCGCTCTACTATCGCACCAAATAATTGAACTACGCAGCACCTTTTGGTCTTTATCGACAACCACCAGTCCGTGCATTTGATATGAAATCCCAATGGCGTCTACATCATGACCATTAATCCCTGTTGATGTCAGCACTTTTCGAGTTGCCCTAACAATATGCTCCCACCAGTTCTCTGGATCTTGCTCGGCCCACCCTGGCTGTCTGGAAACAATTTCCATTTCCTGTTCCGGAGATGTTGCAGATCCAATTAACCCACCAGTCTCGGCGTCGACAATTGAAACTTTGACAGATGAACTACCTAGGTCGTATCCTAATAAATATCTTGTTTGTCGCATATGAATAACGTTTTCAAATCACCAATTAAATAATGTCCCGTCTTCTTTTCTGTTAACAGGGAGGTAAGCTCTTTGATAAGGGTATTTTGCCGCCAACTCTTCATTGATATCAACTCCCAGTCCGGGTGCATCACCTGGATACATGTAACCGTCCGAAAAAGAATACGAATGTGGAAAAACTTCGTCGGTGAGAGAGGTATGCTTCATGTACTCCTGGACTCCAAAATTATTGATGGAGATATCAAAGTGTAGCGCTGATGCCATGGTGACCGGAGACAGGTCAGTTGCACCATGAAATCCTGTCCTCACATGATATAGTTCGGCAAACGATGCAATTTTTTTCATATGAGTTATGCCTCCACCTCTGACAATTGATGTTCTGATATAATCTATCAACATCTCGGAAATCAGAATATGTGCATCCCATATAGTATTGAACACCTCACCTACAGCAAGTGGAGTGGTCGTGTGTTGTCTTATGATCCGAAATCCTTCCTGGAGTTCGGCCGGGGTACAATCTTCAAGCCAAAATAATCGATACGGTTCAACATCTTTACCTAATCTACCTGCCTCGATGGGGGTTAATCTGTGATGGCAATCATGAAGTAAATGATGATCATATCCATATTCATCACGTAACCGTTTGAACATATCCGGTATAAACTTCATATACTTTTCAGTGGACCAGAGGCTCTCCTCCGGAAGTCCACGTGTTGCGGGTTCGTACGCATCCTTATTTTTTGAAACTCCATAAACAGAAGCCATTCCGGGGACTCCACTTTGGGCACGAATCGCTTTGTATCCCATATCTATGTATCGCCCGACTTCATCTACTGTCTGCCCGAGATCCTTGCCATTGGCATGTCCATAGACCATAACACCCTGACGCGATTTTCCGCCGAGCAGGTTGTAGACCGGAGTGTTCAGAGCCTTCCCCTTGATATCCCATAGAGCCATATCCACGGCTGCAATTGCTGACATGGTTACTGGTCCACGACGCCAGTAAGCACCTTTGTACAGATACTGCCAGATTTCTTCGATATCAAATGGATTACGTCCGATTATGCAGGGGAGAACGTGGTCCTCCAAATAGGAAACGACCGATAATTCCCTACCGTTAAGTGTTGCATCCCCTAATCCATATATACCTTCATCAGTATATACTTTGAGTGTAACAAAGTTTCGATCCGGTGAACAGACGATAACCTTGGCATCTGTTATTTTCATAAATATTATTGTGCTGGAATTTCTGAAATAGCTTGAAATGCAGGTTTTGGTTGACCATCTCGATCAAAAATTAACGTATAATTCGTTCGACCAACGACCGGCCAATTGTTTTTCCAGGAATCTGCGTCTGTAACACCCCAGAAAGTCACTCGTGAAATCTTGTCACGGTGATTCCAATAGATTTCAAAAATGGAACGGTAACGTTCGGTTAATTGATCCTGTACATCCTGTGGTAGACCATCCGCAAAGGGATTCAGGGTCTCATTGAGTTCTGCTCTCATATTCACATCGGCCCCCATGTAATCAAATGCCGGAGGGAGGACATCAATATCAAGCTCCGTGATCATAACATCCACGCCTAAATCTGCAAAATCCAAGACCGTTTGTTCAATCCAATCAAGATCGGGCCAATCCAGGCTAAAGTGTCCCTGAGTACCAACTGCATCCACTTCGCCACCGTTTTCACGTACATATTTGACCAGTTCAACAGTTGCCGCTCTTTTTTCGGGGATTTCAAGCGAATAGTCATTATAGATCAGAATCGCATCGGGATCGGCTTCCCTCGCAAATTGAAATGCCAGAGTGAGGTATTCTTTACCAATGATTCGATACCAGAGTGTCTCCCGGATGGTACCGTCATCGTTGACTGCTTCATTTACCACATCCCATGCATGTATTTTGCCTTTATACCGGCCAACTACCGTGTGTATGTGTGTTCTCATTCGCTCAATAAGGGTTTCACGATCAACCAGATTTCCTTCTGCATCCTGAAATACCCATCGTGGGGTCTGACTATGCCAAACCAAGGTATGTCCGACCATATGCATATTATTTGCTTGCCCAAACGCCACAAACGCATCGGCCGCTTCAAAATCGAATTCGCCCTCCACAGGTTGAATGAGTTCCCATTTCGTATGATTCTCCGGCGTAATCGCATTAAAATGTTGCTTCGTGAGATCCACACCCCGAGCATCTATTCCATTGATCTGGTTGAGATTCAACGCGGTTCCTATTAGAAATCCATCGACATAGAAATCCTTCAATCCTTTTTCAGATTCCTGAACTTTAGCCGGTGAACAGGCGAACCCGAATAGTACCAATGTTACTATTGCTACTTGCTTCGATAAAAATTTCATACTCTTCCTCGTTAACTTCTAAGATTACTGTTGGCACTGGCAGGTTGGATGCCTACGCTGCCAGTTTGTTTCATTTACTCGCTATTCATGTGATACACATCATGCACATCACCTATGTCACTCACGTCACTCACTTCACATATATTTCGTACAACTCGCACATCACCCATGTCACGCATATCACGCATATCATGCATATCTGGTAAAACACGCACATCATGCACACTACGCACATTATTAACATCAATTGGTGAAATCCAAAACACCTAATGACCTTTCATACTATTTGGATAATTCTTTTTGGGTTTTCTTATGTACATCGAATTCGGTTCAGTGGACTATCACACCTATTGCATTGTCGAGTTCTCAAAAAAACTAAAACCCGATTGAATTACCTCCATCTACAGGTAGATTAACACCTGTGACAAAACGGGATGCATCAGATGCCAGGTATAATGCAGCTTCGGCAATATCATCGGCTTCTCCCAAACGTTGCATCGGGGTACGTTGAAGGACCCGATCTCTGCGATTGGTGTCAGAATCAAATGCTTTTCGTAACATCGGTGAGTCAATAAATCCGGGTGCAATTGCATTTACACGGATGCCATGTTGAGCCAGATCTACTGCCAATGCGCGGGTCAGTCCCAATACACCGGCCTTGGATGCTGAATATGCGGTCACATTTGATATACCATATATGGCTGCCATAGATGTGACCATAATAATATTCCCACGACCGCGAGGGATCATCCTCTTGACCACCTCTCTGGTCAGTATATACACACTGGTCAGATTGGTGTTGATTATTCGCAGAATGTCCTGATCCTCCATCTCAACGATCGGTTTTTTCATATTTACACCCGCATTGTTGATTAGAATATCGATGGGACCAATATTTTGCTCAATATCTGATACAAGACCGGAGAGTCCTTCCAAGTTGGTCATATCACTCACTATGTATCGGGAATCATTACCGATTTGATCACACGCATCTTTAAGAACATCCTCCCGTCGACCGGTAATAACAACTTTATAACCATTTAACGCAAACTTTCGAGCCATACCAAATCCAAGTCCTGTACCACCTCCCGTTATCAAAACGAGTTGTTGACGATTATTCTGTGGAATACTGTCTGACATTGTTGCTCAAAATTTGTTCAAAATTTCTCTCATTTTGCCTAATTTAATCACATTACGGGGTAAGACAAAATATATCTTGGGAAATATTGGGCAAATTCTGTTATATCGAACTGTTCTTTCTGAACATCGATTTCACCAGAATATCAAGATCCATCCAGATGCTATAATTCTGTACATAGTACATTTCATACTTTTGTTTTTCGGACTCCCTGTACAGTCTGGATTCATTCATTTGACGCAGGCCGGTCAATCCCGGTTTGTAGTAAACCGGCACTTCTTTTCTGTTTTGGATAATGGGTGATCCGACGAAACTGATTCTTCCAATAAGTATGTAGTACAGTTGAAGGTACCTGTTGATCCATGTGTTCTGTTCATATGGCAACCACAACTTCAATGAGCTGGTATGATTCCCGTCAAGGTAGAATTCCAGTTCATCCGGTTTACCTTTGGAAATAAGATTGAACAGAAACCCCCATATCATCACAGGAAACATCACAATCATCAATAACAGAGACAACCAAAAATCCAGATTTCGCTTCAAAAACTGATTCCAAGGCAGTGTATATGCCAAGCGCACATCCACAAGTGGGATATCATCAAAATACTCGACATTTGACTTACCGATTATAAAATCCATTGATTCAGGCACAATCTTGAAATAAACATGATCGGCTCGGATCTGGGTCATAATGTTCAGAATTTCATCGTTGGAGACCGTGTTTCCCAAAAAAATGAGTTGATCGATGTTGTGAAATCGTACCAGATCTGGTACGTGTTCCGTTCTTCCGATTACCGGAATGTTTTCAATACGATCGGCCCAATCCATTCCTTCCTGAACGATGATTCCCACTATTTCATAGTTCCAATCCACCTTAGACCGAATCAGTGAAACGAGATCAACTGTTCTGGATCCGACGCCGACAATCAGCACTCTCATAGGTTTGATCGTTCCGGTAGGGCTAAACCGGGATTTGGAATAATTCTTTAACCAGAATCTATAAAATCCAAGTATCAGAGTGGATGTAAATGCACCGAAAAGCAATATCCACCTTGAGAAGGCGAATTCCCTGAGAAAAAATGTAATAACAACCACCCCGGTGAAAGAAAGTGCAACGGCCTTTGTGATCGCAATGATAGAATAGCGGTTAAGTCCGTATAGTTCATAATATCTGCCAAAACCGATAAAGAAGATGGTCAAGAATATATTGATCATCAAAAAGGATGTGGAATATTGATCCAAAAATTGAGTTGGATTGATTCCATATCTGATCATAAAAAACACAAAAACCAGGACGTTAAGAATCGAGAGATCTACAAGCGGAAGAGTAAATCGTTTGAAAAGAGATCCAATGTATGAAGTGGCTCCTCTAAATATGATGCCAAGAATTACAAAGAACTTAAAAATATATGTGTATGCGTAGCTATAATGCTTTTCAAAAAACTGATACATCGCTTTGTTGAAAACGATTACATAATCCAGGTTCTCTTTTTTTGTACTTTCACCCTTATAGTGAATGATGCTGGTTGCGGGGACATAATCGATTTGCCATCCGGCCTGAGTGGTACGGTAGGATAAATCGATATCCTCACCATACATGAAAAAACGCTCATCAAAGCCCTGGAGTTGTTTCAATAGATCCGTTCGAAAAAACATAAATGCGCCTGAGAGAACCGGAACTGGTCCGGGTTCATTCTCATCCTTCCAGCCCATATAGTAATCTGCAAAACGTTTGTTTTTTGGAAACAACCTGGTCAGTCCGAGAACCTTCCAGAGTGCAGAAGCAGGAGTTGGAACCGATCGTCTTGATTCAGGGGCAAAGCTACCATCCGGATTGAGTAACTTACAACCTGCAGCACCAGTCCGTGGATGGGACTCCATATGGTCGAACATGACCTTGAGAGTATCCTCACTTATCAGAGTATCAGGATTCAGCAGCAGCGTGTATTTACCGGTAGCTAATTGGATAGCCTGATTATTCGCCTTCCCGAACCCCAAATTCTTTTTATTGCCAATGAACGTAACATCAGGAAAGCGAGGGGAGAGGTATTCGACCGAACCATCGGTTGAGTGATTATCAACAACAAACACCTCCGATTTTAGTCCACCCTTTGATTTCTGGATGGAATGAAGCAGGTTAACCAGATACTCTTTTACGTTGTAATTGACGATAACAATAGAGATATCGGGAATCTGTGCCTGTTGAGTATGTGGTGTATGGTTATTCACAGGCTTAATATACAAAATCAGTAAACAGAAAAACGTCAACGTATGTTAGCTTTGTACAATCAAATCCTAGAGGTGATAGACCCCGGCGCGCGTAAAGCTCTGCATCTTGTACTTCCCGTAACCGAAGGCCAACAGCACCTGCT
>CAZDYD010000009.1:0-43129 GCA_964509715.1 uncultured Chitinophagales bacterium
AAAAGACTTATATAAAGCACTATGGTGATATACTGCCTATTGCTGGTTGGTCCAATTTCAGCAACCAAATCTGAACCCAACCGGATTTCAGTTATCGGTTGAGATGCATAATAAATCGGTGATGCTTCACGTAGGGGACGAATTTCTGTGGATAAATCCCTCAATGATTGATCCAGCTGACTCTGATCAACACCATCTTGAACCCGGACGTAGGTCCAACAGATATTCCACTCCCAATCAGTAGGGATTCCGTTTACATAAAGTTGATTAATCGCCTGAAATGATCCAAGTATGTCAAACTGAATATGAGACGTTGGAGGTAATGGTTCAATGACACCTGTGACCACGAGGTTGAACCTACCTTCGACCCGCAGTATGCGGCCGATTGGATCCTCATTCCCGAAATATCGTTGTGCTACCTCAGTAGTCATTACAAGTCCATCAGGTTGTCTTAATGCCTGAGCTGGATCACCTTGTACAAATCGGACTTTGAAGACATCGAACACGGTGCTGTCTGCGAAGAAAAAACGAGTTTCATTGAACTGTATATCCTTTTCAAGATAGTTCAATGTGACCTTAGGAGCCCTTTGATTGAAAAATCTTACCGCTTTATGGATTACATGTCCGTAGTCGTCCAACAGTCGGTCATGAAGAGGGAACGGGGTTGTGGCAGCCGGATCATATTCATTGCCAATATCGGGCAATTGCACGATACGATATAGTTGTTCCGGGTTTACATTATGTTTATCAAAGCTTAACTCATCTGATACAAAAAGATATATCAAAAACAAACAACTCAGAGCCAATGCAAGTCCGGCAATCTTAATTACCGAATACATCCTTTCTTTGAGTATACGTCTAATTGCTAATTGTAAATACGATACGAACATGTATTGACCTTGATATGATACACTCCCTCTCAGAAGTATGACCTCTTGAATCGACTATTAAAATGACTCGATCACAACATAAAAAAACTGCGCCGGAATATACTTATTGATTTTCTCTTAATAAAGCGTTGTTTATGTGAAAGTTGTGTTTTTGTGACAAAATCTGACATAAGAAAATATTTTGTAACGTTTTGTGCTTGAAATACTCTATATAAGAATGGAGATATTTCATTTTGCTTCGGGGGCTGTTTGCTCTTATGTTATAGAGTTAAAACGACCAGGTTGTCAATAATTCAGTTTCGCTTATAGAATGGATCGTAAAATCGAAAAGAAACCTATCACTGTCCGCGCAATCGTTCTGATTGGGATCAGTGCATTGGTATTGTTCTACATTGTCTATGCAGCTATTACATCGGGTGATGACCATGTAGTCAATGCTGACGCTTCGAGAATCCAGATCGTTGAAGTAATTGAAGCTCCATTCCAGGAGCAGATTACAGCGACAGGGACAGTAGTACCATCGAGATCAATTTTTCTGGATGTAGTTGAGGGTGGGCGCATAGATCGCATACTCGCTGATGCCGGTAGTAATGTTTCCGAGGGTGATACGATTCTGGTTTTATCAAATAATAACCTGCAATTGGAAGTCATGAATCGCGAAACGCAGATTCTTGAACAAATCAATGCCACCCGAACTACACGAATCCAACTTCAGCAACAGAGATTATCCATGAGGAATGATTTCCTGACCCATCAGACGGAACTGGAAGCGCGTACACGGGCGTATGAACGCGATCAAACACTTTTTAGTAGAAATCTTATATCTGAAGACCAATTTTTGGAGTCAAAACGACAGTATACGGAGGTACTTCAGCGTACCAATTTATACCGTGAGCAGATGACGTTGGATTCATTGTCGTATGAAGCGCAATTCCGTCACATTGACTCTTCTTTGCAGAACATGATCAGAAACCTGGAGTTGGTGGCCAACATAACTGATCACTTGGTCGTCAAGGCACCTATTAGTGGACAGTTGACCTCATTGGACGCTGAGATCGGTGAGACAAAACAAGCCGGGCAACGACTTGGCCAGATAGACATTACCGACAGTTATAAGATCCGGGCTGTTTTTGATGAAGTATATATCCCAAGAATTCAAATGGGGCAACAGGCGGACTTTGATATCGATGGTCAGACCTATTCCTTAACAGTATCCAGGGTGTATCCAGAGGTATCAGATGGTAGGTTTCAGGTGGACCTGGAGTTTGTGGGTCAACATCCGGCATCGGTAAGGCGTGGACAAACAGTGCGGTTAAGACTTGCACTTAGTGATTTTTCAAGCGCCGTATTGATAAATCGGGGTGCATTCTTTCAAGCAACCGGTGGGCGATGGATCTTTGTACTCAATTCTGATGGAAGCCGGGCCTATCGCACTGAAATTTCGATTGGTCGACAAAACAGTCAATTTTATGTAATAGAAAATGGCTTACAACCCGGTGACAAAGTGATCATTTCAGGGTATGAAGCCTTTGGTAATGCAACTCAACTACGTCTCAATTAGCGTCAAACAACTATGATCAGGACAGAGAACCTAACGAAACTATATACAACGGATGAAGTCGAAACCACGGCACTGAACAATATCAACCTGACTATTAATGAAGGTGAATTTGTAGCAGTGATGGGTCCGTCTGGTTGTGGAAAATCCACTTTGCTGAATGTACTTGGATTGTTGGATCAACCGCACTCCGGGAGTTACTACTTCTTGGATCAAGATGTGGCTGGTCTCTCAGAACGCGACAGAAGTCAGATTCGAAAACAGCACATTGGGTTTATTTTTCAGAGTTTTAACCTCATCGATGAGCTGACGGTTGCTGAAAACATCGAGTTACCATTAAAATATCAGGGGATAGCATCCAGTGACCGTACCTCGCGTGTGGAAGAATTGATGGATCGATTTGGAATCGCACATAGAAGTAAGCACTTCCCACAACAACTTTCTGGTGGACAGCAACAGCGTGTGGCGATCTGCAGGGCAATTGCAGGTAACCAAAAACTACTTTTTGCAGATGAACCTACAGGTAATCTTGATTCGGTTAATGGGTCTGAGGTTATGAAAATTCTGACGGACCTGAACAAATCGGGTACTACAATTGTGATGGTTACACACTCTGAACAAGATGCGGCATATGCCAATCGAATTATTCAGTTGAAAGACGGGGTACTGGTCGCTTAAATCTAATGCCGGGTAATTATTTCAAGGATGAGACTGTCTGCAATTGCGAATCCTTCGGGATGAATTTTTAGGGCGCCATCCAGCGTCAGGTCGTCCCGTTTTTGGATCCATTGAATTTGTCTGTCGCTAAGCTCATAATCATATCGATGCTTCAGTTCGGCAATAGACACACCTGTAGCAGTCCGAAGTCCCATCAGAAGGCGTTCCTCTGCCAGCTGAGACAGAGTAAGCTCCTCGATCTGATCTCGCAGTGTTGGTGATATAATCCATTTCTTTAAATCCCGTGGATTGGAATATCGGGTGCCAGATAACATCTTCCCAGATTTTTCTGAGACTATTTCCAATGAATGTGCTGCCGGACCAAATCCGATATATGGAGTGTGGGACCAATAGTTGCTATTGTGTATGGATTCATGTCCCGGGAGTGCAAAATTGCTGACTTCATACCGCATAATCCCGTGGGATAAAAGGGTGTCAGTTACGATTTGCATATGTCTGGCTACCAATTCATCATCGGCCGGGACCAATCTACCCAGTGAAGATGCTTTACCCAGTCTGGTACCAGGTTCGATGGTGAGTGCATATGCCGATATGTGAGGGGGAGAAAAATCCAGAAGGCATTGAATATCATTTTGTAATGAATCATCCGTTTGACCTGGATTTCCATAAATCAAGTCAGCTGAGAAGGTCTTGAATCCAGTATCATGAATCAATTCAAGAGATTTACGTGCTTCATCGGCAGTATGTGCACGGTTCATGAATTTAAGTAGTATTGGATCGAAAGATTGGATGCCCATACTCAGCCGACTCACTCCAATGGATTTCAGATCATTTAAATACTCTTTAGTAATGTCGTCAGGATTTGCTTCAAGGGTAATTTCAGATATCTGGTGCTGTGCTGTATTTTCGAATATTGTTTTAATAACAGATTCGATATCTCGAATTGGTAATCGAGAAGGTGTCCCTCCGCCTAAGTAGATCGTCTGAAGCGTTTTCCCGTCAGAGTAAGATGGTAGAACGAGCCTTATTTCATTGCATAAGGAAGTGATATACTCTGACATCAGTGATTCCCGGGTCACGAAGTAGAAGTCGCAATAGCTGCACGCCTGGCGACAGAATGGGACATGGATATAAATTCCAAAAAAATTCAAGGGATGAATGAACTTTATGACGTTAAAAATAGTTCTTGGACGCAACAATATACGTCTAAAAAACGAAGGCCCGGTAGGGTTCAGCTACCGGGCCTGTATTCATCCAACCGACTGACACGGAGTCACTATTATGTCGTCGATTAATCTCCAATATACAAAAAATAAGGGATGATGCTATTCATCATCAAAGAAAAAGATAAGTTATATTTTATTTAGTCATTGTGCCACAATGACTAAGAAAATAGCCACTTTTGCATTGTTATGGCTGATTCATATGGGTATTTCAGACAAAAGATGTCAAATTATTTAATGTGCATCGGGAATTTTAATTGTAAAAGTTGTTCCTTTTTCTGCGCTACTATCTATTGATAACTCGGCGTTCAGAAGTCGGATAACTTCCCAAACTAGTAACAACCCGATTCCTGTACCTTTTTCATTTGCGGTTCCCCGGGTAGTTGAAATACTTCCGATTTCGAATAGATTATTGATTTGGGTTTCATCCATTCCAACACCGGTATCCGAAACAATAATGGTTGTCAGTTTATCTGATCGCGTAGCGGACAATGTGATTTTTCCACCACTTCCGGTAAACTTGATCGCGTTAGAAATCAGGTTACGCAGTGCAAGTTGTAGAAGATTGGGATCTGATATGATTTCGATCTCGCCCTTGATTTGAAGAAATCCCTGGATTCCCTTGTTCTTCATTGATTGCGCGTGCACATCCAAAATCTGACGACACAGTGCATTCAGATTGATCGTCTTAATGTCGAGTCTGACGAGTCCTGCATCCATTTGGGCCCAATCAAGCAAATTGCTAATGAGCGTATTCAGACGGTCAAATGAAATTCTCGTAACCCTGAGCAGCTCATGTCTGTCCTCTTTTGTCAGCTGATCGAAATCAGTTTCCAGGATACTGGTAGTGCCCAACATACTTTGCAACGGACTTCGGAGGTCATGTCCAAGCAGATAAATGAAATTATCCTTGGCTTTGTTGATTTTTAGTAATTCTTGTTTTTGGCTCTCAATAATAGCGTTACGTTCAATTACAGCTTGTTTTTCATCCTGATATTGACGGGTTCTTTCATCTACGAGTTGGCGTAGTTTCTCTTGTATTTTGTACTCTTTTCGAAGGTTGTACATAATGATCAGGTAAATCATTACACCGATCAGAACAAGGATGGATGCATAAAATCCATACGACTCATACCACATTGCCGGAATAGTAAGCCGAAGGCTGGTAGAGTTTTCCATTACAATTCCAGCCGGATCTCTTGCTCTTAGTTCAAATGTGTACGATCCATGAGGGAGGTTGGGAAATGTGATCTGGTGTACACCAGGCTGAACATTGATCCATTGATCATAATATCCGACGAATCTATACTGATATCGTATCCGTTTTGGGGCAGTGAAATATAACCCGCTAAAATGAAGTATCAAATCCCGATCACCCCGAGGTAGGGTGAGGGATTCAGCTGGTCGCTGCCATCTTCCTGATTGTGTGTCGATACGGTCAATGTATAATGTCATGGAGTCTGTGCCCCGGTTGAAATCATATGGATTGATTCCGGCCAAGCCTTGTTGAGTTGAGTACCATAGCCATCCGTCCTGATCCTGAAATACGGATGGTTGGACACCACCATTTCCTTCAGCGTTTCGCATGCCTGATTCAGTATCAAGGATTGCGATATCCTGTACAACGGTATCGTTCTGCATCGCACGTATCAAATCTTCTTTACTGCTGAAAAAAATGCCCCTGTTTGTGTGCATCCACAAAAACCCATCTTTTGTATCTGATATTGAATGGATTACATTGTCGGGAAGTCCATTTCTGGTATCGAGTTTCCCATTAAAATCATCCGAGAAATAATATAGCCCATATGATTCTGTCCCAACCCACACCCCATTTAATTCGGTATCAAGATACATAGACCGAACACCTTTGTTTTCAAGCCCGTACTGATTGAAAGGTGCGCTGAATCGTTGGGATTCTTCGTCAAATACAGCTATTCCGTTCCCTTGGGTTGCAACCCAGATACGTCCTGTATTATCTGATGTGATATGTCGGATAATATGGTGCGGAAGTCCGTCTGATGTGTTAAAATCTTTGCGAAATCCGTTCATGTCGTTGAACATGATCAATCCATCTGCTGTACCGATGAGCAGGAGGTCACGATCCTCATGGTAGTACATGGAAAAGATCGAGTCATGTCCACCGATGAAACCCAACGATATTTGCGTGATATCACCATCTGGTGCGACTTTGAAGATTCCCGTTTCGTATGAGCCCAGCCATACATTGCCGTGTTTATCTTCGGATATTGCATTTACAATGATAGGGGTGTACACCCTTTCTGAGGATAAATGGCGGATGGTACCATTTTCAAGAATGTATGTCCCATAATTTCTAACGCCGATCCAGGTACGGTTACGTGAATCTTTGAAGACGGCCAACAGGTTGTCGCTTGTCATTCCGATCTCAGCTCCAATATACCTGAATGGGTTTCGGGTGAGTTTTATCAAGCCACCGTTACGCAATGTGACCCACACGTTTTCTTCGTCGTCCTCATAAATTCTGTGTGCTTCATATTGATCAATACCGTTGATTTTATCAGTACGCACGATATGCGTTCCTACGAACTCTACAAATTCACCGGCCGAAAACTGTGCTAAAATTCTTCCTTGTCGGGTTCGTAGCATGGTCAAAAGAAAAGTGTCGGTAGGATCCAGGTCTCCTGTCATTTCATGAACCACACCATCAATTTCGACAAATACACCATTACGACCACTGGTATAAATTCTATTGTCGTGAGTATAAAGTGTTGGAAAAGCAGGAGTCTGAATATGGGCATATTTTGGATCATGGATCAACCGATTACCGGTAAATTTTAATACTCCGGATGTAGAAGTCATGATAGGTGATCCATCGGGATGCCATTCTATGCTGGTGATTGAGACGGATTCATCATAAAATGGGATTCTTCGGGCATGATCTGACTTTAGATCGTAATGTATTAGACCTGCGCTGGATGCCAACCAGACTTCGTTTTCGTTAAATATGAAATCATTGACGCGATAAAAGTCCCGTGCCGGTGTGTCGTACATTTTTTTAAATCCGACACCATCATAGATATAAGCACCATCGTTAGATCCGATGACCATTCTGCCGTCCGGCAGATCGTAGAAAACAACAACCCATCGATCAGTAAATCCATCTTCACGACCAAAAAAACGGAATTCATTGTAATCGTAATGAACAATTCCCCCACTTTCGAGCATCAACCAGAGTCCTGGGAAGTTCTTTGACAAAAACATATCGGTGATCCGATTGCTTCTTAATTCGGGATAAATAGCTGTATCAAATAGGGTAAATCTGTTTCCATCAAATCGAAGAAGTCCATTATAAGTTGCCAACCACAGATTACGATCCGGCCCTTGTCTCACAATGTTTGTGGAGTTTAATGGTAATCCGTCGGTCATACTGTATCTGGTCACGATGAAACCATCATGACTGGTAGAGGCTACTTCCGACAATGAGAAAAATAAGAGGAAAAACAGTGCGGTTACCGACATTAAACCTTTCGTGAACGAATGTTCGATTTAAAGTGACCCAACTACGACTTCATTGATACTTTCACATGGGCATCAATCAGGATGCTTTGCTGCGATATTTAAACGATTATATCTTAAAATAGCAAGTCTTATGAATATAAAACTACTATTTAAGGCAATAAGAGAACTTTTTTTGATGAATCTCAGTCTATAAGAACACTTGTACCTGAATCTGGAATATGGAGGCGATGATTTCGGTGATATGATTGTTTTTCCATGTATATGCAGCTGTGACTTTATTACTCTGGAAGTTTTTACCCTGCGCCGCACTGAAACTATAGGTTAATCCGATAGTGGCAAAATCTGTGTTTTGGTTTTGGTCGGAGTGTGCATTTGTCGAAAATCGCTCCAGACGGCCAAATACCTCAGTGTCGGTACGCACCAAATATCCGGTGAAGATGGTTGCTCCGGCAAATAAGCGATTCTCAAGTCCGCCTTGTATAGGGACATCATTGAAGCTGGTCAAGATGGCATCGAATTTAACTCGAAATGGATAGTGTCCTGGAAAGGTACCTCTGTAGGCATGGAATGCAGCTGAGTAGTAGTTTTTTGCTGCAAATGGATTTTGTCCGCCTCCACCGTTATAACTTCCATAGATTCCAATATCTGTATGGGTATCATTGTTCGGGAAAAACCTGATCATACTACTTACGGCCATCTTCTTACTGGAATTGTTCAATCCAGGTGATTCGTCGACCGCACCACTTCTATAATTATACCTGTTATCTCCGTTGTGTAGGAATAGCCTGTATTCCAAGCGGTTGGGTTTCCATACAATCTCGGCACCGTAGTCCCTGGCGTCTGCACCCAATGTGTTTCGAGCCCAATAATCGGCTGATGCTGCCCTGTCGATCGCATCTATGTCGCTGTGTAGTGTCATGGCCATTGCACGTGGTTGTGCACCCGCAAAGCGTCCGACTCTAAGTGTAAGATCACTGTTCAGTTTGTAATCTACTCTCAAATCCAGCAACTGTGCATTGGTACCGGACCCTTCAAGCTGGGAGAATACTTGTACGTGAGAACCCACTCCGATATAGGTTCTGAGCCTAAACCGGCGGACCCCAAATCCGATCCGATCGATATCCTGAGTGTTGGTATCCTCATTTACATAAGTAAAGCGCGGTTGAATGGTTGAGCCCAATCTTAAGCTGACATCTTGGCCAGCGATAGTGACAGGTTGTTGGGCTTGTAGCTCTGTTGATTGAATTGTTGCAGCAATGAGCAGCACACAGAATAGAAGGGTAGTTCTGATAAACATAGTTCGGATATTAGTCTAAAAATATAACTTTGACCAATATCCGAACCGTTCATGTAGCTATCAAGTAAGAGAGCTTACTCCGACAATATTTGCAAATAACAGAGCAATCAGAGTTCTTTTATTGCCGAAACCAATGACTGCAGTGATTTTTTTGCATCACCGAAGAACATGTATGAATTCGGCAGATAGAACAGATCGTTGTCGATACCGGCAAATCCGGGATTCATACTGCGCTTGAAGATGATGACGGCCTTCGCATAATCAACATTCAAAATCGGCATACCATAAATCGGGCTTGCCGGATTAGATCTTGCCTGCGGATTTACCACATCATTGGCTCCGATGACCAATACTACATCTGTTTTTTCAAAGTCAGGGTTGATGTCGTCCATGTCGTATAGCTGGGGATAAGGCACATTGGCCTCGGCCAACAATACGTTCATGTGTCCAGGCATGCGACCTGCGACCGGGTGGATTCCGTATTTAACATCTACACCTTTAGCTTCCAGTAGGCTTGCCACTTCACGGATGGTGTGTTGCGCCTGTGCAACAGCAAGTCCATATCCGGGGACGATTACAACTCGTTGTGCATATGCCGTCATGACGGCGGCATCATCTGGTTGGACCTCCCGGATGGATTTACTACCATCTCCGGCAGCTGGTCCGGCCAGACCTGTTGCCTCAGAGCCGAAAGCGCCGAATAGTACGTTGCTCAGAGGACGATTCATCGCCTTGCACATGATGTTGGTAAGGATGAGTCCAGCTGCACCAACAAGCGCACCACTCACAATCAACAAGCTGTTGTTCAGTACAAATCCTGCTGCCGATGCAGCTACACCGGAGAGTGAGTTCAATAGTGAAATCACGACAGGCATATCGGCCCCCCCGATCGGAAGTACGAACAGGATTCCAAGTAAAAGTGAAATTCCCAAAAGAATATAAAATGGGAGCAAGTTTGACGGATCGTATACGAACCATAGCGACAGTACGGCCACAACAATTACCAACAAGGCATTGAGTGGTTTTTGTCCGGCGAATGTAACGGGATTCCCGGTAACTTTGCCACTGAGCTTTCCAAAAGCCATGATGCTACCAGTAAATGTGAGAGCACCTATGAAAATACTGATACACATGGTGAGCAGGTCACTGCCAGGTAGACTTACCCCTTCTATTCTGAAATACTCGCCTGCTGCTACCAGAGCTGAGGCACCACCGCCAAAGCCGTTGAAAATGGCAACCATCTCGGGCATGGCGGTCATTTCTACTTTCTTGGCTGCGTAAGCACCGATGGCTGAGCCAATAAGAACACCTGCAATGATATACTCGAATGTCAGTATTTCCTGATCGAACAAAGTGACTGCCACTCCGATAAACATAGCAAGGGATGCTAATTTGTTACCTGAACGGGCCGTAGCTGGTGATCCCAAACGTTTTAAGCCGATGATGAACAACGCAACGGTGAGGATATAAATAATCTGTACGGCTGTTGGAATGTATTCCAATAAAGCCTGAGGTAGGAACTGGCTCATTATTTATCCTCCTTCTTTTTGAACATTTCAAGCATGCGGTCGGTCACCATAAATCCACCAACTACGTTGATGGTGGCGAAGATGATAGCGACGAATCCGAGGATGGTTCCGGTGAATTCACCGGCAGAACCTGCCACGACTAATGCTCCGATGAGTGTTATACCGGAGATTGCATTAGCTCCCGACATCAGCGGGGTATGCAGGGTAGTGGGGACCTTTGAGATCACCTCAAATCCGACAAAACAAGCCAGAGTAAAGATGAAAAGATTGAAGATCAGAGTTTCCATGGGACTAAAAAATTAATGTGATTCTGATTAGGATCCTGTTTGGGTTCAGTTCAATCCGAGCAAGGATTTGATCGTTGGACTGTGGACGACACCCTGATGGGTTACCGTGGTGTTCTCAATGATTTCATCTGAGAAATCAAGTACGATTTGTCCGTCCTTAATGATCAACTGAAGCAAAGCCAGAGCGTTTTTCCCGAAGAGTTGACTTGCATGCAACGGCACCAAAGCCGGTAGATTTGTTGGTCCCAGAATCCGCACATTATGTACTTCGGCGGTTTCGCCCGGTTTGGTCAACTCACAGTTACCACCTTGTTCGGCAGCGAGGTCTACAATCACCGATCCTGCCTGCATATCGGCCACCATGGCAGCTGAAATCAATTTCGGGGCTGGTTTACCAGGTATGAGAGCTGTTGTAATAACAATGTCGGCTGCTTTAACATGTCGGTGAATTGCTTCACGTTGCAATTGTTTACTGGCTTCTGAGAGCTCTTTGGCATAACCACCTTTGGTCTCTGCGTTCTGATCTTCTTCCGCGAGAGGGACATCCACAAATTTTGCTCCAAGACTCTCAACTTGCTCTTTTACAGCCGGGCGGACGTCAAATGCTTCAACAACAGCACCAAGTCGACGGGCTGTGGCAATTGCTTGAAGTCCAGCTACACCTGCACCGAGAATCAAGATCTTTGCCGGTGCAATGGTACCAGCAGCTGTCATCATCATAGGCAGGTATTTTCCAAGGGCATCGGCACCCATCAACACGGCTTTATATCCGGCAATAGAACTCATCGATGATAGTGCATCCATTTTTTGAGCGCGTGTTATTCTCGGAATGGCCTCCATCCCCAATGCTGTAATATTTTGTGCATTGAGTTGGTCGATGGTATCGCGGTTTTGTGCTGCCCACAAAAAACTAACGAGCAGACAACCGGATTTCATTTTCTTGATTTCACCAGCGTTAGGTTTCTGAATTTTAATTACAATATCAGCATCCTTGTACGCGTCTTCAACTATTTGTACGCCATTTTTTTGGTAAGCTTCATCGGTGAAGTAAGAAGCCAGGCCGGCATTTTTTTCGACCTGAACACTTACACCCATTTTAATGAGCTGTGATGCGACATCAGGGTTAATGGCTACCCTGTGTTCGCCTTGAACTGTTTCTTTTGGAATTCCAACTAAAACCATATGTTCTCCTGTAACAAAGTGTTAAACTTGGGATAACATACTGCTTTTTAGATGCTTTGCCAAATATTTCGGACTTAGATGTATTTTATTTTTTTCATCAGGAAGTATAGTCCTGTGCCTATGCTCAAAAATATCAAGGTCGGAAGCCATGAAACAAAACTTACAGCACTTAGTAGCCACAGACAAATTAGTGTGGCAATAGTTGGGATGGTGAGTCCACCAGGCAATCTAAAGACCCCTTCATCGCTTCGGTTTTTTCTTAGCCATGGTATACATATCACACAAAGGACATAAATCAGGATACGCACTAAAGCACTTACGGCAGCCAGCCAAACAAACGAACCATAGATCGATAGTAAAAAAGCAACCACCGCAAAGAACAGGATTGAGTTTCTGGGAGTTCGGTATGAATCATGCACTTCACCAAACCATCCGGGAAGATTTTGTTCACGCGACATGGCATACGTGATGCGGGGAGTCGTTACCACTGTTCCCGCTATATTCCCTCCAACGCTCACTACGATTCCTGCCATGAGCAGTACGGCACCGATGGGTCCCATGATATTTGCTGCCGCTTCAACCAACGGACGGGTACTGGTCGCGAGGTCAGGTACCGTTGCAATTGCGACATATTGTATAGCTACATACAGTAGTGTTACAGTTAACAATGCCAATAGCAGTGCTTTCGGTATTACTTTAGATGGATTTTTGGTTTCACCAGCGGGTATAACCGCTGCCTCCCATCCTACAAATGCGTAAATCACGAGTAGGGCTGCGGTTCCGGCACTGGTGTAATCGGGCAGTGTACTTATACCTTGTGGGAGAACACTACCGTCCAGATATGAAATTCCAAAGACGATGAGTAATAACAGGGGGAGAAATTTCAGAATAGTAAGAATTCCGATTGAATCCATAGCACGTTTGGTTCCGGCTATGTTGACCCATGCAAGTCCGGCCACAATCAACAACATAATTACAATTCTTGTAGCTCCGGTGGCGAGATCTTCATTGAAATATCCCAAAGTGGATACCAATAGGTTGATGTTGGCAGCAAATGCAGTGAGACGAGCTATGTAGAATGCCCATCCGGCCTGGAATCCGACAAATGGCCCAAAGACTGTTCTGGCATAGAGAATGGGTCCGCCGGTGTTCTTGAAATAGCTGGACACTTCGGCAAAGCATAGGATCACAGCGAGCATGAGGACCCCGCATCCCAAAAAGAGAAGCGGGCTCCATGCACCAGTTAGCCTTGCTACTTCAGCCGGTGACCCGAAGATGCCGGCACCAATAAAACCGTTTACGGCCAATAACCATATGCCTGTCACGGTGAGCTGCCGGATTAGCGGCTCATCTTGCTGCTTTGTCATAAAACGAGAATGTTCCTGCTATGTTCGACTACTGGATATGATTACTCAACGTATCCAGTCGTTGGAAGATCACATAATATTGATCGAGTTGAATGGGTTTAGTATAGCTATTAATTCTCAGTTTTCGCAATTCATTTCTTACATGATCTGGATATCGTCCAATGTTGAAATCTCTTTCGACTATGTAGGAGTATGCGAAATCATGTTTGGAGTGATCTTCAAAAAGATCGATCAGTCTTGACCGATATCTAAGTGTGGCATACACCGAATCGGCGATGGTTTTGTCGGGGATGGTCAGGCTGACCAAGTCCATAAATACGGGTTCCTCAAACTGAACTTTTACCCCACGTCTGATCCAAATATCGGCATTTCCATAAATGCTGGGTGGAGTGGAGAACTGCCATTTTCTCATTGAATCGAGTGCGGCAGCATTCCATGCCGGGTTGAGTCCGGGTCCCACCATGGCAACATCCACCACATGACCTTTACTGTCGAGATTGAATAGCACGGTAAGTGTTATATCCTCATTCGGTATCTCCTCGAGTGCCGGAAAGAGGGCCATTTTAATCGGATAGGGTACCGAAGAATCCGGGGTATTTCGCTGATTGGATGCGCACCCGACCAGCAACAGCATCATTGGTATTAGTATTGACCTCATATTGTCTCCTTTTTATGTCTGATGCGGGGTGACAGTACAATGTAATCAAACAATTGGAAATTTCCATATAAATCTGATGCCATCGCGTTGATAATCTGTGGTTTAGTGACCGGGAATCGATTGGATAAATTCGGGATATATAAGATATTGTCTCTCATAAAAATACTTTTTCATTTAAAGTTATGTGCTTTATTTTGGACAGGCATCTACACTTATCACCAGCTATTTAAAAATATGACACTGGCACCTGTCGATTGGATCTCGATCATAATTTATTTCATCGTCACAATCACAATTGCGCTTTATTTCGTTCGACGGGCTGGCAAAAATACTACGGAATTTTTTCTGTCCGGCAGGAATATGAAGTGGTATGTTATCGGAACTTCCATGGTGGCAACGACTTTTGCGGCCGATACACCCCTACTTGTTACCGAGGTAGTTGCCGCTGACGGTATTGCTGGTAACTGGATATGGTGGAATATGCTGTTCGGTGCAATGTTGACCGTGTTTTTCTTTGCAAGGCTGTGGAGAAGAAGTGGCGTGATGACCGATGTCGAGTTTGTTGAGTTGAGGTATAGTGGTCGTCCCGCAGCCTGGCTTCGGGGTATCAAGGCTATCTATTTTGGCTTGCTGCTGAACGTAATTATTATGGCTTGGGTGACTTTGGCCATGGAAACTATCATGAAGGTGCTGTTTCCGGATATTACCTTGTTTGGGCAATCGTCATTCCATTTTATCGGTCTGGAGATAGGTGCACCTTTGGCTATCGTCGGACTTTTTATCATCTTTGTTGGATTATACTCCCTGGCCTCTGGTCTGATCGGTGTGGCGATTACGGATATGTTCCAGTTTGCTATCGCTATGACAGGGACAATTATTTTAGCGATTTATGCGGTCAATGCTCCTGAAATCGGTGGAATTGCCGGACTTAAAGCAGCCCTGCCCGAACAGACCTTTAATTTTGTTCCAACTATTGGTCAGGCTGTTGAGGGTGTTGGAGTACTAACGTTGAGTGTGGCAGCATTTACGGCATATATCGGTGTTCAATGGTGGTCGAGTTGGTATCCAGGGGCTGAACCAGGCGGTGGTGGTTATGTGGCTCAACGAATGATGAGTGCTAAAGACGAAAAACACGCATTGTTTGCAGCACTGTGGTTCACGATTGCGCACTACTGTCTGCGTCCATGGCCATGGATCATGGTCGCATTGGTATCACTTGTCATGTTCCCGGATTTACCTGATGCACGTGAGGGATTCGTACTTGTGATGAAGGAAGTGTTACCGGCAGGATTACTTGGTCTGTTATTTGCAGCTTTTATTGCCGCATTTACCTCCACCTTCGCTGCTCATTTGAATTGGGGGACATCGTATCTCATCAATGATTTCTGGAGAAGATTTATTAAACCGGGTCAGTCGGAAAAACATTATGTGATGGTATCGCGCATTGTAACATTTCTGTTGGCAATACTGGCATTTCTGGTCACTACACAGCTCGATTCGATCAAGCAGGCATGGGGGTTGGTGATTACAGCTTCGGCCGGATTAGGTACAGTACTTATACTTCGCTGGTATTGGTGGCGTATCAATGCCTGGAGTGAATTGGCAGCAACAATAGCCCCGATTATCATGGTAGTTCTTGTTATGTTTGGAGTACCAATTCCTGGTATCACAGAAGAATTCCCGGTGAATCTATTCACTGTTGTGGCAATTACCACAGTGATTTGGGTAATCGCAACCTTTGTTACCTCGCCCAGTGATGAAAAAACACTCGATACATTTTTCAGACGGGTGCGTCCCGGTGGACCAGGATGGCACAAAGTAGCCCAAAGAAATTCGGACATTCGACCTGACAGTAAACTTCTGCCACTTGCACTGGACTGGATCGCGGGTGTGGTTCTGGTTTACATGACATTATTCGGTGTGGGACATTTGCTGCTTGGCAACTATGTGAATGCGCTTTTGTGTGGTGGACTGGCAGTGTTTTCAGGATGGTTTATTTGGTTTGATCTGAACAGACGTGGGTTTGATTCGGTAATGGAACAGTAATGCCACATTGACAATCCACATCCATGAAATTATGTAAATCTGTGTATATTCTTAAAATCGTCTGAATTAGCACCAATAAAAATTAAACGGTCACGTGAGCCCACATCCACTAGCCATACTTCTTGTTTTCAGGAATGATCGAAAATTAGCGGAGGAGTCTCTAATTTCAGTTTTCAATAAACTGAAAGGCAATTTTGAATTGTATGTGGTGGATGATGCCTCTGATGATGACACCGCCGATGTTATTCGGGACGTTATAGCCCGTTATGATTTTCAGAACACTTTTTTCTATGAAAATCCCACGCCTATTGGCAGGGATCGATCCATCAGAGAGTTGTTGCAACTTATCGAAACACCACTCTTATGGATGCCTGAGCATGTCGTTGACAGCTATGCAGACCTCGAACAGATCCAATCCTTTCTTTCTACAGGTGCTACATCGTCTTCAGATGTAACTGCACATCAGAACTCGTCCACATCGACACAATCTGACTCAGACGATTCAGCAACGTCAGATACAGCATACAAAGATACTGATGGTTCTGTCATTGAAGCCGATGCACCAGCCGATGTAACCGCTGAGGCCATTGCCGAGAAATGGATCAAAGCTTTCGCTGCTGATTCCGATACTGCACAAGATCCTGCTGCATCTGGCGATCAAAATGCCCCATCCGATAATAATCTTGACGTCAAGGAGTCCGAAAAATCAGTATTTCAAGAAAAAACAGATACGATTCAGAAGTACACCGGGATTATTCTTGATGATGATTACGACGGTCCAGATTTTGATGGTGTTGTGGGGGAAGTCAGACCCATGGGGACATCCGGCAGACCAGCAGTTACATCCGACTCCAAACCTAAACCGGTGAAGGAACCCATCAAGTTCAGGCCAAACTTAAGAAGGAATTCAATAGAATTACCGGAAAATGCCTCGCATGCCGCTATTGTGGCCTTTGATGAAATCCAGAAATTCGTTCATGAGGGTGAGAATCTGCTGGCGTTGAAAGCTATTGAATCAGCTCAGTTGAACCATCCTTCTGATGTAGGTCTGCTTCATTTGAAAATCAAAGTGCTCGAGTTTATGAGGCGCTATGTTGAGGCAGCTGAGCTTAAACATCAACTTAGGATGGGTGGTCCGGGTGCTGCGAAACCGAAGATTCGTCGTGAAGCCATTCTGATCGTAGATCCAACAGAGGATGTTGAGGGCACAGCGATCGTAGATAAGCAACGTCCAAAAGAAATCATGGATGTGGCCGTCGTAAATGCAACACATGATGTATCTATAGACTCTGGCACTGACGAAACCGATGTAGATGTGAGTGAATCGGATGTGATCAATGATACAGATGATACCTCAGAATCCGTAGAAACACCGGAAGTTGAAGATGATACACAATCGGAGCTGTCACCTGTAGAGGACGAGGAATCTACAACTCCGATACAAGAGGCGCTCTCACCTCAACGTCCCTCATCCTATAGTAAGAAGCCGCGAATTTCAGTGATCATACCCACGGCCATCGACGGGAAAGTGATGCTTGAACGCGCAGTGTATAGCCTATCGCTTCATGCCGATAAAGAGGACAGGGAGTTAATTGTCATTGACAATGCAAGCCTTGATGATACTTATGAGTATCTAAATCAGTTGAAACAGCAGAATTTTATGCAGATCAGGGTGATCACGAATTCATCCAATGCAGGGTTTGGCCGGGCTGTGAACCAGGGTATGTATGAAGCCAGGGGTAAGTATCTGTTGGTCATGCACAATGATGTGTATTTGGATGCCGACATCCCGGGGAAAATGGCCGACTTGATGGACCAAAATCCGGATGTTACAACGCTCGGACCCATGTCTGAAGTAACATGGAATGATGACCAGCGAATTCGAGAAACGGAGTCGGCTGAAAACGAATTACATCGTGTCCGTTTCATTGACAGTTTTTTCATGATGGTGAGAAAAGAATCGGCAAGAAGTTTTGACGAGCGATATGGATTGGCACACTTTGATGATATGGATTATTGTCTTGAGGATGCAAAACAAGGTGGAGTAATTGCTGTCGCGACGGGATTGAGAGTCGGACATCTTGGTGGCGCTACGACCTCGGTGATAGGTCGGGATTCCTCGAGCCGATCATATTGGAGAAATGCAGCTGAATTTGAGAAAAAATGGGATGCTCTACCTCCTGTGCCTGATTTTACGGATGTAGCACCCATTGATCGGTTATGTAAGATATCGGAGCTACTCAATCCATATTATCCGGAAAAACATATCTTGGATATAGCCAGGCTGATGATCGACAGTGAGCTAAAAAACGAAATTTTGGAAAGAAACTATCCGGTCCAGAAGCAGATTGCACTCATCAAGCTGATGATCGCTTTGGACATGCGTGATATTTCCCGAGTGCTTGAAGATAGTCTCGACGACAACGATTTTGATCAGGCACTTATCCAGCTACTCATCGACTTTTATTTCAACAGAAATATTTATTCAAGATGTCATAAATATCTGAACAAGAATTCGCTTGAAGAAAAATCGTTCGAAATCAAGTTGTTGGAACTCAAAGTGTTGATGGGTGCCCGGGACTTCGAGAAATCGACGGAGCTATTGGCTGAACTTATACGTGAGATGCCAGCCCATCCGGAGTTGTTCAAGATTACATCCGACATCCATCGCCTACAAGGAAATCGGGCCGAATCGGAAGAGTTTTATGCATTGGCTCACCAAACGGATCCGTACATGTTTCGGTAGAATCCGATCCGTACAGATTGTTACGCGGTCGATTTTATCAGCACTGTTGAAAACTGTTCGTGCTGATGACTTATCAATCTTTTACAAGCTCGTGTAAATTGTTACTTGATTTAACCGTAAAGAAGCCGAAAATTGCGCTGTTTACTCACTTAATCAAAACAAACCTTTTTGTACATGAAATTCAGGTTAAATTCTCTGATGTTGATTGTGGTATCTACTGCTATGATATCCGGTTGCGCTGCATTCGGTAAGTCCGGCTCACAGGCACCAGCCACATCTCCTCAGACACAACAATCCGCTCCACGGCCGGCCGGTGGAGCACCAGCACGAGCAGCTGCTGAAATCAAAAAATTCAGTGATGTCATCAGACCTTCAGCTACTAAGGATGAAGGCTTGTTCAATGTCTACAAGCAGGACGATAAGTTCTACTATGAAATCCCGAACAATATGCTGGGTCGTGAGATGCTTATGCTCTCTCGTATTGCCAAAACGGCCGATGGTATCGGATATGGTGGAGAAGTTCTGAACAATCAGACGTTGCGTTGGGAACGTAGAGACCGTCAGGTTCTGCTTCGTGTCGTATCTTTCAATAATGTCGCGGACGAATCACTCCCTATCGCACAGGCAGTCAGAAACTCGAATTTTGAGCCTATAGTGATGACATTCAATATCGAAGCTTTCAATAGTGATACAACCGGGGTTGTAATCGACGTGACCAGTCTATTCAGCACGGATGTCCCTACTTTGGGATTGCAGGATGGTCGACGACGTCAATTTCAGGTCCGCCGATTGGATACCAGTCGATCTTTCATTGAGTCAGTCAGAAGTTTCCCTACGAATATCGAGGCTCGTAAGATTTTGACTTATGAAGCAGGTGCGCCTCCATCCAATGCTTCCACCGGGACAATTTCACTCGAGATCAACCATAGTATGTACCTCCTGCCCGAAGTCCCTATGCAAACGAGAGAAATGGATGAGAGAGTCGGATATTTCTCCATGTCTCAGACCGATTATGGATCTGAACAACAGTTTATTGACCAACGCAGTTATATTGTCCGTTGGAAACTGGAGCCTAAAGATCCCGAAGCTTACCTTCGCGGTGAACTGGTTGAGCCCATTGAACCAATCGTTTTCTATATCGATCCTGCTACTCCTGAGAAATGGAGAAAATATCTGGCTCAAGGTGTAGATGACTGGCAAGTGGCTTTCGAGGCTGCCGGATTCAAAAATGCCATCTTTGCAAAAATGCCTCCAACTCCGGAAGAAGATCCTGAATTCAGTCCCGAAGATGCGCGTTACACAATGATCCGTTACTTTGCTTCACCGATTCAGAATGCCTACGGACCTCACGTACGTGATCCAAGATCAGGTCAAATCCTGACCACCAGTATCGGTTGGTATCATAACGTTATGCAATTGTTGCGTAACTGGTTCTTTGTCCAAACCGCCGCTTCGAATCCTGAAGCACGTGGAGTTGAGTTCAGTGATGAAGTTATGGGTGAATTGATTCGTTTCGTTTCTGCGCACGAAGTTGGTCACACTCTGGGTCTACCACACAACTTTGGTAGCAGTTTTGCTTATCCTGTGGACTCCTTGCGTTCACCTACATTTACTGCCAACCATGGCACGGCACCTTCCATTATGGATTATGCACGTTTCAATTATATCGCGCAGCCGGGTGATGGGGTGACAAATTTCTACCCACGAGTTGGTGAATATGATGAGTGGAATGTGAAATGGGGTTACACCTGGTTCGGTGATATGCCGATTGATGAACAGAAAAAAGTGTTGAATCAGTGGGTTGTTGATCGTGCTCATGATCACCGCTTTTTCTACGGACGACAAACGGGTAATCCGATTGATCCGCGTTCACAGAGCGAAGACCTCGGTGATGATGCTATGTATGCTTCTGAACTTGGTCTGAAGAATCTTGAAGTCATTACCAACAATCTGATCGATTGGATTGGTGAAGAAGGACGCAACTTTGCGCAGTTAAACGAACTCTATACCCAGATACTTACCCAATGGGGAAGATACATGGGCCATGTTACTTCAAATGTCGGTGGCGTCTATGAAGATCATAAAACATTTGAGCAAGATGGTGCAGTTTATACGGCTGTCCCGAGAGATATTCAGAAACGTGCTATGGCATTCCTGGATACCCATGCTTTTAGTGCCCCGACCTGGCAATTCAACAATGAGATTCTGAGCCGAACCAATCAGGCTACAGTGATCGAAGGTTTCCGTGCCCGTCAGGTTGCCGTGCTTAACCGACTCACCGAACCTGCACGTATTGGTAGACTCATCGATTATGAGCGCAGAGAGGCGGGCTCGTACACCGCTATTGAGTTTATGGATGATCTCAGAAACAGTATCTGGAAAGAAACACGTGGAACGGCAGCTATTAATGTCCATCGTCGTGCTCTACAGCGTGCATACATCGAACGTATGGAATTCCTCATGAATAATGAGATGCCATCAGGTGGATTCTTTGGAGCTGCTACTGTGAACGTGAGCCAATCAGATATCCGTCCGTTGGTACGTGAGCAGCTTCAGACCCTGCTTCGAGAAGTGAGACGTGCAGAAGGACGAATCAGTGACCGTGCGACCAAAGCACACCTTGCCGATGCCGCTACACGTATCGACAATATTCTGAATCCTAAGTAATTTCGATTATTTAGTAACGTCTGATTAGGAACCCGGGTGTGGCAACATATCCGGGTTTTTTTATTTTAACCATCCCTATAAGTTTTTGAAGTATTTCATGGAAGTGGAATTGTTGGCGAAAAGATGCCTTGGGCTGAGGTCATTCAAATCTGAGTAGCATGAATTTTGAAGTGTATTCGTGATGATATTCTGATACCAGTATAATTTTGTGTATAATCTATAACCGCGTATACGCAAGTTATTCATTTTAATGTGAGAGAGATTATGAAAAATGTAGGAACCATAATAGCAATTGTAGGCCTTGTTGGGATAGTTTACTTTGGGTACGAATATTATCAAGCCTCCGAGTCGTTTTCCGTGCTCGGTGTTGATGTGACCGCCAGTACCGGAGATTATGTACCAATCTTTCTGTCCGGCCTGGTATTTCTTGGTGGACTGGTACTAAGAAAGTATGTAAAGTAATTTACGGATAGAGGATGAGGGTAAATATTTACCCGTCCACATCATCCACGAACATGACAAGTCCTGCTGCAATGATCCAGGTGAGTCCACCAAGAATCAATGCATAGATAGCTTGTCCTCCAAACAAGGTTCCGACCAGGAACCCGAGAACGGATGCTGCCAATATTTGAGGTAATACGATAAAGAAATTAAAGATTCCCATGTATACACCCATCTTATTGGCAGGTAATGCTCCTGCAAGGATAGCATACGGCATGGCCAGAATCGAGGCCCAGGCGAGCCCTACTCCAACCATACTCACTAATATGTATATCGGATCGGTGATAAAGTAAATCGAAATCAATCCGATTGCTCCGGCAATCAGTGCTATGGCATGTGTAGCTTTGCGGCTTGTTCGACCTGCAATAACAGGAAGTAAAAATGCGACAATGGCTGCAAATCCATTATACACGGCAAATGCGATACCTACCCAGTCGGCACCGGTATTGTATTCAAGCCGAATATACTCGAGACGATCTTTCAGCACAGAAGTGAGTGAAAGCGCCCGTTCTTCGTCCAAAAAGTAGTTAACGACTCTCATCGACGCTACTATTTGTGGCGAACCATCAGCCACTTTTGCCTGATACTCATTGAGTTCTGATTGGATTGAAGTCGCACGATCGGCCCATGCATGCTCCCCACCGATCGACCATTCCATGTTGATGGATGACAATTGAGCGACTTCATCTGCGGATAATTTCATGTCGTACACATGACTGGTTAGTCCGGCCGTGGTGTAGATCCACATGGCAAAAAGCGCAAACCATGAGAAGAACTGCACGACTGCAAGTTGCTTCATGGTTTTAGGCATCAGATAAAGATCGTCGAATACAATAGTGAATCCATTGTTGCTACCTTTTTTTTGCACTATTGATGCCACAGCTATCAGTAATCCATAGGCTATGAATCCGCCGGATAGTATGTATAACTCTTTGGCCCATTCCATGTAAAAAATGAGTGCCGACATGGCTACTCCTGAAACAAGTGCAATCGGAGCATGTTTCATTTTTCTGGCGGCCATGACCACTGGAGAGGGTCTTTCTACATCAATTTGTTCGAGTTTTGCTTCGGTGGCTTCAGCACGTTCAAATTCTGCAAGTTGTTCTGGACTGTATTCTTTGGTGCGTAAAATGGTCCATAAGACAGCCAAAAAGAACACGATAGCCCCGATATAAAACGACCATTTAACCGACGGAGGTATGATCCCTTCAGGGGCGGTGTTGGCAATTCCGAACCAGTTGGTCATCATATATGGAAGGGCTGATGCTACAACGGCCCCCACACCAATAAAGAAACTCTGCATCGCAAATCCGCGGGTTCGTTGTTCCGATGGAAGCATATCGCCTACAAAGGCACGGAATGGTTCCATCGTTACGTTGATAGAAGCATCCATGATCCACAACATCCCGGCCGCAATCCATAAATGCGGTGAATTGGGCATGAATATGAGGGCAATTGAGGCGAGAATAGCTCCTACCAGAAAAAATGGCCGTCTTCGCCCAAGGCTGTTCCATGTATTATCACTAAGATATCCGATAATCGGTTGGACTATAAGTCCGGTTACAGGAGCTGCGATCCAAAGAATAGGTATCTGCTCAACATCGGCACCGAGGGTTTCAAAAATTCGGCTCACATTTGCATTCTGTAATGCAAAACCGAACTGAATGCCAAGAAATCCGAAACTCATATTCCAGATTTGAGCGAAAGATAGTTGGGGCTTTTTCATAGTAACTAAATGACCTTTAGGTGTTATCCTTGGTAAAAATTGAACCAAACGGGATCAAAAAATCAAACTGAAAAGCACTTACGTAAGCGCTTACATAGTGCGTAAGATAGCTAAAACGAATCAGACTTTAAAAGATGAAACCCTAAGTTCTGGGAGATTTATTTTAGCTTGTCTTCCATGTCTGATAGCAAAATATTCAGGGAGGTAACGGAGATCTGGATCTCCCGAACAGTATACGTAAGCGAGATCATCAGCAGCACAAGACTCAGTCCCAGTACCACATAAGCACCAGTCTGAAGTTGTGCATATACCAGAAACATACTCACTACACTCAGGAGTAAACTGGTGATACCATACATCTGCATTTTGTTGATCAAAATCACACGTTGCCGAAGGTTTTGTATTTGTCCGAGGGTTTCGGGCAATGGCTTTTGATGATAGGATGAGTGAAGTTGTCGTATGAGATTTGCAATTGTGAGAAACCGATTGGTGTATGCCAGTAACAGTAATGAAATTGCTGGAAACAATAATGCGGGGGTTGTAATACTCAGGTCCATTTTACTCGAATTTTGTTATTTTCTATGCATTCCATCCAGAACATCTTAATCTATGAAAAACTTTACAAACAAAGACGTTGCCGGATTTCTTGAGGAGATCGGGATTTTGCTTCGTCTGGCCGGGGAAAATGATTTCAAAGCTATTGCTTTTGATCGTGCGGCTCGAACGATCGAGTCACTTGATCGTCCTATCGGGGTCTTCGTTGCAAATGGGGAGGTGACTTCGATCAAAGGTATCGGAAAATCGATCGCGGAAGATATATACAGTCTGTTCGAGACCGGAGAAATCCCGGCACTCACAGATCTTAAACAAACAGTGCCCTCTGGATTGATTCGATGGCTCGATATTTCTGGGCTTGGTCCCAAGAATGTGTACAAAATCCACAATGCACTAGGGATCACAGAACTTGATGAGTTGAAAAAGGCGTGTGAGGATGGATCGGTAGCGTCATTGCCCGGACTTGGTGCGAAATCAGCCGACAAAATCCTGAAGTCGATTGCATGGATGGAACAGTTTGCAGAACGTTGCAGACTTGATGAGGCGCATCTCATCGCTGAGCGAATACTGACTTTATTGAAAGATCGCGAGGGTGTAGAGCAAATTTCAGTGGCTGGTTCCTACAGAAGGAGTTTGGAAACCATCGGTGATATTGATGTTTTGATTGGTGCCCGACAGGAGGTTGCCGAGTCGTTGTTTGATGTCTTTACATCGGATGAGGGTGTCATAGATATTTTGGGTCGAGGCGAAACCAAAAGCAGTGTTCGTACCACAGAAGGACGACAGGTCGACCTCCGTATTGTAAAGCCAGAGCAGTTTCCTGCAGCGCTGATGTATTTCACAGGAAGTAAGGAACACAATGTCGCATTAAGGCAGCGTGCACGGGATCGAGGTATGGCACTGAATGAATATGGACTGTTCAAGTTGAATTCGGAGGGGCAGACTGATTTTGATCAACCTGTTGAATATGCATCTGAGGCAGATATTTATCATAAACTTGGGATGTCTTGGGTCCCACCTGAACTAAGAGAGGACCGTGGTGAAGTCCAATGGTTTGCTACTCATGAGACCATGGATCTTGTCGAGCGAGAAGATATTCGTGGCGTACTGCATGCGCATAGCACCTGGAGTGATGGCAAGTTCAGTATTGAGGAGATGGCGCGGGCATGTGTTGACAGAGGATATGAGTACCTCGGGCTTACAGATCATTCCAGAACGGCAGCTTATGCTGGTGGACTTGATGCACGTAGGGTTATGGAGCAATGGAAGGAAATAGACAGGGTGAATAACAAGCTCGCAGGTGAAGGTCTCCGGTTCAGAGTATTTAAGGGGATCGAGTCTGACATCCTATCTGATGGCGCTTTGGATTATGATGATGATATGTTGAATGGATTCGATTTCATTATTGCCAGTGTGCATTTTTCCCTGGATATGCCACCCGATAAAATGCTGGATAGATTGATTCGTGCCGTTGAGAATCCATATACTACATTGCTGGGTCATCCGACCGGAAGGTTGTTACTCAAGAGGGATGGTAGTAAAGTTGATCTGGATGAAGTGATCGTCAGGGCGGCAAAGACAGGGACAGGAATCGAAATCAATGCTAATCCGTGGAGACTTGATATGGATTGGCGTTATGGAAATAAAGCTCGTGAAGTTGGTCTGATGAGCGCCATTTGTCCAGATGCCCATGATACAGAAGGCATAGATGACATTGACTATGGAGTCAGAATTGCGAGAAAAGCAGGGTTCAATCGAGATAGAGTGATCAATACGATGTCTCTTGAGGATATTGAAACGTACTTTAAAAAGAAACGTTAATCATCGGACGGGGTGCCAACTTGAACCTGTTGTATAAAAAATCTTGTACATACGCCGTATATCAGTCTCAACGTTACCGTGCCAACTTGAACCAGATGTATAAATAATCGGATTAGTTTTGAACCGTTGGTTGACTCGTGCGTCTAACTCACTGAAATCGCGCGAAGTAACAATCACTTCAAATTATCCGAATTATGAAAACTTTTAAAACCTTGATGACACTTTCTCTGATATTGTTGGTTGCCGGTGTGATGTCGGCGCAACCACAACGCAACATGAGAAGTATGAGTCCGGCATTTATGTCTCCGGAACTTGTTGAATCCTTGAATCTCAGTGATTCACAAAAAGCGAAACTGTTTGACCTCCGTTCTCAACATGCAAAAGATGCGGTTGAAATGAGAACTGCGGCTCGAAGTGGTGATTTGTCGCCGAATCAGATTCGACTGAACAGAACAGAGATGCAGGCCAAACATGATACCCAACTCAAAAGTATCTTGAACGAAGACCAATTCAATAAGCTGAATGCTTATCGCGCTGAACGACAGCAAAATAACCGTGCTTACCGGGATGGTCGTAAAGGACAAATGGGTCCGGGTCAGCGTGGTGGTATGATGCCTGGTCAACGTGGCGGACAGCGTCCAGGTCGTGGCAATGGTCCTGGAAACAATCAATAAACTCAATTGAGATGGTTGAAAGTCCGTGTACAATATCGTGTACGGACTTTCAATTTTTAAGCTTTAACAAGTTCATATGAGTAATATAGCTGTAAATAATATACCTTTGTTGGGATGGATCCTGATGAACCATGATAAGGTTGATCGGGTATCTGTGTATGAAGGTAGGACCACAGTTATGACTCAAAATGGATCTTCTTATCAACCGAGCGATATCGAGAGGGAACTCGAAAAGCATTATCCTGTTGTGTTCAGGATGATTTCGGCCATGGTCTGGGGATCTGACTTGGATCCAGAGGACCTTACGCAAGATGTTTTTCTGAAAGCCTACAAAAAAGCAGATACATTTAATCAGGACAGCACATTAAGTACATGGTTGTACAGAATAGCCCGGAATACGGTCATTGACGCACAACGGAAACGAAAATTTCGAAATTTCTTTACGAGTTTCAGCCTTAATAGCGATGACAACCAGATTGAGCCTTCAAATCCAGAGTCCCGGTATGATGAAGTCGAATCGAATGAGCTTCAACAGATCGTAAGGATTTCAATAGCGACATTGCCAGAACCATTCAGGAGTATCATTATTTGGCGTGAGATTGAGGAATTATCCTACCATCAGATTATGGAAATTACCGGGGAGTCGGAGGGCACGTTGAAAAGCAGATTATTTCATGCTAAAAAGAAATTGAAAGATATATTGGTATCGAAAGGACTTGATTTTGACATCGAATAGAAATATTAATCTAAAATCCATGTACAACGATGTACAACCGGATCCATGGGCTCTCACAAGAATGCGTGCTCGTTTGAGAAATGAAGGTCGTGCAACTTTTGAAGAAGTGGCGGGATTGGTTTTCAGGAGATATATTCTTGCATTGTCGGTTGTTCTGCTCATTTTGACCTTCATACTTGATAACAGATCGGATATCATCGAAGATGCATTACCCGACGAGTTTGTTACATGGATGTACGGAAACATGGGCGCTGATGCGCTCGTAGCCGACATCCCTGAGTATACATTCTTAACTGAAATGAGGGAAATTCCATGAAATTGACAGGTAAAGTATTGGCTTTGTTCCTGGTTACGTTTAGTCTTGGCGTGAGTGTGGGATATTTGGTACGAGGTCCCATCGATTCCATTATAAAATCGGATACCGATCATGGAGCTGTTCAGCATGAACGAAACGAACGAGATGACAGGGATGATCGAGACAATGGGGAGCGTCGTTTTCGTGAGTACATGATTTCGACATTGTCGTTATCCGATGATCAGGTTGAGCCTTTTTTTGAGGCAACCAGAATTTCGAGACGTGCCATGCGGGATATTATGTTGAGGACCCGTGAAGAATCCCAACGACAGATACGGGCTGAAGCGGATTCGCTCAATCAAAGACTATCGGAATTACTTGCTCCTGAGCAATTGGAGAAGTGGAATGCCATGCAGCAGAGGTACAACCGAGAGCGAATGGGTGGTCAGGGGCCAGGACCTGGACCGGGACAAGCTGGTGGTAATCGCGAGGGGATGCGTCACCGCGACGAGTAGTTGTTACAATTCTTTTCGGTTTAAAAGCGCTTTTCTGCTTATATTTTGGCCGAAATTTTATAAGGAATTGTTAACAAACCTACTCACTTATGTCTACATCACCTACCTTTGCGCCTTTGAATCAGTTTACGGAAGATGAAATGATGCTCAAGGAGGCCGCTGCTGATTTTGCTAAATCGGTAGTAGCACCTTTGGTTCATGAAATGGATCAACAGGCCAAGCTTAAACCCGAGCTGATTCAAGCATTTTTTGATCAGGGTCTTATGGGGATCGAGGTTCCTGAGCAGTATGATGGTGGTGGTGGTACATTTTTTATGTCCATTCTGGCCATTGAAGAGATTTCGAAAGTGGATGCTTCTGTTGGTGTTTTTATGGATGTTCAGAATACCCTTGTAAACAATGCATTTGTTCGATGGGGGAATGAAGAGATCAAAAAAAGATTTTTACCACAACTCGCGAACTCCAAAGTGGGGGCGTACTGTCTTTCTGAAGCCAGCTCCGGCAGTGATGCCTTTGCACTCAAACTTCGTGCGGACAAAAAAGGTGATGATTATGTGTTAAACGGGCACAAACTGTGGATCACCAATGGAGGGGAAGCAGAGATCTTTCTGGTATTTGCAAACGTTGATCCCGAGGCTGGTTATAAGGGTATTACTGCATTTGTAGTTGAAAAAGGTACCCCAGGATTCACGATTGGAAAAAAAGAAGACAAACTGGGCATACGTGCAAGCTCAACAACGGAATTGATTTTTGAGGATTGTGTTGTCCCGGCAGAAAATGTGGTCGGTGATGTCGGCAAAGGATATAAAGTCGCTATCGAGACATTGAATGAAGGGCGTATCGGAATTGGTGCGCAGATGATAGGTATTGCCCAGGGTGCATTTGATGCTGCCGTAGCATACGCTCAGGAGCGTAAACAATTTGGTAAAGCAATTGGAAGCTTCCAAGGAATGCAATTTGAAATAGCAAAAATGGCAACCGATATTGAAATGGCCCGTTTATTGGTATATAACGCAGCGCGGATGAAGCAAGCTGGTATGCCATTTCTCAAGGAAGCGGCCATGGCCAAGTATTACGCATCAGAAGTGGCTGAAAGTGTGAGCTCCAGGGCAGTAGATATCTTTGGCGGATATGGATACACCAAAGAATATCCCGTAGAAAAGTATTACCGTGACTCTAAGATCGGAAAAATCTACGAAGGAACTTCCTTCATGCAATTACAAACCATTGCCAAGATCATACTTGGCTAAGTGAGCAGCGACGAGCAGCGAGCGATAACTAAATGCGATAATTTGCTACTTAAATCCTGTTTGGAGTGATCTGGACATTGCGACGTCCGGGTATAACTTAAAACCTGTTTGGAGTGATCTGAACAGGTTTTTGTATTTAAGTCTAATTGTAATTAATTTACACGAAAATAGTGTACACGAATAATTAGATATATTTCTGATATGAAAAATGTAACATTTTCTGCTGACGAAAAACTCTTGGAACGTGCCAGGGAAAAAGCACGTAATGAAGCTAGTTCTTTGAATGTAAGATTTCGAGAATGGTTGGAAAAGTATGTGGCTGAAACCGAAAAGAAAGAAGAGTTTTATTTTTTAATGAATCGCCTCAAATATGTTGATTCAGGTGGAAAGTATTCACGTGATGAAATGAACGAACGTAGGTGAAAATTATGTCCAATGCTCGTTTTTTCATTGATACAAATATCTTTGTTTATTGTTTTGATAACTCGAATCCGTATAAGAAATCCAAAGCACTTGAAATTATCTCAAATGCATTGGAATCACGAAATGGTGTTATTAGCTATCAAGTCGTTCAGGAGTTCATAAACATTGCTACAAGAAAATTTCCAAGTACATTCAAGGAAGATGATTTGCGTGATTTCACAAATGGGATTCTGTATTACCTTTGGGAAGTTTACCCTGATAAAGAGTTATTTGATGAGGCTCAAACCATAAGACTTAGATACGGGTTCAGTTTTTATGACAGTCTGATTGTGGCATCTGCCTTACAATCCGGATGTTCTTATTTGTATTCTGAAGATCTACAATCGGGGCAAAAGATCAGACAAATGACAATAATTAATCCATTTATCTGAGTACAGCCCGGATTGCAATTAAATCCCGGGAATCAAAATGACTGAATTTATTTCATTCAATGAAATATCAGCTTATCACTTGTATCATTATTGAAAATAAAAAACCCGTCCAGATTGATCCGGACGGGTTTCTCAACAATCTAATCGCGAAGAACGTGTTTTTCTCGGAAAAACAGGGTGCGATTAAGCTGTAGCTTCTTCGTTCACAATTTGAAGCAACTGTACTTCTCCCTCAAGTTTGATTTCATCGCTTACGAGCAAGTTACCTGCTTCGTTAACGACATGGAATTTCAGTCCAAAATCCTTGCGGTTCAGTTTTCCGGAAAAAGTGAAACCAGCTTTGGTGTTTCCCCATGGATCTTTAGCGATACCAGCGAATTCAACGTTCAATGATACTGGTTTGGTCACGTCACGGATTGTCATATCACCGTTCATTACATACTCGTTGTCCGACTTTTTAGTCATGCCATTGGCTTTGAAAATCAATTCCGGATAGGTCTCTGAATTGAAGAAATCATCGCTGCGCAGGTGTCCATCACGCTGATCGTTTCCTGTAGAAATCGACGCTGTTTTTGCTGAAAATGATATCTGTGCGGACTCAAATCCTTCAGCTGCATTTTCTACAGTTGCGTCGAACTCACCGAAACTTCCGGTAACAGTCGTGATCATCAAATGCTTAGCTTTGAATTGGATGTTTGTGTGATCTTTGTCTAATGTCCATGTTGCCATGATATGTACTCCTTTGTTTGTACTTGTTTGTGTTTTGTATAAATCCTGTGTTGCTGCATTTCACAAAGTGATCTGCAACTAAAATAATTGTTATAACAATAAATGTACAAACAACTATTGTAATTGTCAAGTTCCCTTTCTATAAAAAATTTTGCATAAACGGAGCTGGGAAAATGATCCATAGCCGTTCTATCCTGTGTTATTGGTCAATCAATGCTGGTTGTGGTATACAACCCAGCGTTCATAGAAGTGATTCTTGTAATAGAGATTGGCCAATCAATGCTGGTTGTGGTATACAACCCAGCGTTCATAGAAGTGATTCTTGTAATAGAGATTGGCCAATCAATGCTGGTTGTGGTATACAACCCAGCGTTCATAGAAGTGATTCTTGTAAATGATATTGGTCAATCGATGCTGGTTGTGATGCACAACATGCACCATTTCGTAATATTCCTTTGCTTATCTTTATACCTATCGAAATTATCTATTGCAGCATCCCATATTTGGGATCATATCATATCAGCTAAACTGTTATCTCCAATATGTACGTAGAAACACTCTTACAGGAAATCAGATCGGGTAACCGAAGGTCGCTGAGCAAAGCGATCACTATGATCGAAAGCACACGTGAACTGGATCAGATCGGTGCACAGGATCTGCTGGCACGGATTCATCCCTATACTGGAAAATCGTTCAGAGTCGGTGTAAGCGGTGTGCCCGGGGTGGGTAAGAGCACATTTATTGAGGCACTTGGAATGCAACTCATCCGAAAGGGACATAAGGTTGCCGTGTTGGCCGTTGATCCAAGTTCTCCGTTTTCCGGTGGGAGTATTCTTGGGGATAAAACCCGAATGGAGCAGCTCTTATCGGAAGAGAATGCGTTTATCCGCCCATCACCCACAGCCGGAAGTCTCGGTGGCGTTACACGAAAGACGCGTGAGTCTATTTTACTCTGTGAAGCCGCAGGCTATGACGTGATTTTGGTTGAGACGGTTGGTGTGGGTCAGAGTGAATATGAAGTTGCATCCATGACGGATATGTTTTTGTTATTGATGTTGCCTGGTGCAGGCGACTCTCTACAGGGTATTAAGCGTGGCATACTTGAACTCGCTGATATGCTTGTTGTGAATAAGGCCGATGGTGACAATAGGACACGAGCTGAATTGGCACGAAAAGAATTACAACAGGGACTCCACTACATGCAGCCGAGGTATGAGGATATCCCAGTGGAGGTACTTCTATGCAGTGCTACGACTGGTGAGGGTATCGATGCCGTTCAGGTCCATATGTTTTCTGTTCTCCAAAAACTGTTGGAATCAAGACGACTTGAGTCCAACCGCCGTAAACAAATGCTCAGTTGGGTCAAAAGAATGATAGAACAACAGGTTCTTCACGATTTTTGGAACAGAGGAGAGGTGCAGGTGCGTTACCAGGACATGATATCGAAACTACGTGAAGGAACCTTAACTCCCATCCAGGCAGTTCAGCATCTTACAGATCTTAATGATGATCATCATCACGATCACTGATAGTTAATCTCTACATGATACTCTCATCGGTGGATCCGGTCATATTCAAGGCATTCCTTAGACTTTTTCGGGCCAACACAATCAGTGATACCGACAAAATGAACAACAAAGTGGCTACCACTCCGAGTATATAGCTGTTTGTAGAAAAGTTGTTCCAGGCAAATATGAACAGACTGGTGAGCGTAACGATAAACATGAATATCATAGGAATCAATGTGAACAACGGATTTTTACCTGTCTTGTACAACCAAACGGTAACCGCCAGCAATGCGATAGCCGCCAGTAATTGGTTCGCTGAACCAAAAACCGGCCATAGTTCCTGAAACTGTCCGGTCAATAATAAACTCACACTCAGGACCGCGACAATGGCAGTCGCAATATACCGATTGGACCCAAGTACTTCGGCAAATGGAGTGGCTCCCTTACTGAAATACTCTTGGAATACAAATCTGCCTAACCGTGTACACGTATCCAGGGTCGTCACTGCAAATGCTGAAACGGTCAATGCTACGAAGGAAATAGCCAGGCTGATCGGGATCCCAATGCTGGATATAAAACTTCCAAGTCCATTCGAATACAACGTTACCGGACCCAATGCCGATAAGGAGACCTGATAATCTTCCCGACTAAGCACGATTACCGTGCCGACCGATACTACAGCAAGCAATGATTCGATCAACATTCCACCGAAACCAATTCTTCTTGCGTCCGTTTCACGATCCAATTGTTTGCTCGTAGTGCCGGATGCTACCAACGAATGAAATCCGGATATGGCCCCACATGCAATCGTTACAAACAGGACAGGGAAAATATACCCCAAATTGTCCACATGCATGTGGACTTCGGTAGTCATTTCAACAGTGGGATTCGCAACAAATATTCCAATTATGCCCAAAAGCATCATCCCGTACAACAAAAAGGAATTCAGATAATCCCTTGGCTGGAGCAGTATCCAAACGGGTGCGATCGCAGCCAGAAAACAATACACCAGTAAAATCAATACCCAGGTAAAATAATCGAAATGTAATGGCCATATCGTTCCCAAATACACCAATCCATACATGAAAATCACTCCAACGGTGCTTAGTAACCAAAATGGAATGTTTGATTTTGTCATGACCCAGCCAAAGATCAATGCCAGCACCATAAACATGAGTGAAGCACTTGCGGCAGATGGTACACTAACAAATGTTTTGGCAACAATATCTACAAAAACAGCAATGATGAGTATCAACGTTGCAAAGGCAAATGTCATGAACAGGTTTTTGCCAGATATTCCAATATACCGTTCAATTACTTCTCCAATAGATTTACCCTGATGTCGGATGGATGCCATCATCGATGTTATATCATGTACAGCACCAAAGAAAATGCCGCCGACCAATATCCATAATAGAGCCGGAATCCAACCGAAAGCAACGGCAATGATAGGACCAACGATGGGTCCGGCACCCGCAATCGAAGCAAAGTGATGTCCTAATACGACAGGCATCTTTCCAGGCATATAATCAACGTTATCACGTTTTGTGTGAGCCGGAGTCGGATTTTTGTCGTCAATCTCAAGTCGTATTGAAATAATCCTTCCGTAAAACCGGTACGCCAGTACCAGAATGATAGTAGAAATGACTATGATTCCAGTTAGTGGCATAGATTATGCTATTTCAACTCGGGTGCACGACGATGTTGGGTTGCCTGCTCGTAAGCATAAGCTATTTCCAGCAAAATAGGTTCACTCCAAGCTGTGCCGAAGAAGGAAATTCCCACAGGAAGTCCGTCGATATATCCCATAGGGACTGTAATAACCGGATATCCTGCTCGTGCTGAAGGTGAACTCGACGATATCGAGTAGTTGTCGCCATTGATATGGTCTGTTACCCATGCAGGTGAACCGGTCGGTGAAACTATCGCATCAAGATTGTGTTCTCTCATCACTTTGTCGATCCCCTCCTCACGGGAAAATCTTAACATTCGCTCAAGTGCGTTGGTATATTCTTCCGAATCAAGTCCCCCTTTGGCTGCCGCCTGAAAGATGATATCCCGATCGAACAATGCCGTCTCCGTTGGATCAGCTTTGGTTAGCTCGGCCAGGTGTTCAATACTTCTGATTGGAGCTCGCTCACCTAAGGATGCGAAATATTTGTTGAGTCCATCTTTAAATTCATACAATAATACCTGATAGGATTCACCTCCGATATTGGTTTCCGGAAGTCGTTCGATTCGCACAATCGTAGCACCTTTTCCCTCAAGTAGCCTGATATTGTGGTTCATTAATGTATCGACCCTGAAACTTGTTCCCATAGGTCCAGTATAAAATCCAATACGCTTGCCATTAAGTCCATCGGCATTCAGGAATTGTGTATAGTCGGGGTGGATGTGACTTTCACTCTCACTGGTTTTTGGGTCAGTCTGATCTACCCCTGTCAATGCGCTCAATAAAATCGCAGCATCCCGAACCGTACGTACCATGGGACCGGCACTGTCGGTGGTGTATGAAATTGGTATGATCCCATCTCGACTCCATAGCCCGATAGTTGGTTTGAGTCCGACGAGACCGTTTGCACCGGATGGACAAACAATAGAACCGTTTGTTTCGGTACCAATTGTAAGCGTGGCCATATTTGCTGCACCTGCGGCGCCGGATCCTGAACTCGATCCACATGGATTTCGGTCCAGATCATACGGGTTCCTCACCTGACCTCCCAAGCCACTCCAACCACTGGCAGAATAACTGCTATGGAAGTTAGCCCATTCGCTAAGATTTGTCTTCCCGAGTATGATGGCACCGGCATCGCGTAATTTTTTGACGATAAATGCATCATCCGGTGGGATTGAATTGGCCATGAATTGGGATCCTGCAGTCGTTGGCATGTCGTAGGTATCGATGTTATCCTTCAAAAGGATAGGGACTCCGTGTAATGGTCCTCTGACAATGCCATTTGCCCGTTCTTGGTCTAATTCCTCAGCTACTGCAATCGCATTGGGATTAACAAATCTAACAGAATTGAGCATTGGACCCGATGTATCAAGTGATTCAATACGTTCAATGTAAGCCTGAACAACCTGACGTGCGGTCAATTCACCTGCATCATAACGTGATTGAAGTTCGTCAACCGTGATCTCTTCGAGTCCAAGTTCATCGTACAAAGAGGACGTACTGTTTGGTTGACAAGCCTGGGCAAATATGGTTGCTAATACAATTGACGAAAGTACAAATGATCTGGAAAAGAGCGACTTCATAAGACAATAATTATATATGGATGTGAAGCACAGTACATATCGGAGAACTCAGAGAACTACTATGACCACACGTATTGACAACGACCGAATATCTGCAAATTCCCGACATTCAGCAAATCTTAGTATGATGAGATACTTTATGGGAATGTTTTACAATTATGCAATTTATGGTTTGGTTTCACATTGAAATTGTCATTATTACATAGCCTTTTAACAGTTAATAATTATTTAATAATGCGATTTAATAGCATTTAGGTCTAAAATCGGCCTTAAATGAGCATATGACAGATATTTTACAAATATGAAACAGTATTGATAAGCTCAACCATTAAATCAACTTCATATGAAAGTAATAGTCCGATAATATTGGCGCGGTAATATGGTGCATCACGGTGTGGAGGTACTCTAAGCTTGCACATCATTTGTGATTAAACCATTTACTGAATCATGAAATCTTACCTTACAATAACCTTTATTTTCTTATTAGTTTCGAATTTGATGGCCAATAGTGGGTCAATTGGCGGACGGGTTACAGATGCTCAGACCGGTGAACCACTAATCGGAGTTGCTGTACAAATAGAAGGAACTACACGAGGCGTATTTACGGACATAAATGGAGATTATGTCCTTCCTGGTCTTACACCTGGATCATACAATTTAATATACATCTACATCGGATATGGCAGGCAAACCATCCAAGGTGTTGAAGTATTCCAGGATCGCACAACTACAATCAATGCGCAGTTATCCTCAGAAGCTTTTCAAGCCGAGGAAATTGTTATCATGGCTGAAAGGCCTATCGTTGAGCGGGATAGAACTACAACCGTCTCCTACATTAACTCACAGTCACTGGCAGAACTTCCTACCACTAACATTTCAGATGTTATTAAACTTCAGGCGGGTGTGGTTTCTGGTGCTGACGGGAGTTTGCACTTTCGTGGAGGTCGATCAAGAGAAGTTGGTTATTTAGTTGATGGTGTACCTGTAACGAATAATTTTTCACAGGGCGGGGGCTCCACTGTTTCTGTAGAAAATTCATTCGTGAATGAGGTTCAGGTTATAACAGGGACGTTCGATGCACAATATGGTTCAGCTCAATCTGGTATAATCAGTATTGTTACAAAAGACCCGGGAAGTACGTTTAATGGATCGTTTGCCTATTACAGTGGAGGGTATCAATCGGGAAATGAGCATCGGTACCCTGGTCTTCGCTCATACAATCCCATTGGGGAAACGGATTTTCAAGCCACACTTACCGGACCAATTCTGAAGGGTGACAAACTCGGATTTTTTATTTCTGGACGGGTTAACAATTCAGACGGGTATCTCAACGGAATTCGGAGATTTAACATCGAAGACGGTGTAGTTATCGATGCTTACAGGAGATGGTTCAGAGAGAATAACACCGTTATTGATGCAAGAGGAATTCAAATACCAGATAGTCTCGCAACTGGGGACAATAGTATTGTCAATATGAACAATTCCAGATCATATTCTGGGACTTTCAAGATTTCGTTGCGTCCGTCAAGTTCAAGCAGAATCAACTACAGTTTGATTGTTGATGATAGAGAGAGTCAGGGATTTTCAAACGCATGGAGATTTGCACCTGATGGTAGAAGGACCTTCTACAGTTCAGGATTACAACACTTATTAGTATATCGACAATCATTCTCGAACAATTTGTTTCTTAATTCGAGGGTTTCTGTACAAACAAGGGATTCAAAATCATATGCATTCAGTGACATGAATGATTCCCGCTATGTTCCAGTGGGTGGTTTTGAAGAAGTATCGGGGTTTGTTGTCGGGGATGTTGACCGTGGTCGAAGTAAATCAGCCTCCAATTCGATGGTACTCAACACTGATTTGACCTGGCAGGTCAACAGGTTCATTGAATTCAAAACAGGTATTGAGTATAGAAAGTATCGTTATTCAGGTTCTGAACGGGGACTTAGATGGATTGGTGAAACGAGACGATATCCTGATGCGCAGAATGCCATGATTCCATTCTCAGAGTATTTGGAAGAAACATTACGATTACTGCCACTACTTAGACCAGTTGAACCAGGTGATCAATCGTATATAGACTACAAACATGAGCCGGTTGAGTTTTCAGCATTTATCCAGGACAAAATGGAGTTTGGAAACAACATGGTACTTAGGATGGGATTACGATATGATAGGTATGATCCCAAAGAGCCTATTATCCTGGACAAAAGAGCAATTATTGATCGAATTGGTCAACCTGATAACCTCGGAAAATCAACTCCAAAATCTCAGCTGAGCCCGCGACTCGGACTTTCATTTCCGATTTCGTCAACAGGTGCTTTCAGGGTTGCATATGGACATTTCTTCCAGATGGCAAGCTACTCCCTGTTATATACCAATCCAATTAATGAACTCACCAATTTGGGTAGACTCGATGGCGCCACGGTTGGAAATCCTGATTTAAAACCAGAACGCACGATCAAATACGAAGTTGGTCTGCAACAACAAATAGGATCTCAACTCGGATTAGATATTACTTTGTACTACAGTAATATCAGAAACTTACTTGGACTAGAACTGGTAAGTACATTAGATAACATAACTTATCGACGATATATAAACAGAGATTATGGCGCAGTAAAAGGAGTGACTTTATCACTTGAGAAGCTTAGATCTGGAATGGTTTCGGGTGGTATTGATTACACTTATCAGTATGCAAGGGGTAGCTCTTCAAACCCAAATGATCTTCAAACGATTCAAGTCAGTGAGAGGATTGGTGGCGGTGCCGTCACATTTGTTGAACGTCAAATTTTACCACTTGACTGGGATCAACGCCATACGGTGAATGCGACCTTGGTAATCAGTAAGCCAGGTAATTGGCTGGTTTCAACAATTGGGACTGTTGGAAGTGGACTACCTTATACCCCGAGGAGTTTGTCTCAGATGGATTTTCCCGACAGCGAATTCAAAAACAGCGCTTTAAAACCAGTACGATATAACATTGATGTGCAGGCTCAGAAAACGTTCTATCCAACTAAAGGAGTCAACATCAACATGTTCATGAGAGTCTTCAATTTGTTGAATACAGAGAACCACAACAATGTTGATTCAGGTACAGGAAGAGCAGATCGAATTGGACGTCGACCATTTGATCAGGCAGAATTTGAACAATTACTGCAAACTGTGAATCTGTTCACTACCAATGAAGCCGACCAGCGGGCGTCATGGTTTTCAGCACCTAGGCAAATTCAGTTTGGTGTAACAATTAATTTTTAAGATGAATTTTATTATGTCTCGATTCTTACTATTACTAATACTATTTGTTCTAATTGCAGAAGCTTCTTTTTCGCAACAATCTGACAAAGATCAAGAGACTTGGACTATCATTCAAAGAATGGACAAACTGGCTGCGGATTATGAAAGATCTAAGTCAAAGTCAGGTGCAGGAATCTTAAATACAGGCGACCTCAGTTTCAGAAGATTTATACGATGGGGAAAACACACCGGGAATCTGGTGGAAACCCCATTCGTAAACAATGGGAACGTATCGGATGGGTATTGGTCCCCTTCTCAAAAGCAGCGTTGGCCCATCGGTAGTGGAATTGTCTATATGCACACGAGTAGTTTCTTTGTTGCTGCAGAAGTACAGGATAATGCTGGTAGAACTGTTCCTATAATCTCATCCGCATATCGACGTGGTGGTGGAGATTCGCATCCAAGTGGTTCACACCAGTATTTTTTCCAGCCCCTCCCCGGCTATTTCAATATGAATCCGCAGCATGACAACTCTACTGATAGAGCCCATTTAGAGGCTGCTGGTAAATATTACGTCGGAGGGATCTTTGTAGATACGAATGGTGATGGTGAGTTGGATACAGAACTTAGAAACACTATTGAATATCCAGCGATGAGTCATTTGCCGGAAACATGGCCCCAGTTTTGGCCTCCTCAGTCCTATCCCGGAGATGATAGAGCTTTGAATGATTATAGACCGGGTGTACGTGCAGGTAGGTGGAACGGTCAATATGGTGCATATGTGAGAGCTGATCAGGAATCTTATTATGTAATGGATGACAGAGACAACGATAAACGAAACTATTACCCATTTAATTTACCAAATGGTCAGCCTGATAACCGTCCATGGAGGGAAGGTGGTAGAAGAGGACTCGGTGTTGAAGTGACAGTAAGGCAGTACCAATGGAGTAATGTGTTAGCGGAAGACATCGTTGTATCAACATTTGATGTTAAAAATGTCAGTGAAAAAGATATTCCGAAAATGGTCGTTGGGATGTTGGTTGATTACGATATTGGCGACCGAACCGGTGATAACCGTGCATTTTATGATGTAGTAGACGATATCACATATCAATGGCATAGAGAGGGATTATCAAGCCGTGGCTTACCAACAGGTTACGGTGCTGCCGCATTTCTTCAAAGTCCGGGTAATCCCTTTGATGGTATTGATAATGATTTTAATGGTTTGGTTGATGAAAGTCAGCAAAACGGAATTGATGATGATGGTGACTGGAGACCATGGGAAGACATTAATGGTAATGGTGTATTTGATCCCGGTATCGATTTAATCTGGGATGACGTTGGTTCTGATGGACTCGGACCAGAAGATGATGATTATCCAGGACCCGATCCTGATGGGAGTGAAGCTAATGGAAGGCCAGATCTTGGTGAACCAAACTTTGAGTTTACCGATAATGATGAGATTGACCAGATTGGTCTGACGAGTGTCTACATCTCGTTTCCTTCCAATATTCAGAATGATCTTGCCAATGGAGAGCAATTTTTTAATAACATGATTACGCCGGGCGTATTCGTGGTTCCTGAAGAAACCAGTGACATCATGTATGTCTACGGAAGTGGATTCATTGGGTTGGAGAAAGGTCGTCAGGAAAGGTTTGCGATTGCAACCATCAATGGGAATGACTTCGATGACATTTTGCGTAACAAAAGAACCATGCGCAATATTTATGACTCCGATTATAATTTTGCCCAAGCCCCTAATCGACCATTCTTGACAGCTGTTCCAGGCGACAAAAAAGTAACGTTGATGTGGGAAAACAGTTCTGAACGCTCAAGAGATCCTATTTATGGGATGGACTTTCATATGTATAAAATATATCGAAGTTCAGTTCCATCCTTTGATGACATCAAAACCATTACAGATGCGTTCGGAAATCCAATTCTTTGGAAACCTATCGCTCAATTTGATAAAAAGAATGGTTTGTCAGGGGCACATCCGGTTCAACTTGGAGAGACAGGGGTGTCGTATGATATGGGTGCAAATACTGGATTGAAATACTCATATGTTGATTCAAATTTAGTCAATGGGCGTACATACTACTATGCCGTAGTCGCTGTGGATACAGGTTATGATCTGGATTTTTTTGAGAGAGGCATCTCAGCAATTCCGAATCTATCTCCCATTTCACCAACTGAGACTTCTAAAATTATCCAGGTCGATCCACTGGGCCGACCAACTTTTATAGACAGAAATACAGCGGTTGTAGTACCGGTAGAGCCATCTGCCGGATACATCAAACCTGATCTGGAGGAGGGAGTAATCAGAATGTCAGGAAACGGAACCGGTAGCATTCATGTGAAAATTCTGAATCCAAATGAAATCAAGTCTGGCGATACCTACAGCATTACATTCACGGATGATGCCAGATATGAACTGGTAGATCCGATCTATAAAACGGGTAGGACTACCGGTATGATTCTCAGGAATCTGACTTCTGGTGACACGCTTTATACGGGTAATGCAGATTTCCAGAGCGAAGCGATGGAAGCAACTTTCATCGATGGACTGAAATTTGAATTAAAAAATGATGTACTACCTGTAGTTGCCCAGAGCGGGTGGTTGGTGAATAATAGCAGATCTAATTCTGGTCGTCGTGCACCAATAAATGTAGCAATTCAAGGCAATGACGCGAACTTGAATGCAATTCCATACGATTTTGAAATTCGTGTAACTGAAATGGGGGCAGATACTTCTTTCTCACTGGTTCCGAGTAGAAGTATCTTGACCAATTTTACAGTATTGGATGTAACCGATCGTGCTTTTCCACGAAAAGTACCATTCACTCTTGTAACTCAAAATGGGGATCCTACACCAGGGATTCTAAAGGCTGGTGATATTATTGAGTTGAAAGCAGAGAGACGTCTCATTGGTCAGCAAGTGATTTATACCAAATCTACCTGGCGACTAAATTTAACACCCGCGAATGCACCTGCTGGTTCTACACCTCAACAGATAGCACAGGAGTATAGCACCAGAAATGGTGATGTGTTCTACTTCAACACTACGAAACCATTCGATAGGGATGATGAATTCAGATTCAAAGTAATAGGAAACACTATTGCGGATGATTTAAACAAGTCCATTCTGGATAATGTTTATGTAGTACCCGATCCATACATCGCCGTCAGTACACTTGAAAGACGGATTCCAGATCAATCAGGAAGAGGAGAACGCATGATTGAGTTTGTGAATCTGCCACAGGTAGCTACAATAAAAATATTCACAATCAGTGGACGAATGGTTCAGCAAATAGAACATAACAGTTCTATGGATAATGGACGTGCTCCATGGAATATGATCACAAATGACGGACTTGAAGCAGCTTTTGGGATCTATGTGTATCACATAAATGCCCCAGGCATAGGTGAGAAAATTGGTCGATTCGCAATAATCAAATGATTTTAAAACTGAGGATGATGGAAAAGAATATTCTGTTATTGATTGCCATAATGAGCATTCTGGCAACACAATTGTTTGCACAGACCGAAAAAGGTGGATTTAATTTTGAAGAAAATCCATCCGGAAAAGGAACCAGTGCAGCTGCATTCCTCGAAATCGGGATTGGAGCACGAGCGGAGTCTATGGGGGGAGCGTATTCTGCTCAAAAAGCCGGAACTGAAATGATGTACTGGAATCCGTCAGGGATTGCATGGAGTACGAAGATTTCTGCATCATTTATGCATAGTCCCTGGTTGGCTGAAACCTCTTTGAATCATGTTGGGCTAATTGTTCCCGTGGTTAATATGAATTCGGTTATCGGATTTTCATTCACAGCACTCG
>CAZDYD010000010.1:0-42699 GCA_964509715.1 uncultured Chitinophagales bacterium
AAACAAGGGATACAGTTATGATCCTACAAAATGATCATAGATTTCTTTTGAAATCAATGCACCGGTCTGAGTTCCGATTTTATTGTCCGCAAGATTCTTGGATAGAATAACGAGAACATACTTGGATCCGTCGGGCAAGAACACAATCCCTGAATCGTGTGTAATGCCAGTAATCGATCCTGTCTTATGCGCTACTTTTACAGAATCTGGTAATAGCGCCGGAATCATTTCCCGGAAATTCTGATCTAATAGTATCTTTATCATATCATCACATGCTTCCTGGGATACTATAGTACCATTTGCAATAGCTTTAAACATAATGGCCAGATCGGTTGCTGAAGTCCGATTGTTTAATCCGGCCTCAAAGGCTTTCATATCCTCGACCCCACGCAAAACTTCAATTTTTGATGCTCCCAATGTCCGCATGGTGTTGGTCACATTTTCTGCTCCTAAACGATCGATTATTAGATTAGTGGATAGATTTCCGCTGTTTATGGTCATGTCATATAAAATATCCCTCATTGAGACGAGCTGCCCAATTTTTCCATGCATCTCTTTTCCACTGTCTCTATCCAATTCAACGCTGAATGTGCTACCATCGACAATACTGGTAAATTCATTATGCACCATTATAGAATCGGTGATGCTAAAACCACCTTCTAATGCTTGTTTGTAGGCTTCGATCAGAACAGGTGTCTTCATGGTGCTGGCGGCATGGAACATTTCATCTGCATTAATGTATAGAGCATCTTCTTCGTTTTGAAGATTGATATATGCTACAGCAAATGTACCTTCCGCCTGATCGATAATTGACCCAATACGTTCTTCAAGGGCTGTTTTAACGGGTTTTGAATTACAACCCATGATGTAAGTCACCGTAAGCATCACTATTAAAAAGTTTTTTATTCTCATTTTGAAGGATATCTGAATTCAGCCAGGGTATTGACTACTGAGGTGATGACTCTGTTCGATTGTGTATTTCCGATAGTGTGATGGTTAACCATTATCGAGAAAGCAAGCGGGGTTCCGTCTGCCGCTGTTACATACCCGCTCAAGGCCCGGGCAAAACCAATCGTTCCGGTCTTCGCAGCTACGCTTGCAGACGCAGGACCACTTGTGAACATCGTGCGCAGGGTACCAATTTCTTCTCCACCACGCGGCAGGGAATTGATAAATGCATTTCTAACAGCTTCATCCTCATGATCCCACATAAATTTTAACAGGGTAGTGGTCATGGAAGGAGCCACAATATTCATTCTTGATAATCCGGATCCATCAGCGAGGTTCAATCGAGTAGTATCAACTCCTGCTTCACCTAAAACAGGCCACATGGCTCTGAATCCATCACGGGAAGTTGCTTCAATCGGTTTACCTTCTTCAACTAAATTGTTTTGAATTTTATAATAGGCTCCCATTGTTTTGAGCAGGTTTTCGGCAAAGAAATTTTGACTTCGTTTATTCAATATAAACACGATTTCTTCGAGTGTAGGTGAAGTGTATGATGTGAGAACCTTACCATTGGATTTATAGTCCCCGACCATTGCAAGACCATTGCGATCGTAGACATTACCATTAACTTCGATTCCTTCCTGCTCCAAAACCTCTTTTAAAACATGCACAAAGAATAGAGCAGGGTTTGTAATTGCCATCGAATATGTAGTTGTATCACCAGCGATCAAACGATTTCTCACATACATATCGTTAGTGCCCCATGGACGATTATAACCGGTCGATGTGCGCTCTCCACGCCGAACAGTTACGGTTTCGTTAATAATCTGGGCATAGGTTGTACCAAACGGCTCAATGTTAATAATACCAGGTTGTCCGGGAGTGGTACCGAACATCTCCAGGTCTATACAGTTTTCGTTAAAACTAAGTGCGCCCATCTCGGCTGCATACCAATATGAGGTGTAATCCCAGCTCCAGCTACTTCCAAGCGCTACATCATCGAACAAGGTATCATCACCGATGATATTACCCTCAATCCGGGTAATTCCCTGTGATTTCAGATCAGCGGCCCAATCGCGAAATGTTTTGGTACGGTCTCCATCATTATAGCGACCACTAAATGTTGGATCACCACTTCCCTGAATGATCAGATCACCAACAAGTGTGCCATTCTGAACTGAACCATTCGTCCAAACAGGGGTATAATACTGAAAATCAGCCCCAAGTAGATCCAGAGCGACCGCAGTAGTGTACAGTTTGGTGTTCGATGCGGGCATCATACTCACGTTCGCATTCCTGCTGAACATGGTCGCGCCGGTGTTTAAGTCAATCACGTGCACACCCCAGATGGCATTCTCGAAATCAGGATGGTTTAAATGTGGCATGATCGCACGGTTCAACTCCGTGCGCCAAATGCTACCGGCATACTGTGTATCGTAGGTGCCAGAAGTGGATGCGGGTGTGGTATCGACTTCGTTTGGACTGGTAAACTGAGCCGAAGCGCTGTATGATGTTCCTGAAACTAAGAGGAACAGGCAGAATAGAAATTTTGTTGTAGATGACATATTCATTTTTTTGGTAACCGGCTGATGCAATTATTGATGCGGACTATCTTAACGCATTTCGCAGACAGAATCAAATCAAGTCAGGATGGTTATTAAATGCAAGTGTTAATTTGCGAAAAAATGTGAATATTACAGTTATATAAACTTAATGGAGTTCTGGTATGAAAACTGCCTTCTACAAATACATATTTTCGATATTTGCCTTGTTCTTAATCGCCTCCTGTTCGGAGCGTACTGCTGATAAACCTGTTTCAGACGATTATGTAAACGCTGATTTATTGATCAACGCGACCGATCTTTTATCAGCAATGGAGTCCGGTAGTGAACTCATCATTATAGATACACGCACATCTTTTGAGGCTTTTAGTGAAGCGCATATCCCAGGTGCGATATATTTTCATTCAAGACGAGATCTCAATGACCCGGATGTTGGAATCAATTCATATCTCGTAGCTGGAGAGGTTTTCGAGGAAAAAATGAGAGCACTCGGAATCAATAACGACTCCAGGGTTGTGTTGTATGATGAAGGTAACTCTTTAGGAGCCGCCAGGCTGTTCTACGCGTTGGAGTATTATGGTTTCAACGGATATGCAAGTTTGTTGAATGGAGGCTTTGCGGCCTGGATCCAGGCCGATCTGCCTGTTGATTCAGCTTTGGTGAACGGTATCGATATTTCAACTTCAATTGGAAATTTTACAGCTCTGATCAGAGAAGAAAGGCAATGTGATATTGCTTACGTAACTGGAATTGAGCCAGGTTCAAACAAGATAATCTTTGATGTCCGATCACGGGACGAGTTTGAAGGAACCGATGTACGTGCTGCCAGAGGAGGACACATACCCGGTGCTGTGAATTTGGAATGGAGTGAGGTTCTTGAGGACGGGGACGTGAATTTTTTCAAATCACATACTGAAATTCAAGCCTTGTATGACTCACTTGGTGTGACCAGAGACAAAGAAATCATACCGCATTGTCATACCAATGTACGTGGTTCTCATGCATACTTTACACTCAGGTTAATGGGCTATGATTCAGTGAAACCCTTTGAGGGATCATGGGCAGAATATGGCAATGCTACCGACGTGCCAGTTCAGTAAATTTTAAAGTATTAGTTATCAGACCGTACTGGTTATTTTTTTCCGTCTGCGGATCAGGATAATCATTACGGTCAACACTATGATGACCAGTATGAATATGGTTATCGGCATGATCAGAATCGATCCACCCTCAACCTTGTTCCATCTGCCCTCCACCTGGGCGTATGTTGCATCGATCGTTGGGATTCCATTTTCGTCGGCAGGCTGGTCCATCAGATACATTACAACCGCTTCCCAGACTTTAGATTCACCACCGTTGTAGTAAATAATTCTATCCTCCAGGTTGACGGGGTTTCCGATCTCATCTTTCATGACAAGTTTTAAATTCGGTAGAACTTCGCCGACCATTGGCAAAAAAGAAGCATTATAGTAATCACTTACAACATGATATAATGTCTGATCACCTTTGCGGAGTTGCACATAGTCGTCGGGAGAGTTCGATTGTCGCCCCTCGCCTGTATACATTTTAGCTTGAAGTACCGACTTGCCTGATGGTAAAGGTGTGTTTGTGAACGGGATGGTAAAGTACGTGGATCTCGATGGATCGTAATCCACTAACAGTCTGGAGTTCTGCAGGAAGTACGTATTGCCCATTAACTCGGAGAGTAACACTGTGATTTCGAGAACGCGTCTGATTTCCTCTCCAGTGAAATATATGGAGACCATGGGGTACCCTGGTAACATGTCCGGCCCAGAACCCAAGCCGATCAAACTGACAACATCATAAAAACTCAGGTTTCCGAGAGACTCAGGATGTCGGCTGGGGACCATGTCCCCACGTATTACACCACTTGCCTGGAATACAAAATCAACGCGGCTGGAGGTAGCTTTTTCTGCAGCTGATAGCATCGCGTCAGCAACAAAATTGCCCAATGGAGTTTCAGATAAACTGGGAGTTCGTTTTAGTACTACATCGGATCTCGCTATGATTTGATCGTATCTGTTGACTAATCCGTTGGTCATTTCAGATACAAGTAGGTTGAGTTTTTCACCATATTGATCGACCAATGCCTTGATGCGAGGATCTTCAGGAATGGTTTGGTCTATTGAAATCAAATAGGTTTCATCTGAGTCAGAATCGGGCATATTGATCATTCTCAAAGATTGATTCTGCACATTGAACTCAAATTCAAGTTTCCCCATAAATTGAAACTCTGTACCCGTTTGCACGATGATGGTACCCGTTTGGGCAATCAAGGGTTTTGGAATCACCGAATGAGTGTGTCCACCAACTATCAAATCGATACCGGGTACTTCGTTTGCCAAGTCGAGTTCTTCGTTTTCTCCGGAATGTGAGAGTAAAACTATAACATCAACTCCAGCGTCCTGCAGGGTACGAACGGCTTCTTTTGCCGCTGTGACCTGATCTGAAAATTCTATGGGCTTAGCCATAGGTGCAACATCTGCGGCATGCACCCCCATCAAACCAAAAAACCCAACCACAAGACCGTTGGACAACCTTTTGATGTGTGTACCTTGGATGCCGACAGTACCAAGTTCATGTCCCTCGGGGATGACGGTATTCGTAGCGACAATTGGAACTTGTGCCGCCATGTCTGGATATCCAATGCCTTTAAGATAACTTGTAAGCAGATCGGGTCCGTAGTCGAATTCGTGATTACCCAAAGTTACGATATCATACCCGGACTCGATCATTAAAGCCAACTCGGGCGATTCAGATCTCAATGTGAGCCAACTAAATGGTGACCCACTGATGAAATCCCCGGCAGACACAACTACAACGGGTTCACTAACAGCTGCTTTTTGAGCTCTGATACGTCTGATCAGAGTCGCCACCCTTGCGATTCCACCAGTGGTCTCAGCACGATCTAAAGCGTAATCAGATTGTGGCTTTGGCACCAGTGCTGCGTGCTCATCATTCGTATGAAGAATGGTAAAATGTAGAAGGTCAGCTGAAGAACTCTGGGCACTGACCGGTTGACTTACCATGCCAAGAGCGAAAAACACGATAGAGGTGGCAAAGAAAAAGCTTTTTATAGTTTGTCGCATGAGTAGGTCGATTATAGTTCCGAGCTGAATTTGGTTCTCATATTAGACAAAAAAATGAATAGATTAAACAAATAATGGCGGTTAAATGATCAATCTACATTTAACAACTGCTCCATCAAACTCAGTGCTGCCGCAGAAACGACTTCATCAATGAGTTCTCTTGGGGTGTCGTCGCCAACCTCGTAGGTCACACCATCCGCATTATCAAATGTGTGATACATCCAATTCTTAGCAATTGGAGGGGCCACACCAGAGGGTTCCTCCCTTATGGAATAATGCGGAACTCTATCCACTATACCTTCCAACCATTTGTCAGTGAGTCCGGGGACACGAACAGGAATGTCTTTGTTTATCGTATAAAAAACATCATAGGAAGTACTGTGGAAATCGAGTGAGTAGAAAACTGACAATCCACGATTTTTGAATACAAGAAGGTCATCTCGAATAGCTCTGGTTTCGGGTTGGTTGAATGGCCCCCAATCACGATTGAGGTCAACACCACCTGCATTATGCCTCCAGTGTCCTTCGTCAACACCATCTGGATTTACCAGTGGGTAAACTATAACCTGGTATCGTTTTCTGAAGGCTTGGGCGATGGGGTCATCACCCAGTATGGTCTCAATGAATATGCGCTGCCCTAATGCCCCGGTAACTTCGGGTGGATGCTGGCGACCAGTTACTATGATTGCCGGCGCCATTTCGTTTCCGGTATCATTGATGATCAATCTATGGATGTCTCTACCAAGTTTGGATGTACCAATAACATCGAGATCAACAAAAGTCGATTGAGAGAGCGTGTCCAGCCAGACCCTAAAGTGTGAGCTGGTGAATAGTTCCTGAGCAGAGACCCAGAGTGGGGTGCTACTCACGTTCAGTACCAAATTTGCTGATAGGTTTTCACGATCATGCGTGTATCTGGAACTATCAATTACTGCCCATTGGATGGCATCTGTACTTAATTTTGGGATGTATCTGTGTTGTCCATCACGATAGACCAATTCAATCTCGATTTGTCGATCTTCTTCTGACCAAACTCTGAAGGCGTACCAGGCACTTCTGTTGATGGGTGCATTTTCGGGATGGATCTCCGCCCTGAATCGGTTCTCATCGATGTGATAAAAGTCATTCAGTCGCCCTCCGTCAAACTCATTCGAAACCCAGACACCATCAGCACCGATGGTCCGTTTATGTTGAATGTCCAACGATTTGGTCTCGGTTGTTGCACCCGGCGGATCATAAGATATAGACCAGGTTTCGGATGGAGACCGACATGAGCTGAGTATGATAAGCGTTAAAAACGGTAAAAATATTCTGATATAGGATGTCATGCTGTAGAAAGATTCGTTATTGTTGCAGATGATGTATAAACCGTTAAATATGTTCCAATTTGATAAGAAAATATAGTATAATTGACCAAAATGTGGGTAAAAATCCATAAAGGATTAATAATTTGACATTTTGGGCTCAATGAAATGGCAGTTGTCTTCGTTTAGATACTTCATCAAATGAAATGCTCACTAAATAAATGTCACGAATAACCGGGTTACTTTGGTAATACACTTAGAAAAATCGGAGAGTCACATTCGTTTGGACAGGAAACTGTTCTGGTTGTTGGTGGCATGCATGTGCTTTCCAATACAAGTTGAAGCATTTCAGGAAGATACTGACATTAGGATCAGGAAGGTTGAGATATCGGGTAACGAGGTCTATTCTGATATGGTTTTACTTGAGGTGATTGCTAGTCAGCCCACTCCATTTTATGCCTATTTGAGATTTTGGAAACGGCAAGGTGAAGTATTTGCTGAGCCCGAAGTCAGACGCGATGTGATAAGGCTTGAAAGGTTTTATCAACGACGTGGATTTCCACGAGTTCAGGTCAGGCACAGGATAGATGAGGGACGAAAACCCTGGCAAAGAAATATCACCTTCATTGTCGAGGAGGGACCACAGATCATTATCAACTCTGTGGTGTGCGTTATTGAAGGTACAGATGCTGATGAAGCTGTTATTCTGAAGAACCAAACCTTCGAACGTACATTAAGTAAATTACACTTCCGGGAAGGACGACGATTCGAAACGATACGACAAGATGAAGTAGTCGGTGAGATTCAGACGGCGTTGAAAAATATGGGTTACGCCTTTGCCAAAACGAATTTGGAGGCCACCGTAGATTCACTAAGCTTTCGAGCGAATATTATTATTCAAATCGATCCGGGACCCGTAACCTACTTAAATGAGTTTATTGTTGAGGGTAATGAAACGGTATCAGAAGCTCATGTTATCAGAGAATCGGGGCTACGAATTGGTCAGGTATATGATCAACGTAGGATCAATCGTGCCCAGCAGGAGATTTTCAGCCATCATCTTTTCCGATTTGTTACGATCAGTTTGCCTCAACAACCCCGAGACTCAACAGCAACTTTATTAGTAAGAGTTCGGGAGAATCCCTTGCGTTCTGTGAGTGTATTGGCCGGAGCCGGTACGGAGGAAATCGTTCGAGGATCGGTCACATGGATGCACCGAAATCCGTTTGGGAATGCCCATAATCTGGGCGTGACAGCCCGGGCTTCGTTTATTGAACAAAGATTTAGTGCCGACTATTTGATGCCGTATATTTTTAACACGAACAGTTCTGTTGTCGTGTCGCCATTTGCCCAGCGCTTGGTTGAAAGAAACTTCTTTGTTAGCCGGATTGGGGCTGTGAGCAGCTTTGTATACCAATATAGCAGAGACCTTGCCGGTACCATATCCTATGAGTTTACAACTAACCAAGAGGCTTTTGACAATGATCTGAAGTTGTTCCGCGATAGTACTCAAACGTATCGTCAGTCTACGATCAAGTTATCAGGGTATTACAGTCCATCGTTTCTGGAACAAGAAGCTGGGTGGGCGATCAGACCTTATGTTGAGTTATCCGGACCGTTTAATACAGGTTCATTGACCTACCAAAGATTTGGTCTTGACATACGGCGCTTCTTTGATGTATCAAGAACAACGCAGCTGGCCCTCAGGACCAATTCAAATTTTATTTTGGGCGATGAAGAGGAAGTATTACCCGCAAGTTTGTTGAACTATATTGGTGGTACAAACTCTGTTAGAGGTTGGGGCAGGTGGAATCTTGGTCCCAAACGAGCTGTATTTGAAGAAGATGGATCTTTTTGGAGGTATGTACCAATAGGTGGGCGCCATATGGCCTCTTTTAATGTCGAACTACGCCAGGAATTGCCGTTTATCTATCGTGGATTAGGTATCGCATTCTTTCTGGACGGTGGACAGATTTGGCTCACCCGAGATGAAATCGATTTGGGCGATCTACGATATGGAGCCGGATTTGGAATCAGGTATAGGTCACCCATTGGTCCTATACGACTGGATTTTGGATATAAGTTGAATCCGACAGAACAAGATTTAGCTATCTACAATGGAGTGGATTACGGAGGCAGAATGCAACGTATCGGAATCCATTTCAACATCGGACATGCTTTTTGATACTCAAAACCAAATGAAAGAATCAAAAAACATATTAAAACGAACCATGCCGAAATGGCTTAAGATCGTACTGTCTGTACTCTTTGCACTAATGATCTTGCTTGTCGGAGTTCGATGGGCGTTGACTACGGATTGGGCTCGGAATTACGTAAAAAACACCGTTATTTCGGTGGCATCTTCAACTTTAAACGGAGAATTGCACATAGATAATATACGAGGTGATCTATTTAAACATATTGTTGTGCAAGGAATAAAGATTGCTGACCAAAGTGGTGATGCAGTACTTAAAGCAGATTCAATCATAGCTGATTATAACTTATGGTCATTACTTGGTGGTGGACTCAAAATCAACGAAATATCGGTATATGCTCCGGAGTTGAACGTTGAACAGTATGCAGACAGTACATGGAACATTTTAAAGTTATTGCCGGTCCCGGACCCGGATATCGCTCCATCTGAGAAAGAATCGAATTTTCCAGTATCCATTAACCTCATTCGACTTCAAGGAGGAAGTATCGGATTTCAAAGTGCCACATTCACCGATAGTGACTTATCCATCAGCAATCTTGATGTCTCTGCTTCTTTTGATCTGTTAAAGGATGGATTTAGAGGGAGCCTGAAGAATCTGAGTCTAACTATTCGCGATAGTAGATTTGATGAGGATATACGTTTTGAAATGGAGGCGGGGTATGACGAAGGAGTTGTCAATTTGGATAAGTTGGTATTATTCACAGGTTCTACATTGCTTGACGTCGTTGGTACATTTGATGAGAGTACAACCGTAACCGATATCCAGGCTACAATGTTGCCATTATCCTGGAGGGATGTTGCCAACTTTACGGATTCCACACTGTTCGTACAGAACGTAGAACTGAGGGCTGGCGTCACCGGATCGTTCAACAATTTAAACGTGTATGCCGGGCTTAGTGCACACGGACTTGAATCCTTTGATCTACATGCCGGATTGAAAATTGATAGCGGAATTCAGCTGACATCAGTCCGAATCGAAATATCAAATCTTGATGCAACGGTATTTACCGGTGATCAACAGATGCCAAAAATTTCACGATTGGAGTTCGGAACGGAAGGTCTGATTGATGTCGATTCATATGCATTGGCTAAATTAAAAGGATCCCTTCTGGTGCAGAATCTGGTCTTTGATGAGTATTCCATCACACGATTAAATGCTGATTATTCACTGGATAACGGTGATCTTCTGGCAAATTTGTCGATGAGTAAAAACAGAGAGCATATCCATACCCAGCTAACGATTGGAGATCTTTTTGAACGTCAAGAATGGGGTTTTGAAGTACGTTCAGATGGTTTCAACCCAGGATTCTGGGCAGATGATACAACTTTCAACGGTTGGATTCAGCTATTTGCCATAGGAAACGGTGAAGGATTTACTCCAGGTCAAGAATCGTGGAGCATCGAGTCCAGAATAACAAAATCATCAATATTTGATCTTAGCTTTGATGATGTAAAACTAAGTGCATCAATCACTAAGGACAATCTGAACATCACTTCTGATATCACTATGAACAATAGTGCATTCATAGCTGAGGCGTATATACAGCAATGGCTCTCGGATGTACCATCATATAATTTGTTGGTTGAAGGAAACAATATTGATGCTCGGGATTTTACCAGCATGGAAGATTTTACAAGCTCCATTCAATTGTCCATGAGTGCGATAGGTTCCGGGATTGATCCCCAGACCCTGACCTTGAAAGGGACCGTGAGATTGGGTTCGAGTGACATCAATGGTGCAAAACTGGATTCACTGACATCCGATTTTATACTTGATGGTGGTCTTTTGAAATTGACAGATACCAAACTGGCCAGCTCTTTTGCGAAAGCTGATCTCCGGCTGACACAAAATATCACCGACATAGGAGATATTCGAAATCAACTGGATTTTGCTTTGGAATTATTGGATATAGGTCCACTGGCTCCGATTACAGGTGCTGAGGTTTTATCGGCAAACGGTAAAGTCAGCGGGACGTTGCGAACTCCAGCCGGAAGAACCAATCTGAACATCAGAGCCGAACTCAATAGTATTGTATTTGATACCCTATTTGTCGACAAAATCGATATGGTTGCCACCGTTGGCGGTACCGAAACTTTTGAATTCGAATCAGATACACGTGTTTCAGCTCTAAAAATCGGGCAGTATATCCTCGATGACCTCTGGGTAAGAACGTATGGATCTACAGATGGCGAAATTATCTCAGGTCAGTACAGAGTAAGTGCCGAATTAGACGAGGTATTTACGTTGTCAACACTGGCCGATTATGAACTTCTACGTGATACCTACACTATCCAAACGTCAATGCTGCAGCTAAAATCGGAAGGCAAAAGCATTGAATTATATAGACCATTTCGCTTTATACTCGATGAAGGACTGATCTCAATAGATCCGGTTTATTTGCGAGGATCAACCGGAGTAGAGGTGACGTTAGGTTTAAATCAACCCGATATGAATACTTATCAGGGGTTTTTACATCTTAGAGATCTGGACCTGGCTATGTCCCATGCCTTGATGGAACAGGAATTGACAGTCGATGGTTACCTAACCGGAGATATAGAATTCGACATAGACCTGGTCGCCGAGAGATATGATGTTACTACAGATCTGGTGCTGAGCAAGTTTAATTACAAAGGATTGGCATTGGAAACCATCACATTAGATACAAAATTGAGTGATGGAAGACTCACGGCCCAAATGAACTTATACGAAACCCAACAAATCTGGGCTGAAATCGTGTTAGATGTCCCTTTTCTACCAGGAAATCCGACGGAATTTGATGACGATTTCTTTGACCAACCGGTAATGGGCCAATTCAAAATCAATGAAACGAATCTGACTGATAAAGCAGCGTTCCTGTTAGAAATGGGGCTGGAGGGGACAACGGGTAATATCAGCGCAAGTGGGACATTGGCTGGAACAGCGGGATCACCCGAGTTTATAGGTGAAGTCTTATTTGGTGATGGGAGGCTTTCTGGAGTACCTATCGACCACTTCGACTTTGGATGGCAATTTCATCCTGATCAGGATCGATTAGCTCTGACGTCCAGAGTTGTTTCATCGGGGCAAGAAGTGGCTTACATGTCAGGAACCGTTCCATTTCAGTTGGACTGGAGAACCTTCAATCCGATAGACCTTGGAGATGAAGCTCAGATGGATTTGGCAGTTAAAACCACTGGTTTCAACCTCACGGCATTAAATCAATTTTTAGACAGGTCAGTAGCGAGAAATCTCAATGGTGTCCTCACCATGGATCTGGGTATACGTGGTTATTATGACGCCCCACAGATACAGGGACACTTTCAACTGGTAAGGGGCAACATCATGCTTGTCGAGAATAATATTGTGCTCAGAAACATTGAGTCCAATGTACAGTTTGAGCGTGATCGCATCCGAATCCAGAATCTTAGCATGCAAAGTGGTGGCACATTTAGGGCCAATGGTGAGATTATCTTAAATGGATTTGTGCCTGATTTGGTCAGTCTGAATTTTTCTGCGCAGAATTTCCGGGTATATGACACACGAGATATTCAAGCACTTATATCCATGCGAGCTGATCTTACAGGGAGTGTGAGTTCTCCTGAACTAAAAGGGAATCTGACACTTGAGAGGGGATTTCTTTATCTCGATAATTTCGGGGAACGAACGGTTGAAGAAGTATTACTTGATGATGAAGAGGGTTCTGTATTTGACGGTCTTGAGCTTTGGAACAATACTACTATGGAACTCAAGGTCACTACGGACCGGAATTTTTGGGTTCGGAACAGGGCACGGCCAGAGATACAACTTCAGCTAAATGGCGAACTAGACCTTGTTAAATCCAGAGGTCAGGACATCGAAGTTTTTGGACGTATGGGCGTGAATGATGGGTATGTGATGCAATTGGGTAAACGATTCACCTTTGATCAAGGGGATGTGGTATTTAGCGGTCCGCCGGCAAACCCGCAACTCCAGATCAAAACCTTGTATGCGCTAAGACAGCCAAGTGATATCAAAATTTGGTATGTAATCGGAGGTACGGCTGAAAATCCCACGTTTTCCTATGAGAGTGATCCGGAGATGGAATTACAAGATATCATCAGTTACACTGTGTTCGGTCGACCTTTCCATTCGTTGATGGCCTGGGAGCAAACGATTACCGGGAGGTCGGAGTCAACCGTTGCCGATGCTGCTGTTGACATTCTGTTGGATCGAGTGGAGCAGCTGGCCACAGACAGGCTTGGAATTGATTTATTGCAAATTGAGAATACCCGTGCATCAGGGAGTACGGGTACAACTATCAAGGCGGGAAAATTTATATCAAACCGGCTTTTTGTAGCCATCTTGCAGGAACTTGGTAACAACCCCCTGTCTCAGGTTATAATAGAATATCAACTCAAGCGCAACCTTGAGCTGATTGTGACCGGTTCTGATAGTTATCATACAGGAGTTGACGTCCGCTGGAAATACGATTACTGATCCAAGTGCGAGGTCAATTCGTCGTATACCACTTCAAGGTTTGATGACAATGACAATCTGGGACCAAAGCTGATGTGGTCTTCGAATCCGCGTAGTGATGCAATGCCAACGATTTCTTCGCGAGAGAGTCCTTGCGAAACGCCGTTATCAACATGCTCAACCAGTGCTTCCAAATAAGCACGCATGTGCACCAATGCATCCATTCTGGAAACCATACCCAAATTAGGTTGTCCATGTCCCAGAATATACAACGTGCTTGAATCATGATCGGCCAGTACCCCATTTAGCAGCTTGATCCAATTCTTGACATTAGCTCCTCCCGGGCGATCAATAAAAGGGAATACCCGATTGAAGACCAGATCGCCCATATGGACGACATTAGCTTTTTCAAAAGTAATTACAGAATCACCGGATGTATGTGCAGGACCATAATACTTCAGACGGATGGTTTCGTCGCCAAAATCCCGCCTCCAAAGGTCAGAATAAGTAGTATCTGGAATTCCAGTAACGGATTCATCCCCCCGCATTTGAGCCTGCTGCCGCTGTAAAATCGGAACATTCTCGTGTGCAATAATATTCTTTACCTTCGGTTTGAAAACTCCATTACCTCCGGTATGATCACCGTGGTGGTGTGTATTGATAAGAGCATCTATTTGGGCTGTTCTCATGTCTTGTATTCCATCAATACAATCTGGTGCAGTATCGGCAAACTGTGAGTCGATGACAACAGATGCATCCGAATTGACAAGCCAGCCAATCGTGCCACCGCGATTGGAGTAGATGCCAACATTCCGTCGGATGGTTGTAAACGTACCCTGATTAAAAGCGAAAAGTTTTGATGTTGAACCGAAAGCGGCAAAAGCACCAACCAGTCCGGTCTTTACAATAAAATCGCGTCTTGAGATGCCCATGGTTTACTTGATTGATTAAAATTTATTAAATCATTGGGAAGAACAATCACTATAACTAACTTGCGAATTGTGCATTATATTGTTGAAAGTATACAAAATTCGTGTCTGTTCAGTTTCAATAGCAATTAATTTACTCGTCCGCACTGCAAAATTCAATTATGGGGTGGTGTATTGCTCGAGAGTAGTATCAAACAAGGTGTGTAGGTGAATAATTCCGGAAATTTAATGGATTTGGAGTCCCAGTGGGTAGAAGGTATTCGCAAGGGAGATTCTATGGCTTTTAAATCCGTTTTTGACCGGTATTACATACAACTTGCCACTTTTGCTACAGAGTATGTGAAATCATTTGATGCCGGAAGAGAAGTTGCACAGGAAGTATTCATCAAAATATGGGCGTCGCGAGAAAAGTTCTGTGTAACCGGAACCCTCAAGCCCTATCTATATCGAGCGGTCTATCATCAGGCCTTGAATTACATTGAAAAAGAACAGCGTAGACGTCAGTATGAGCAACAGGCTGCTCATGAGTCGGAAATTTCCAGTCAGAACACCGATGATGAAATCATTGCCAATGAAATCCGTATTGCCATTCGGGAAGCCGTAAGGCAATTACCTCCCAAGAGAAATCTGGTGTTTGTCTTACATAGACAACATGGTCTTAGCATAAAAGAAGTGGCAACCGTCTTGAACGTCTCACCCAAAACGGTCGAAAACCAGATGACCGAAGCCATGAAATTCCTACGAATAAAATTAAATCAAAAATAATTTGACGTCCGAATAGGGGATGTCGTCTTATCAACTGTCTTGGATTTATAGTTATGAACAAACAAGAACACAATATCGACAATTCAGAACAAATAGTTCGTTATCTCGACGGCTTGATGGATACTCATGAGGTAGATCAATTTGAGCAGAAATTGCGATCGGATGCTGAATTTGCCAAAGAGTTTCAAGAGTATAAATATCTTTGGAACGCTTCTGCATTTCCATGGCAAGACGTCACATTGCTCAAATCGGATAAAGAATCTGATTGGAAAAAAGTAATGGAGAAGTCCGGTGCACCAGATGTGTCGAAAGTCCAGGAGACAGATAGAGTTGCCCGAGTAATTGGTCAGCATGGATTCATAAATAGAAAGTATGTCCAGTTGGTACGCATGGCAGCGATTTTACTGTTTACAGTGCTGACCAGTGTGATGTTGACCTATGTGATGTTTAATACAACGGATGAAGATATTCAGGAAGTAGTATTCAGAGAGATCACAACAGATCGTAGTCAGCGCGCCAGTGTGCAGCTGAGCGATGGTACCAAAGTGAATCTCAGTGTAGATAGCCGCATCAAGATGCCAGATGTTTTTGCAAGGGATGTTAGGGAAGTTGAGCTGACGGGTGAGGCCTACTTTGATGTAGCGCACTCTCCTGATCGGCCATTTATAATCAGAAGTGGAAACACAATAATTCAAGTTCTGGGAACGGACTTTGGAGTTCGTGCGTATCCAGATGAAGATCAGATTAAAGTAGTAGTCAAAAGTGGAAGTGTAGCCGTAACGTCAAACGGCGGACAGGAACAGAATTCGATAGTACTCAAGCCCGGACAATTAGCGCGGGTGTCGTCAAACACGAATACTATCGATATGGAATGGGTCGACCCGGATGATTATCTGGGATGGATCGAGGGTAAGTTATCATTTAATCAAAGCACATTAAAAGAAGTTATTAATCAACTCGAACGGTGGTACGATCTTGAGGTAGTATTGGAAGACAAGAAGATTCTTGATCGCCGTTTAACCGCAGTTATCGACAGCAGATCACTTGCAAACGTGATGAACGTAATTGCACTTTCGGTTGATCTGTCATACGAGGTCATTGATAACAAGATTTTTATTCGAGATAACCAGAAATAAAAACCCAAAACCCAAAAAAGTCGCCTTGGTTTGTTTTCAATTGTCAATAGATGCAGACAAAAGGTGGCTTAGTTAAATCCAACCAGTCAAAAAGGTATGTCTATGAGAGCAACACTGTACCATATACTTATGGCAGTTTGTCTTTTGGTGATTCCAGCCGCTATGAGCGCGCAGGCACCGGGAGCTACTGCATTTAAGCCTCAGAGCTTTGCGCCTACAGGTGGAAGTAATATGCTGTTTTATACTGTACGTGAGTACAGAGACGACATCATTGATCTTCAGCGTGTAGTAAATGCCGAGTTTAAAGATGAATCACTAAAATCGGTATTGATGGAAATAGCGCGTCAAGCCCAGTTGGGTATCGCGTTCAATCCTGACATGCCGTTGTTGAACAAAAAAGTAGAGTTTAACTTCCACAACCAGTCGGTAGCCGATGCTTTGACCCTGGCTCTGGCAGATACAGAGTTCGAAGCGGCGCTATCCCGTCGTCGCGAAGTTGTGTTGGTTAAAAAACCAGCGCCAATTGAACCACCAGTTGTTGCTCCGGTAATCCAACAAGTAAGAGCTGTTAGCGGACGAGTTATCGATTCGCAAACTAAGGAAGCGCTTACAGGAGTGGCTGTCCAGGTACTGGGCACTACCATTGGAGCTGCTACCGACATTGATGGTAACTTTAGAATTGCAAACGTTCCCGCTGATAGAAACACCTTGCTTGTTTCATATGTAGGTTACCGTGCACAGCAGGTTAACATCGATGGACGCACTGATATCACCATCGAACTTGTTCAAGACATTCTTGGTCTGGATGACCTTGTCGTCGTAGGATATGGTACTCAACAGCGTCGTGAAATCACAGGTTCCATCGCATCAGTACCTATGGAACAGATTCGTGAAATCCCATCTGCCAGTTTCGAAAACGCAATTCTGGGTCGTCTGGCTGGTGTACAGGTTCAAGAATCAAGTGGTGAACCAGGTGCCGGACCCGAAATCAGAATTCGTGGTGTATCCACAGTTACAGCGGGTACTGATCCACTGTATGTAATCGACGGATTCCCATTTTCGAGAAATTCAGCATTACAAGGTCGTAACCTGCGCCTTGCAGCGAATTACACTGAACCTCCGGTGAATCCGATGGCTACGATCAATCCGAATGACATTCTATCCGTAGAAATTCTAAAGGATGCCTCTGCTTCGGCTATCTACGGTTCACGTGGATCCAACGGTGTTGTACTTGTTACAACTAACCGTGGTATTCGTGATGGCTCAGGACCGAAAATCAGCTATAGCAGCTATTGGGGAATGCAAGAAGCGGCACGTCGTATTGAACTGATGAATGCACAGGAACTCATCGATTTCACTATCGACGCCCGAAACAACAACTTCTTTCAGAAGTATCCGGGTATGACCCTGATCAATCCTCGTACCAACGAAGGTCGTCCGAACGATGCCAACGTACTCATCCCTGAAAGTTTTGTCAACTGGGATGGTACCGATACCGACTGGCAGAGTGAAATGTTCAATCGTGCCTTTACCAGCAGTAACAATATTTCTGTTGCCGGTGGAAATGAAAACGTTGGATATTACATCTCCGGTGGATATTACTCACAAGATGGTATCATTGAGCGTACAGGATTCGACCGTTACAGTATCATGGCGAACATCGATGCCAAAATCAATGATAGATTGGATATCGGTGTAACACTTAATCCATCCTACTCAGATCACAAACGTCTGCCAACAAGCAACCCTTATTTCTCGATTCCTCCAGGAGTCGTGTATTCAGGTATCGTGACTTCACCTACAGTTAGGCCACGTAACGAAGACGGATCGATCAACCAGACAAACAACCAGGCACACCTTGGTGGCGGTATGACAGATGCAAGTAATCCGTTAGCGATTATCGAATATCATGATGACCGCATTAAACATATCCGAATGTTTACAACAACCTATGCCAATTATAAAATCCTGCCCGAGCTTTCCTACCGTGCATACCTCGGAGCCGATATCAACGACTTCAAACGTGATTTCTATCTTTCACGTGATTTCAGATATCGTACACAGGTAGTTGGTGATCCTTATGGTCAATCAAATGCATCCCGTTCTTTCAACTGGATTACTGAGCATACCTTGAATTATTCAGGTGAGCACAGAGATCACAGATATTCAGGTTTGCTTGGATTCACTGCTCAGAAGGAAGAAATCGGACAGAACATGGTGTATGCCATCAACTTCCCTGATGACCTTGTCAAAACACTCAACGGTGGACAAATCGCGGGTGGATTCAGTCAGGCCGAAGAATGGTCGCTCATGTCATACCTGAGTCGTGTCAATTATGCCTATAAAGGAAAATACTTCACAACTTTGTCGTTGCGTGCTGACAAATCATCACGTTTCGGACGTTCGAATCAGTGGGGTTACTTCCCATCGGTCTCAGCAGGGTGGTTGATCTCAGACGAGAATTTCTTGGATGATCTGCCACAAATCAACTATTTGCGAGTTCGTGCGAGTTACGGTCAGACAGGTAACTTCCTGATTCCAAACTATGGTGCAATTGGTCTACTTGGTTCCGAGAACTATGTATTCAATAATGCAGTAACTGGTGGAGCGGCTCCGTTCACGATCAGTAACCAGAAACTGAGCTGGGAGACCACAACTCAAACAGGTGTAGGACTTGACCTTGGTATGCTTGAGGATAGAATCAATTTCACTTTTGACTACTATTACTCAATCACCAGTGACCTGTTATTGAATGTGAACATTCCTTCAGCGTTTGGTTATACGACAGCACTGACAAACATTGGTGAAGTACTGAACAAAGGTTTTGAATTTGCAGTAACTACAAGAAACATCGTAGGAAGCTTTAACTGGACAACCGACTTCAACTACTCGACCAACCATAACGAAGTGTTGAAACTTGGTCCTGAAGGAGATCCAATTTTGTCAGCAGGTGGTGCTGGTATCCGTCACATTACCATGGTCGGACATCCGATCGGTAGCTACTATGGATATGTAACAGATGGACTGTTCCTGACACAAAATGACCTCGACAACCGCAAGCCAGATCCATTGGCACCGGCTCCGAGTCTTGGTGACTTCAAGTTCAAGGATATTGATGGCGACGGACGGATCACTCCGAACGACCGTACTATCACCGGTAACTACATGCCCGATTATATCTTCGGTATCACAAACCGTTTCTCATACAGAAACTTTGATGCCAGCATATTCTTCCAGGGTGTAGTTGGTGGTGAGGTCCTGAACCTGACCAGCCGTCACTTGAAGAATGGTGAAGCCAACTTTAACAGTTATGCTGCATTCAACAATCGCTGGAAATCACCTGAAGATCCAGGAGATGGAAAATTCCCACGAGCTGACCGTCAGACAGGTCTTCATGGTGGTAACGACCGTCCGTCTGACTTCCAGGTTGAGGATGCAACCTATTTCCGAATCAGAAATATCACTCTGGCTTACAATGTGCCAAGCCGATTACTCGGAACCACACTCAGTAGAGCCAGAATCTATGGTTCTGTAAACAACGTGTACACCTGGACCAACTACCTCGGTTACAACCCTGAGGTAAACAACTGGGCTGGTGCGAGTATGTTAACACAAGGTGAAGATTACGGAGCATATCCGATTATGAGAACCTTCACTGTCGGTATCAACCTGTCATTTTAAGGCCATAGAAATTGAAAAAGGAAAAGATCATGAAATCAAAAATTTATGTCTTGATCATGGCGATGTTTCTGGTCTCCTGCGGGGATGACTTCACGAACCTTTCGCCTATATCACAGCGAAACGTAGATAACTTCTACACGAATGCCAATGACTTTGTATTGGCCATTAATGCAACCTATGGCGGGTTCCAGGCAAATGGAACGTACAATCAAAGCTATTGGGTCATGTTTGAAATGAGATCAGACAACACGGATCAGGGTCCTGATGTGACCGGACTTGCAAACGAATTTGCAGTAGTCAACGTGTTCACAGAAAACGCGTTGAACCAGTTCGTTGGCGATGCGTACCGTGATTCTTATGTTGTAATTACCAGAGCGAACATCATTCTTGACAAGATCGATGCCATCACGATGGATAACGCACTGAAGAACCGAATTAAAGGTGAAGCATTGTTCCTGCGTTCACTGGCTTACTATCATCTGGCGATTGCATTCGATAAGGTACCGTTGATTCTCAGCGAAGTGACCGACATCAATGCGGCAGTTGTACAGAGTAACGCTACTGAAATCATGACAAGACTGGCTACAGACCTTACTCAGGCTGTTGAGTTTCTGCCCCAGACTTCCACAGGTGTAAACCTTGGACGTGCCACCAAAGGTGCTGCCAATGCCCTGCTAGCCAAGGTGTATTTGACCTTGGGTCAACGTAGTCAGGCTGAAGCTGCACTTCGTGCCATCGTAAACTCGGGTCAGTATCGACTGGTCGACAACTATGCCAACCTGTGGGGTGTCGCCAATGAGAACAATGCGGAATCGATCTTCGAAATCCAGTACCGTGCCGGTGGTTTCGGGACAGGATCACCATTTACCAACTACTTCTCGCCCAACGGTAACCTGCAAAACGGTTTAGGTAACGCGAGAAATCGTCCGACAGAGGACATGTGGCTGGCATATGAAGAAGGTGACCTCCGTCGCAACATCTCTATGGCCAACAGCTATGTGAACCCGGCTACAGGATTGACCGTAGATGCTTACTGGATTCTGAAATTCCGCAGTGAACCATTCACGAACAACGATTCTGACCTGAACTGGCCGGTATTCAGATATGCAGATGTATTGCTGATGCTTGCTGAAGCACTTGGTGAAGGTACAGAAGCTTATGGACTGATCAACCAGGTGAGAGCCCGTGCAGGACTCGGACCAATTGATGCCAGTACACCGGGTACATTTGCCGAGAAGTTACTGCAGGAACGACGAGTTGAGCTCGCTTTTGAAAATCACCGCTGGGCCGATCTCAAGAGATTTGGTGTGGCTGCAAGTGTGATGCAATCAAAAGGATACAGCCCGAAAATGTTGTTCCCGATTCCACAACGTGAAATCGACGTGTCACCTGGCATGCAGCAAAACGAAGAACACAGATAAGATCACATCCTATCTGTTGACAACCCTGTAACGGATGTTTATTACCCCATGGGAGTGTGGGGATGGCAAAGCCTCGCACTCCCTATTTTTTAATACAAACTATGAAAAAACTGATAACCGCATTATTTACAATACTCTTGTTCGTTTCGGTATCTGTTGCGCAGGATAAGCCCCTGCGAGTGATAGCGGTTTTTGCGCATCCTGACGATGCTGAATTCAAAATGGGAGGCACTGCTGCCCTGATGGCCAAAATGGGTCATGAAGTCAAATTTGTATCTATTACAAACGGTGACGCGGGTCATCATGAAATAGGTGGTGGACCTCTTGCAAATCGTCGCCGTGCTGAAACCCAGGAAGTGATCGACAGACTTGGCATCAAAGAATATGTTGTACTGGATAACCACGACGCTGAACTTTTACCCCATTTACACATACGTCAGCAAGTTATCCGGGAAATCCGAAAATGGGACGCAGATGTTGTACTTGGACTTCGCACCAACGATTACCATCCGGACCATAGATATGCCGGAGTCCTGGTCATGGACGCGGCCTACATGGTAGTCGTACCCAACGTAACTCCTGATACACCTTCACTTACGAAAAATCCGGTGTTTCTGTACATGCAGGATGGATTCAGACATCCCTATCCATTTCAGCATGATATCACTGTAGCCATAGATGAAGTTTTCGAACAGAAAATGTATGCCCTCGATGCCCACGAATCACAGGTTTATGAGTGGACTCCTTGGGTTGGCGGATTTCTGGATCAGGTACCACAGGATAAAGACGCACGATTTGAATGGCTGAAAGGGGCATTCAGCAATTGGATGCAAGTCAGTCCGGCAGCTCGTGCCTCGCTTGAAAAATGGTATGGCAAGGATAAAGCGGCACGGGTCCGTTTTGCCGAATCGTTCGAAATCGCTGAGTATGGTCACCAACCGACCGAAGAGGAGATCAGAAAAATCTTCCCGATGTTAGGAAAATGAAAACGCAACCAAATCAAAGGATCATGAAAAAAACACTTTTAACACTGTTGATCGCAGTTTTCTGCGTAGGGGCAATCGCCAAAGAAACCATGGCACAGGATAAACCACTTCGAATTATCGCAATATTTGCACACCCGGATGATGCAGAATCCAAAATGGGTGGAACGGCAGCTCTTTGGGCCGAAATGGGGCACGAAGTGAAGTTTGTATCGATCACAAACGGTGATGCCGGTCACCATGAAATCGGTGGTGGAATGCTGGCAAAGATACGTATGGCCGAGGCACAGGAAGCTGCCCGTCGTCTGGGTGTGAAAGAGTATGTTGTACTCGACAATCATGATGCGGAACTCCTGCCACATCTTCATATTCGCCAGCAGGTCATCCGTGAAATCAGAAAATGGAACGCCGACGTTGTACTTGGACTCAGAACCAATGACTATCACCCTGACCACCGCTATGCCGGTGTACTCGTCATGGATGCCGCTTATATGGTTGTAGTACCCAACGTAACTCCCGACACACCGACACTTACAAAAAACCCGGTATTTCTATACATGCAGGACCGATTCAGGTTCCCGTATCCGTTTCAGCACGATATCGTAGTCGGAATCGATAAGACCCTGCAGAAGAAAATCGATGGTCTCGATGCCCACCCATCCCAAATGTACGAGTGGTTACCATGGGTTGGCGGACGACTTGAAGAAGTTCCAACAGATCCGGCGGCACGACGTGCCTGGTTGGCCCAACGTTGGGAAAGACCGAATGTCCAGGATGTCCACATGCCAGCACTTCGTAAATACTATGGCGCAGCTGCCTCAAGAATCCGTTATGTGGAGTCCTTTGAAATCGCGGAATACGGTCATCAACCAACAGAAGATGAAATCCGCAAATTATTCCCGATGCTCGGAAACTTCTAGGAAATTTCTCTCATCACTCTTAATTCCCTCGTGCGTGAAGCACGGGGGAGTTTTTTGAATCAACTTCAGTTACTGCCATGTTATCAAAACTCCGAATTACCTTGCTGATGGCCGTTGTGGCTGTATTTGCCTATGCCTGTCAGCCACAGACCAAGAACGACCGAATCCCGCTTACAGTGAACGCCACTGAAGCAGGTGCTCCGATTACACTTGGCGTACCGTTTCCGGTGGGTGTGCTGCATTCCCCAGACCATGTAAAGGTGGTTGATAAACGTGGAAATGAAATACCCTCTCAGATTACTGAAGTTACCAATTGGGAGCCTGCCGACAAGAGTATAAAATGGGTATGGGTATTCTTTTTTGCCGATGCAGGCAAGGATTATTATCTCGAGTATGGCGAAAATGTACGTCGCACTCCACCATCCGGGCACTCCATTGTTGTGATTAACAATCAGCGTGAGTACGGGGGTATTGAAGTCAACACCGGGACTTTACGATTCAAACTTGACAAGCGGAACACCGGTGGATTCATGGATATTGTGGAGGTCAATTCTGCCGGGGATGGATTCCGTGAAGAGCATATCATCGCCACGGGTATCAGAGATCGCGGTTCATTTATGGATATGCTTGATGACAGGGGTATCGATGCTTCCAGAACCAGAGTACACCAGGCATTTATCGAAAAAGGATCGGGTCCGTTGCATACCATCATCCGAATTGAGGGTGAATATGTTTATAACCGTGCCGATAATCCTGCGGCACCGTTCGTGACCAGAATCCACGCTTTTGCGGGGAAATCCTATGTCCGGGTGTATCACACGATTACATACACCGGTACACCTGACAAAAGCCGCCCGTTGCGAGGCGAGCATCCTGCTGTTGCTACTGGACTCGGACCCATGGTAGATGAGGCAGCCCGTGAACTCGACCAGGGTATGGTCCAGCCAAACGATATGATCCATTCGATCGGGATGAATCTTGAGTATAAATTAGGTACCGCAAGACAATTCTCAACCGGGTATTACGATGGTGCCTGGTGGAATCCAGGTCAGGCGCAAGTCTTTACCGGTGACCTCTCGGCAGATGCAAAAACATCGGTCTTGCAATCGGGTCCAGAACCGACCAGAATTCCACCGATACAAACTTCCTCTGCGGATGAAAGAATGGGTGGATTTTTTGCACGCGTGAGCAGTGGTTCCGATAACAAGCTCGAAGTTGAGCGGGCTGCGGGTTGGGTAGATGTGAATGATGGCACCCGTGGTGTAACCGTTGGTATCCGTAACTTCATCGAAGAGTTTCCAAAAGAGATTGAGGTAGATCCAGCCACAGGTGTTGTAACCGCATATCTGTGGTCACCCAAAGCCGGTCCCATGAGTTTCCAGCGTGCAAGTTTACGTCGGGATGGGGACATGGTGGGTAATTTTGCCACAGGTCTCACCAAAACCACAGAATTGGTCTATCACTTTTATGACCAGGTACCTGACGCTCAGGAAAGAAATCTGGCGCTATCGGTGGCTCTCGATCCACCAAATGCGCACGTGGCACCTCAATGGTATGCCGATTCCAAAGCATTTGGCAATATAGCTCCGGCTTCTGACCGATTCGCAGCATATGAACGTGGACTCGAATATAAATTCGATTGGTTCCTTTTCAATCAGGTCTGGGAGCCATGGTTTGGAATGTTTTACTATGGGGATGGTATGACCAACTACTATCGTGATGAGTGGAACATGTGGGGAATCAATGAGCCTGCACAGGATTTCATGTGGTGGATGCAGTATATGCGTACCGGTGACAGGAAATACTACATTCAGGCACAGAATATGTCCAGATTCTCCATGGATGTTGGTAATATTCACTGGCCGGTCAAGCCGCGTTTCAGAGGAGACACCAACCTAACGATCGATTGGTTCGAACACGAGGCCATGGAAGAATCAAGTCCCTACGTCGGAATGGGTCGTCGTCACGGAAACCAGCCATGGGTATCGGTACTTTCGGCACACGTTTGGACTCCGGGATGGGTTGCCTCTTATCTATTGGATGGATACCATCGCGGACTCGACATCGCGCAACTCACAGCTGACCATTATCTTCGAAGAGTCTGGGGCGAGCATGACTTCCGCGGACGTCGTCTGTACCTGGGTATGTATAACCTGATGGCGGTTTATGATGCCACCAAAGATCCGCGATATCTGGCAGAGTTCGAGTATCGCAAAGACCTAGCTCTGGCACTACAGGCTGAACAGGGTTGGTCGATGAACATCGACAGATACGGATATTCCCAGAATTACAACTCGCACAGTTTGATGCAATATTATCAGCTCACCGGCGATGAGGATGTCAAAAATGCCATCATCCGACACGCCAGAAGAATTCGGGATGTGCAACCACTTGATCACGATACGGAATCGTTCCTGGCCAGCATCCACAGTTTGATCATTGGATTTGAACTTAGTGGCGAACGCAGTTTACTGAACACCGCACTTGAGCGTGCAGAGCAACTGAAAACCAACAAAATGGATTTCATGGTGGATGTGAACACGACGCAACGCTCCTATGCACTGGCACTAGAGGCCGTGAGTAATATGCCAAGATTTCCTGAAGGTGGCGAGCACCCGTTCTTTGGTTCCAGGCCTATATGGTCAATTACAAACGGATTAAGGGTGTTCGGATGGACACATGCATATAATGTTCCCTGGTTGCTGCCGCATCTGGAGGGTTCTGCACCGTAAAGAGTATAAAATCGATTCTCTCTCAAAACACAACATACACATATAGTGAGTAGGTAAGGCCGGATTCTTGACAGAGTCCGGCCTTTTTTTATACGCAATCGTTGATTGGTCACTATATGAAAGTATCCAAGACCGTAGGTGCCGACATGCTAATGTCAATGATCGAGACTTGAAGGGTTGGTATATCGATGTGTCCGATATTACAATAGTCGCATTTTCGTGAACAACCTATCACATATTCATGTGAGAGATTTTACAAAAACAGTTGTTATTATTACGTTAGTTGTGTTGGCTGTTGATATCACCTTAAAATGGAGGTTCTCCAGTTACCCAAAAGTGATATAAATGCTATGCATTATCAGGAACTTAACTATCAATAGATGATGAAAAAGATACTCACTACCCTTAGTTTTATGTTGATTGCTACTTCGATATCGGTAGCACAGGACCAACAACTTGACCTGTTCTTCATGAATCAGCAATTTACCCAATCCAATACCGTGATCGACGGATTCAATGCCAGTGCCGGATATGTGGAAGGGACTCCTTTTTTTAACAATCGTTGGGAAAAGGGGACAATCAAGACCAGTGCCGGGAATGTAATCAACGATGTGGATATGCGCTATGAGGCATACAGTCAGTTGCTCATGATCCGGCACAGAAACGATTCGACATATATTCGTCCGGAAGTGATACAGGAGTTCAGCTTTAACGTAGATGGAAAAACAGTGAAATTCAAAAATGGTTTTTATGACGAGCGGCTGCGTGTGAACAGGACAAAATACCTTCAGGTTCTGGCTGAAGGGGAGTGGTCTCTGTATAAAGATGTGCAGAAAGTCTTTGCTGAATCGAATTATGATCCCGTATTCATGACTGGAAACAGGTATGATCGTTTCGAAGAACGTACCCGTTATATCTTTGTAAACGATGCCGGTGAATGGACGGCTCTTATTCCAAGACGTCGTCCAGTTGAAAGGTTCTTTGGTGACAAGTCACGCCAGGTGAGGGATTTTGTGAGTCAGAATCGACTGGATTACGGAAATGATGAGCATCTGGCCCGAATATTCGAATATGTCAATGGATTGATTCAGTAAATCACCGTGGGATTGGTTGAAAAGATGTTTCGACCGTTTGGCACAACGTTGAATTCTGGTTGACTATGACGCCTTGTTGACCTCAGTTATGGTATTGTAACTGAACAAAAAAGGGAAGGTTACTGTTGCAGCATCCTTCCCTTTTTAATGAGATGATTGGTTTATCATCTCTTTATGCTTCTGTAATTCTGAGCATAATGCTCACCGTTTACCGAGCCTGATCTTGGTTACAATTGTTTAATGATCTCGGAAACCTGTCTGACTTTGGCAGGATTTCCGGAAGCACCCGCACTACGTTCTGCTGTAGTTGCAAGATCATTGATGAGTCGTGTTTTTGCGCGACCACTTAATCCGTTCACTCGATCCAACCCGGAGCGAAGGCTGGACAACACAGAACGATCCAATTCACGGTTACGCTCGAGTTGATCCAGGTATGCTTTGGCTAGCGCCGTGGTTGCAGGCCATTCATAACGTGGTTGACCCTGAGCATTTTTGTATGTCAAAACGACAGTATTGGCCGCTGCGATTTCATTAGCTGAAATATACTGACTTGGGACCAACTCAAAAATATCAAGTCCACGGGCTATTTCGGAATTTACGAGATATCCATTGTACCAATATACTGACCAGCTTCCTCCAACTTGCAGACGTTCGGTAGTGATTGGCCCACGATCATGGTAGGCGATTTCAACAGGATTGGCCGGATCGGTGTAGTCAACAATATTGATCCCTCCCTGGTACCAGCCCTGGACCATGACATCACGTCCCGGAATAGGAATAAGGGATCCGTTGTGAGCAACGCAGTTTTCCTGGCTGGTTTGGGGTGCCGGGAGTTTAAAGTAACTCTGGAAGACCATTTTGCCGTCCTCTATGGTGAAAACAGCGTTGGCACCCCATTCCATCGGATCCGTATCACGGCATTTTGCCTGGGTTCCGCCACCCCACTCGTCCGTGAATATAACTACCGTTCCATCATTGTTGAAGGTAGCAGAGTGCCAATAGGCAAAGTTCGAATCTGCAACGGCATCCAGTCGAAACGGATTTGCAGGATCGCGAATGTCAAGAAGCAACCCGTAGCCCTCACAAGCTCCGCCTGCGAGGCCGATTTCAGGGTAAAGTGTGATGTCGTGACACTGGTTCGGTCCGAGGTTGAGTCCGCGTCCGCGTTCCGCCAACGCTTCAGAAACAAAATCCTGTATACGTGATCGCAATGCGGCACTATCTGCTGCAGTAGGTTGAGTGCCACCACGTTCTTCAACGATACGATTCAGATACTGGGTAACCATACGATTTGGAACGATTCGATCTTCTTCTCCGAATCGGGCAATGAAAGCACCGGCTGCGCGGGCACGTTCAAGAGCTGCTCTTTCTTCGGGTGCCGGACCATGTGTTGGAGGAGCTGTAAGGTCCTCAAAAATTCGAGGTGAGTTTACGATTGCCGCAAGTTCGGGATTCGCCAATGGGACTTTGATGACTTCGATGCGGAAAAGGGCTGAGTCGGGGTCGTCCATAGGCAGAGCGCTTGAACAGCCGGGAAGTTCATCCTCGGGTCTGACCGGTGCCGAACCGGATACATAGACATACACATTGTCGCTATCGTTTGGATCGACCAGCACAGAGTGGGTGTGTGATCCACGACAGGTCTGAACATTGCTGACATACTTCGGATTGCGGATGTCGCTGATGTCGAAGATTCGAATGCCTCGCAGACGCTCCTCGCTTACCGTAGTCGCAACTCCCTGAGTACCGCAATCAAGCCGGCCTTCAAGACCTTCTCCAGAGACAAAAAGGAGATCTCCATAGACGGAAACATCACTTTGTGATGCCGGGCAAAGAAACTCAACCACGATTTCAGGTTTTGCCGGATTGCTGATGTCCCAAACAACAAATCCATTGTAATTACCCTGGATGACAAAATTCTCCTTGAAAGCCAGGTCTGTATTGAATGCACCGATGAAATCGCGGGGTGATGGGGTGGTGGATACCATCTTGAGATTCCATATAGCCTCTCCGGCATCGAAAAGACCGGGTGAGAGTCCGACACGTGGATCGGGGGAAGGAGCCTGAGCTTGAGACAGTACGGGACTCAGAAAAGTGAGCATCCCCAAACCGGTCAACAGGACCGCCTTGAACATCGATTGACTGAAACGGGAGGACACACCCGTTGTGCATTGAGATATCATCATATTGCTTGTGTTAGTGGTGTTGGTGATGGCCGGGTGTCGGCGCAGTTGTTTGCATTGGACCGATTTCCTGAAGCATAAGCCTCATCATTTCGATTTCGGTGACTTGTTCGGCGTAGATATCGACAGCGAGGCGGTAGGACTCGTGGTCGGTACCGGCACCGTCGGCTGCGAAAAGATCGTTCACCATAATGACGGCACCCATGTGATGGCCGATCATATAAGTAAGGAATGCCCGGTCGAATTCGACGCCATGGACGCTGGCAAGATGTTCAAGTTCCTCCTGTGTAAGCATACCGGGCATATCACTGTGATCCATAGCATCGTGGTTCATGGATCCGTGGCCCATATTTGAATGGTCCATCGTGTTGTGATCCATTTCACCGTTGCTGGAAGTTGGTTGCGTGGTGTCAGAATGCCCGGACATGGTATGTCCAGCATGGGCCGTGTTGTTGTGCCCTTCATGCGAAGTGTGTTTTGCCGTATTATTTGAACTATGATCATGAGAGTTGTGGCTCATTTTTGCGTGATCCATAGATGGTTTGGGCATTTCCATCTCCACAGTCATGATCAGTCCGTCAATATGTATGATTGGAACGGGTTGATTTCGGTCGCGAAGCCATGTCTGCATGGTACGGATTTCATCGGCCTGGGCATTAATGATTCGAGCGGCCAGAGTTTGAACCTGTCGGCTGGCTCCGTTTTCCGGTGCGAGGCGGGACATGATCAGTGCCTGGGCGTGATGAGGAATCATGTGCGTCATGAAATCCACATCCGCCTGAACAAAACGCATGCGGGAATCCTGGATCCGCTGGAAGTACAACGCTTCAAGATCAGCCAGATCGGGGTCATTGGATTGGGCATACACCGAGGGTGTTGCCAGAAAGAACAGCAAAACGATAAGCATGGATGATGTAAGCAGATCCACACCACTTGAACGTGACAGACTCATGGAATACACCTCAACGGACAAAATGAGCGGTAGTTAATATATAGAGCTGTAATATAAACAAACAGACGACAGACCCATCCCTAAATGTGGATAAATCAAATATTTTTACATAAAAAAAGGCAACTGATCTGATGACCAGTTGCCTTGAAACGTGTCGGGATGACAGGATTACAACCACCCAACGCAAATCTTTATATATCAGTAAGTTACAAGAACAAATTTCAGCGGGTTCACCGTTCAGTTCTCAATTTATTCGAACTGGTTTGAGTGCATTTGGTGAACTCCGAAACCTCTGTAAATATACAAAAAAGCCTACGTTTTGGGTTCAAATCGTGGCAAAAAGTGCTAAAATTTATTGGCAAAGAGTCATAGATTTTAGTGCCGTTTGACTGCCTTCATCTGGCAAGATCAATCGGTGATGTAGCGCTCAACGATGGTCGCTGACAATCCGGTGAACTCGCAAAACTCATCCACACTCACAAACTGGTGTGGGTCTTTAGCGAGCTCCTCCCTGATCTTCTTCAACAGTTTCCTTCCGTATCGTTCACTCTTACCAGTAATCCGCTGTACATCTTTTGGATAGATACAGGCTCTTTTGGTTTCGATCATACTTTATCTATGCTTCATCTATGCCTTTTGTATACTGTAAATATATGAAATGCCATTGGCAGTTCATTTTGAACCAATCGGAATAAACGGTATTCAATGTTCCTAACCGGAACCAGTCTTTTGTCTGCCTTACGTAATTATCGGATTTTCGAAGAGTTGCAACGAAGCAACGAATCAAAATTTCAAATGATATGGCAAGACAAGCTGGGATTATCAAGTTGAAGGGCAAGGTCGGTGACATGTCCTTTTACAAAACGAAAGATGGCTACCTAGCCCGGGAAAAGGGCGGGGTGGACAAAGACCGGATCCAGAACGATCCGGCTTTTCAGAGAACCCGTGAAAACGGTGCTGAGTTTGGCCGTGCAGGTGCAGCCGGACGGACTTTGAGAACGGCCTTTAGGCCGCTACTTCTGCGTACCTCTGACAGTCGGTTGACCTCCAGACTGACCAAAGAAATGGTGAAGGTGATCAAAGCGGATGCAACCAGTGCCCGTGGAGAACGGAACGTTCTCGATGGTGAGCTGGAGCTTTTGCAGGGCTTTGAATTCAATGCAAATGGCCGTCTGGGAGCTACAATATATGTGCCATTTGACGCAAGTATTGACAGAGCTACTGGTGAAGCTGTAGTCAATGTGCCGGGCTTTGTTCCCCAAAATACCATTGCTGCGCCTCAAGGTGCTACGCACCTGAAATTTGTATCTGCTGCGGTGGAGATTGATTTTGAGGCCGATGACTTCACCCTGGTTGCTTCTGAAAGTGGAGAGATTGAAATCGGGCCACAGGCGGAAGCTGCGGTGAACCTGTCCAATGGTTTGCCTGCAAACAGTACCAAGGCACTAATGCTGGTTTTTGGTGTGGAGTTCTATCAGGAAGTGAACGGTAGCTTCTACCCACTAAAAAACGGCTCCTACAACGCCCTGGCGTTGGTGGCTATTGATGGTGCTCCTGCAGTTCAGCAAACCTAATTTTGGTTCGGATGGAATTGATTCTCACAAGAAGCTATTATCCGGAGGGAACCAACGGAAAGCTCCGTGATGGTGAGCAGCTGGTCTGCTCCACCATCGAGCTTCCCTGGAGGGAAAACCAGCGGATGGTATCGAGCATCCCGGAAGGGAGGTATGAGCTTGTAAAGCGATACACCGATAAACGGGGCTGGCATTTGCTGGTGAAAAATGTACCCAATAGAAGCGGCATCCTTTTTCACCCTGCCAATGACGCCCTGAAGGAACTGAAGGGCTGTATAGCCCCGGTTTCAAAGGTCATCGGTCCAGGTAAAGGGACGGATTCCAAAACTGCCGATTCCAGGCTGAAAACACTTGTGTTTGAGGCCATGGAAAGAGGCGAAAATGTATTTCTCAATATTCAAAAAGCAAAAAGCGTATGACGATCATAGAAAGGGCGAAAGCCCCAACACCCAAGTTTTTCAAAGTGCTCCGAAACGTGGGTTTGGCACTAGCGGCAGCTGGTGGCGCTCTGTTGGCAGCACCAATCAGTTTACCGGCCGGAATAGTTGCCCTGGGCGGCTATCTCACCGTAGGTGGGACGGTACTGACTGCAGTCAGTCAGGTGACTGTAGAGGATGGTGCAAAAGCGGACAGGAAAGATGGCTAACCTGGTAAGTGGAGGAGGTACGAAGGCAGGAACTGCCGGAGGCACGTTGCTGAGTGTCCTGGTGAATATCAACTCCGGGGATATCCTCCACACCTGTGTATTAGCTGCTGTTGGAGCGTTAGTGAGCTTTACCGTGTCCATTCTACTAAAGGTGTTATTCCAACGGTTCAAAAGAAAACATCCACCTCCGAAGGGGATGTGATTCCCGCAAGTCGGGAAAGTTTGTGTTCCTCTCAATGAAAAGGCCTCCTCGTGGGGCCTTTTTTCATTCCAGGAGTATCTGAAACATGATAGCCCTCTTGACCTGTTTCACGAGCTCCACCTGCTTTTGCAGGATCTTCGCTTTCTTCTCAAAGTCCTGAAGGAGTGACAATGACTTTAGGTACTTCCTACGGTCTTTCAAGGCCTTTTCCTGCCCTGCCAGCAATACCGCCCTGGCATCACCTATCCTGATGAATGGGACAACAGAACCGGTCAGGTATGGCGTGAACGCTTGTGCCTGCCAAAGACCGTAAGAGAGCCAGAAATAAAAGTTCCGTGCCCCCTCCGATTCTGTGTTGATGGCGAAGCAATTGGGACACGGGGTTTCGAGCGGCTTTCCCGCATTCATTCCTTTGGAAAGAATGAAGAAATGAGGCTTAGAGCTGGTGGAGTTTTTTCGATAAGTTTTGATCTGAAAAGTGTGCATAGTATGAGCATTTAAAGTTTTGCTCGCTGCGCTTCGCACATATTTCAAAAGAGAAAAGAAAAAAGGGAAAAAAAGAAAAGAGAAAGCCTTTGGTCAGGTGGGCATGGACAGGGCAGTCAAGGTTTTTTGGAAAAATACTACCCGTAGGGTGGAGATTTTTTCAAAAACCCGTAGGGCTTGACCTTGACGGTCCTGATTAGGGTTGGCCTTGTGGGGCCCGCCTAACTTAGCTGCACTCTTTGTTTTGTTTTCTTTCCGGAGAGGTCACTTCGATTCAAAAGAAATCACGGATAACATTCAACTGCAAACGAGAATGTGGTTTGGAACGATAGTGCGGCAGGAACCCCACGCAGGAAAAAACAGCCTTGAGCTAAAACGGCTGGACGGAGGCTGTGGAGCGCAGCGTAATGGACGAACGGCCAAGCCAGCCGTAGAGAGGAACGATCGGAGGCTTGCGAGCCGCCTGCGAGTGGAGCAAGGGGGCTAGACCGGAAAGCAGTGAGGTACGAACTGCGGGGGCTTGCTATGTGTGAAGTGAAATGCAGGGCTTTTGTAATTTGATCCTCCACAAAAGCCCGGAATGGAACGGAACTACACAAGGGCTGGCGTGATTTTTTGCCTTTTGAGCGTTGGCCGGGTATAAGCGATTACCTGTGTGTTGGGAACCGGGGTTGGTGCAAAAAGCATGACAGTCCCGCAGCCCGCAGCGACCCGCAGGCGAGCAAAAACACTGGCAGCCGGTGGATTTTTTGCGGCTGAACGAAGTGCAGTGAGCACTGCCAAGCTGAAGCAGACCGCTTTCAATTAAACAATTCCTGCAAAGCCTGGCAAGCGCAACGAAACGAAGAGAAGCGGCAAAAAAGACAGAGTAGGCTGCCGTGAGGATGACAACCGAGTTGCAAGCAGCATGACAGGCTCGGAGCTTTAGCGGAGACCTGTAAGGCAACACAGCTTATTTTTTGACCTTAGAAAATAGACCCTTTCAAAAAATGGGCTGTGGTGGCCTGGCATGATGCTATGCCGAGGGCGGAAGACGAACACCGCTTTTCCTGCGTGGGGTCAGGGTTGGGAAAAGCAAGTGTGGCACGGTATGGAATGGAGCGAAGTGGAATGGAATAACGGGCTACTCTTGCTGTGCGGTGCTGGAAGCTTGTGAGTGCAGCGCAGCGGAATGAGCAGGCTGGAGGCACAGGGGTGTGGGGAGAGACTATCTTCGGTAAGGGATTGACCTTAATTCGCTTCTCTTTGAAGGAGATCATGATGTATGTTAGACATCACTCAGTAATTCCGCTTTACACTTTCTTAAAAAGTACTTGAATTGAAGTAAATCAGATTGGTTTCTGACATCATTATTGAAAGTAGAAGGCTTACCATAAATCAAGGATTCAAAAGTAATTAATACTTTGTTCGTGCTAAGGCCATCGTAAAGGTTTATAAGCCCATCAAATATTTGGTCTCCCATCATGATGAAAACTCCTCGGATATTCAGGCTTATGCCGTGTTCAAAACTCATTATTTCTGTTTCTAATAATTCCTCAGAAATTAGACCTCTATCTAACAGCTGTTTTACAAATTTCTTTCTAGCCTGATAGGCATTAAATTTTTCTTGATCAAAGGTATACTCGTTAATCTGGACTGTAACTTTTTCCAAATCGAGAAATTTGCACAAAGTCATTCTGTGCTGGCCGGTGGTAGTAAAATAAAGAGAGCCAAACTTTGAAACTGTTCTGGATTCGTTGTAATCACTTTGGGCGTGCTCGATCAACTCTTCATGAGTCATGTTTGAATGACGAATATCCTTAAACCTTTTCAAATTGTTCAATAAGTCAATCCAGGTAATATCACTCTCATCGTTATAAGCATAGGCGTATTGAATACCTTTTATATCTAGCGGACTAATGATTCCTCTGTAAGTCTTTGTTGAATTCCGAGAATAGAACCTATAGTTCTCAATTTCATTTATTCTGAGAACCTTTTCAGTATGCCACTTTTTAGGACGAATTGGGCATCTTTTTTTCAGCCAATCAAGATTGCTCTGCTTACTCTCCACCATAGATTTCATCAAATGTTGAATAGTTCTTAAAGCCTTTCCCTCTGTTGATCCTGCCTTGCTTTGTATTGTCGATGCGATGCTGGAGGAACAAACATAGAGCCTCAAACTGGGCTTCTGGGACTTGGTAGGCACTGGCTTTAAATTCCTTTTTGATGATGCCCCAAATGGCAGCATAGTTCATTTTGGATTTACCAACATCGCCTTCCTTGTATTCGTTATATCGATCTATCAGATGCTTCACATAGTTTTTCAATTCCGCTTTTTTACCTATGGCACCATCAGCGAATTCCATCTTTGGTTTGCTTCTGGATTTATAAACAATGGTCTGTGCACTGATCGAATTGGCCACTGTAGAGTTGGACACATTGCCTTTGATGTTGATGGTATTTGATGACTTTGCACTGGATTTGCCTTTAGCTTTAATCATAAGATAGTTCTTGATTTGTTTGACCTCCTCCTCACTAATATCACCTTTTGTAATCTTGGAATGGCAAATCGGGCAAAGCATCAAAAGGTTGTCAGGGGAATTGTTTTCGGGAATTTCGTCAATATGATGAATTTCAAAATGATCTACATTCTGATCATCACAGATTGGGCACTGGGAGTTAATCTCTTGCTGTAAAAGAGATTTCGTTTTTTGGGGTATGGATTTTCGAGCTTTGGCCATGGTCTAACTTTGCTTCAGTAGTTGGTACAATTGCTGGTTGATGAAAATATTCTCTTTCCCGATAGGTTCGAGTTTTAGGATTCCAATGGATTCCAAAGTCTTTAAGTACCTGGAAGCGGCTTTTCTTTCTACGCCCAGCCCATTAGAGATATATTCTATTTTGGTATAGGGGTGAACAAACAATTGTTCGATCAAGTCTTTCGAGTAGATTTTAGGGGCTTCATTTTTTACCTTATCCTGAATCTCATTGAAGATGCTGTTGATCCCATGGATCTGGGAAATGGCCTTTGTCGCAGTATCCTCAATGGCCTTAAGCATAAACAATATCCAACCTTCCCAATTGTCTTTAGTCCTCACCTCTTGTAGCAATTTGTAGTAAGCTCCTTTGTGGCCTATAATGTAGCCACTGAGGTACAGCATGGGTATTTCCAACAGATTGTGAAGGATGAGGTAAAGCACGTTAATAATCCTGCCCGTCCGGCCATTTCCATCATAGAATGGATGGATGCTCTCAAACTGGTAGTGTTGTATGGCCATCCTGATCAGGGGAGACATTCTATCGGGTTCATCATTGATAAAGTCTTCCAGATTTTTCATCAGTCTGACTATTGTTTCTTTATCGTCCGGTGGTGTATAGATGGTTTTACCCGTCAGATCGTTTTTTAGGGAAGTACCAGGTAGTTGTCTAATTCCGGCCTCATTCTCTTCCAATATGGATTGAATCCGGACAATACCATTGGTGTTTAGGAAGCCTTTCTTTTTAATCTCCTCAAAACCATAGAGCAGGGCTTCCCTGTACCGTAGGACTTCCTTGGTCGAAGGATCAATTGTCATCGACTTGGCTGCCAGAGCCTGATAGAGCTTGTCATGCGTGGTAATGATGTTCTCCACCTCTGAGCTAGCCTGTGCTTCTTTGAGTACAATGGCATTGATCAAAATACCCTGGTTGGGCAAGGTCCTTGCCAATCCCTTCAGCTCTGCAAGGGCAACAGCAGCTTTACTTTCCTGTTTGAGGATTTGGATAGTCTCTACTTTTTCCACCGGAGGAGGTAGAAGAGGCAAATCATTGAGTGGTTTCGATGGATCGATATTCTTCATTCCTATTAATTACGTGAGACAAAAATACAAAAATTGGGACATGAAACAAGTTATATGTACCGTGATGGGACATGAGACAAAAACATTAAAAACGGGACATGAAAATCTGCACATGTACCACTAAGGGACACGTCATATCCTTTTGTCCTTGGCCTCCTTCTCAAAAGCTATTACATTCATCATCTCCCTCATCCTTGATCTAACCCTATTCCCATAACAGTTCTCTATCTCACTGGCGGAAAGGTTGGTCGTGGCATGCGTGAGCATGTGGCGGCTGATGAACATATCATAGCGGCTCAAAAGAATCTCGGCCATTACATTGGTTTCGTTTCCATAATACTTGATGTTGGATTCCACGCCCAAGTCATCAAAACAATAGGCTTTAGGGATCAGCTCTCCGCTTGTTTGCTGGAAGGCTGCTTTGGAGTATTTGTTGATAACAGGATAGCCGTCCTGGATGAATTCCAGGGTGATATCACGAGCGGATTTGATGATGTATTGCTCTTTGGGAGCCAACATAAACCGTAGAAGGGTCATCAGGGAAGTTTTGCCACAACCGACCGGGCCGGTTAGCAAAATGCCTTTGTGTAGGTCAATGCCGTGCTTTTCAGCATTGGGTTTGTCCTGATAAAAGTAGACCAAAAGTTTGAATATAATCAAGTGGTCTTCCTTCCATATCTGGAATTTTGGACTGATGTATTCTTTGCCTGCTTTCTCCAGGAATTCAAGGCATTTGTCGAATTGGATGACGTTGCTTCGAACACTCTCTGAGTGAGACTTAGAGTGGCTCGCCATAGTCCTTGCCGGTTCCTGAGTGGAGGTTTCCGGGTTTAGGACCTGGCTGATAGTTTCGCTGATCTTTTGCATAGGCATTGAATTTTTGTGCGTTCAGCATCCAGTTGCGGGCGGCTGCTTTCCAGTCCTTCATCTTGGAGCGGCCACCTACCAGCCAGCCATTGCTCTGGAAGTAGTTGTAAAACTTCTCGGCCTCCACGGGCGGATAGCCTTTTTCATCAAAGTAGATTTTGACATGATCTTCCAAAGGAGGGATGTCTGGACCATAGCCTGAGACTTCTTTTTTCTTTTGCCGCAACTTTTCTTTTTTCTTCATTTCCAAATCATTTGAACCAGTCTCCATTTTTTTTGCTCGCTCACCCAAGTTTGTTGCGTTTTCACTGTTTAAAGGGTTTGTATTGTTTGTAAAAGGTCTCACAGCTATTTCACTTCCATTATCAGCACCTGTATCACTACCCTTATCAAAACTGTACAGGTAAATGAGGCTGCCCCGGTGCGGATTGTAGGAAGGTTCATATCGGATAAATCCGAAACGATCCAACTCCTTCAAGCACTTGGTATAAGTATTTACCGAACCAATTTTTGACAACCTCATCAGCTCATCCCTGGATACAGAAATGGGGTTCTTGAAAAAGTTAAGGTTCCATCGCCCGAACAAGGCCATATACAAACTGATATGGTAGGGCGTGAGCCTGGTATCTGCATCCATCTGCTGGAACACTGCGGAAAGGTGCTTGATGTAGTTCATGCCCGGCCATGTGCTTTACCTCAAGCGGTTTTGAAACTTGTTGGACTGGAGCATCGCCTGAATGTCCGCATAGTCGTAATAGATTACTCCTCCGATCTTGGTAAAGGGTAATGTGCCGTTTACCCGTAGGTTCTGTAAAGTGCCGGGCGAAATGCCCAAAAGCTTGCGGACCTCATAGGATTTTAGCCATTTCTTTGTAGGCTGACCGGAATGTTCTTTGAGTAATCTTTTGAGGTCTTCCAGGAGCTCGATCTTGAACTCACGCAGGTCGTCTGTGGTAATTACTTCTGCTGCCATATCTTAACAAATGTTTATTGAACAGCGAAGATGTTCCCGTTTAGTGGGTTTTATTCACAAGCTAATCCGAAGTTCGGAAAGATTTTATCCTATTTTTCATCAGCTTCATCCATTCTACGAATGATACTTTCATGGAGGGAGTCCAGAAACTTGGTACGTCCGGTCTTGCGGATGCGAATTTCGAGGAAAGTACGATGATATTGCCCCAATTCGATACCAAAGGTGTCTTCAAAAAATGCTGCAACTTCTTTAAGATCCGCAGTGCCATTGTTGAACACTCCACGAGCCTGAAGAGCATACATCAGTTCGATAAGAGAGACTTTGGACTCTGTCCATGTTAATTTCCCCTTCGGTTCGACTTGTGTTTTTCCGTTGTTTAAATCTGTCAAGCTCAGCTTGTTCAACTCATCTTCCAGATAGACATTGAGCAAATCATTTGCAAGAATGTTAGAAACCTTGAAATCGTGGCTGGTAGAGAAATTGGGATCTGTCTCGAAAAAGAAAGAATCAAGGGTTAACCTGATATCCTGTTTGCCCCGGACAAAATATTTGTGGTCGAGGTAATTGCTATTGGTTCGATAATAGCGATAAAATTCCAGGTTGTTATCGAAATACCGTTTGAGTTTGTCAAGCTCATTTTGATAATACTTTCTTCTGACCTTGATGCCGCCATGTGGCTTATTCGTCTCTATATTGAATACGCTGAGATGGTAAATGAGCCTGCTAACGAATTTTGGCTTAATTTCTTTGAAAAAGTAGATTTCATCGCCTTGTAAACGCAATCGATCACCCTTCAAATCATCTCTCAACTGATTAATTGCCTGAAGGGCTATTTGAAAGCTTTGCTCTGATTTTTTGAGAATGCTGTCCTCTTCCAGATCAATCATTCGAAGCTTATCCTCTAATTCTTCATATTTTAATAAATACTCCTCCAAATTTGAATTATAGAAAGTTTCTTATTTCGCATAGTATCTTAATAAAATCCCCTTCCACAGCGGAAGGGGGTATGGCCTCAGCTTATCATCTTCCTTTTCAGCAATTGCGCATTAATGGCCACAATGACCGTACTCAGGCTCATGAATACTGCACCTATTGCAGGACTGATCACCAGACCTGGAATAAAGCCTGTGGCCAGCGGCAATGCAATCGCGTTGTAGCCGGTAGCCCAAGCGAGGTTCTGGATCATTTTGTTGTAGGTGGCCCTGCCAAACAGTACCAGGTTGGCAATGTCTTTTGGGTTGCTGTTGACCAATATGATATCGGCTGTCTCGGCAGCCACATCGGTACCGGAACCTACAGCAATGCCCACATTGGCTTGTGCCAATGCAGGGGCATCATTTACCCCATCACCCGTCATAGCCACAAAGTGGCCTTCCTTCTGAAGCTTCTTGATAATCTCTACTTTTTGGTGTGGAAGCACCTCGCTATAGTAGCCATCCAGCCCAAGTTTATCGCTTACTGCTTTGGCCGTTTTCTCATTGTCACCAGTGGCCATATACAGTTTCATACCTTTTTCCCGAAGCGTTTCGATGGCCTTGGAGCTTTCTTCCCTGATCTTATCCGACAGGGCAATGAACCCAATAAGTTTTTCTTCCCTGAGGGCAAACACTATGGTTTCAGCTGCATCAGAGCCAGCTTTTTCTGGTATCTCTATTTTGTTTTCCTTCAGGTACCTTGGGCTGACCACCTTCCAGCTTTTCCCATCGATCTTGCCCTGAATACCCTTGGCCGTCAGCGATTCAAAATTTTCTACCTTTTTCAGTTTTAGTTTTGCCTCTTTCGCTGCTTTCACAATTCCCTGCGCTATGGGATGCTCCGATTGCTGTTCTAGCGAAGCGACAAATGACAAAAGCTCCTCTTTGGCTATGTCATCCGACAGACTCTCATGGCGGGAAACCCCAAACTTTCCTTCGGTCAGTGTCCCGGTTTTGTCAAATACCATTGCGGTAATCTTCCGGGCATTTTCAAAAGCGGTACGGTTACGGATCAGCAAGCCTTTGCTTGCGGAAACAGCCGTAGAAATGGCTACCACGAGTGGAATAGCCAAACCCAGTGCGTGTGGACATGAAATGACCATGACGGTCACCATCCGCTCCAGGGCAAAGTCCAACGGTTTGCCCAGACTGATCCAGGTTACTAGTGTAATCGTGCCGGCACCAATGGCAATGAACGTGAGCCATCTAGCGGCAATGTTGGCCAGATTTTGGGTTTTGGATTTGGCTTTCTGAGCCTCTTCTACCAGCGTGATCACTTTGTTGAGGTAGCTCTCTTTGCCGGTTTTGGACACCTTTACCTTGATGGATTGACTGCCATTCACCGATCCACCAATTACCTGGTCGCCTTTGGATTTTTTCACCGGCTTGCTTTCACCGGTGAGCATGCTTTCGTCCAGATGACTTTCTCCATCCACCACTGTGCCGTCCGCAGGTATTTTCTCATTGGCTTTTATTAGGATGATGTCTTCTTTTTTCAGTTCATCCACTTTGATGTCCTTGATTTGGTCTCCATGTACCAGGTGCGCTTCGGAAGGCATCATTTGCACCAGCAATTCAAGTGCCCTTGATGCTCCCATTACCGATTTCATTTCGATCCAGTGCCCCAGCAGCATGATGACAATCAGTGTGACCAGCTCCCAGAAGAAGTCCATCCCTTCCAAACCAAACACCACGGCCGAGCTGTACACGTAAGCCACGGTTATGGCCACTGCAATCAAGGTCATCATGCCGGGGTTTTTGTCTTTCAGCTCGTCCCAAAGTCCTTTGAGAAAAGGCCAGCCCCCATAAAAGAAGACAATAGTGGAAAGCCCAAAAAGGACGTACTGATCACCAAAAAAGGTCAGCTCAAATCCCAGTAATTGTTGGATCATGTGAGACAATGCAAGGATTGGCACAGTGAGCACCAGAGATATCCAAAAACGCTTTTTGAAATCTTCGATCATCATGGCATGATGGTCGTGGTGTCCTTGCTGATGGTCTGATTTGCTGATGGTTTGATGATCTGATGATTGGTTCCTTTGGTGATCCTCGTGTGTATGATGCTTGTGATGTTCGTGATTATGCTTTTCCATGAGTAAAAATTTTAGTGGTTAATCTGTTTTAAATGGAAGGGAAACACTTAGCTTTTCCCATGACATGCGGATAGCGCCCGAACCCTCTCTTTTGTCTTCAATGGTATAAGTAAGCCGCTCGGCAAGGGGCATTCCTGTTTCAGGAGTTACTTCTATCCTAATGACATCCTCTGCCTGATCGTAGTCATCGGCCAGATGCTGCTCCCAGTTTTTGTTCAGGATCAATGTCCAACTTTCCTGACCGGGAATGGTAAAGAAGGCATATTTGCCTTTGGGGATGGTCGTACCTGCTATCTTGATTGCTTTGGAAAACTCCACGCTGGTAGCACTGTGGGCACCCGCAACCCAAACTTCTTCATAAGGTACCAGGCCGCCCCAAATGACCCTACTTCGAACCGCAGGTGAGTGGTAGTACACAGAAACATGGGCATTACCCACATTGCCATGTGCTTCCTGAGGAATGCTCTTTTTTGAATTATCCGATTGGCTGGCCGTAGAAGTTGCAGCTTCCGGCTGATGGTGTTCGTGACCACCTTGTTCGTTTTTTTTTGTTTTGGCAGGATGCGATTAGCAATCCCAGTGCAAGTGTGTAAATCAATTTGTTCATCATTTTTTCCTTTTACGTTTTGAAGTGGTTTTTATAAAAGTTTTAGAGGATACTGCGTAAAGTGTAAAGCCTGAAAGCACTGTAAAAAG
>CAZDYD010000011.1:0-4779 GCA_964509715.1 uncultured Chitinophagales bacterium
CATATCGCAAAACATATACGTTCACATCAATTGGTCATTTTCTCCAGTTTGACATTCTCTCTTCCGATAATCTCTCTGAGATTTTTCATGAGTTGGTCGTTTGCGTCAACCACATATTTACGAACATTGAGTCTCAGTGGCTTGATTCCATCAGACCTGACATCCAAACTGACCGGTGTTTGTCCGCGGCTTTCGGAGAAGATTTGAGCAAGTTTCATGATGTCGTCCTGAACTACTTCCTCCAGATCAAGTCTTAGTTTGACCCTGAATCTACCTTGATTCTTTTCCCTCAGGTTTTCAAGTCGGTCAATATTTCTGACAATGATTTTTGGTTGACCACTTTGGTTATCTACGATTCCATCAACAACAATCAGATTGTCTTGTTGAAGTAAGTTCATATGTTTATCGTATGGTTCTGAGAATATTAGCAGTTCCGCGGCACCATTTTGATCTTCTATAGTTGCGAAAGCAATGGGACGGCCTTTTTTATCCCTGGTATGTCGTACAACAGTGATGATTCCTGCAACGGTTACCGTTGCTCGATCCGCAACCATACTAATGCTTTCTGAACCCAAATGGTGAGAACAGAACAGTTGTGTGTCTTCAAGGTATTTATTTAATGGATGTCCACTCAGGAAAAAACCGATGAACTCTCTTTCACGCTTGAGACGCTCCATGCTGGTCCATGGTTTCACCTCTTTGAGTTTCGGTTCTGTCAAGGCTCCTCCCCCTTTGGATTCAACAAAAAGACTTATTTGATTCATTGCGTCTTCTTGTTGTTTCCGCACCGCATAATTGGCCACATCCTCGAGTGATTCCATCAGCTGAAAGCGGTTTGGGTTCAATGAGTCAAATGCACCGGCCTGAATCAGACTTTCAATCGTTTTTTTATTGCATGTCCGTAAATCGACCCGAGCTACCATTTCGGTAAACGATTTGAATGGACCATGCTCCTCTCTTACTTCTACCAAATTTTGCACAGCATTTGAACCAACCCCTTTGATGGCTTCAAGTCCGTATTGAATTCTGCCGTTAATGGCTACGAATTGTCCGCGACCGGTATTAATATTCGGGGCATCTACCGGTATATTGATGTGCTGGCATTCTTCTATAAACTGAGATACTTTTTTGATATCCCCCATGTTATGAGTCATGACAGCCGCCATGTATTCAGCTGGATAATTCGCTTTGAAATAGGCTGTATGATAAGCAACTACACTATATGCCGCTGAGTGGGATTTATTGAACCCGTATCCGGCAAAGAAGGCCATTTTTTCGAACACACTGTCGGCCAAACTACGGTCATATCCTTTATCATTGACCGCTCTTTCGATAAAAATGGATTTTTGTTTTTCCATTTCCTCGACTTTTTTCTTACCCATGGCACGGCGAAGGTTATCGGCTTCACCTAAACTGTATCCTCCCATTTCACGGGCAACCTGCATGATTTGTTCCTGGTACACCATGATTCCATAGGTTGGTTCCAGAATTGGTTTAAGATCTTCATGTGGGTAAACAACTTCTTGGGTTCCGTGTTTACAAGCGATGTATTCGGGTATAAATTGCATTGGACCGGGACGATACAGAGCGTTCATGGCAATTAGATCATCCAGCACCGTAGGTTTCAGCTCCTTCAGGTACTTACGCATTCCATCAGACTCAAACTGAAACGTTCCAACTGTATCGCCTCGTTGATATAGCTCATAGGTTTTGGTGTCATCTAAGGGGATGTCATCCAGATTATATTCCTTGCCATGATTCTCTTTGACATACTGAATGGCCGTCTTTAGAATTGATAATGTCCTGAGGCCAAGAAAATCCATTTTTAGGAGCCCGCATTCTTCAGCATTGGGTCCATCGTACTGGGTTATTACATCTTTTTCTTTAGATAGCGCGACCGGGACATAGTCGTGCACCGTGCCTGGTGCAATGATAACACCTGCCGCATGGATTCCTGTCTGCCGAGCACAACCTTCCAATGTTCGAGCAAACTGCATCATTTTCCGCACCCCTGGATCCTCGGCTTCGAACAACATGGAGATCTCTTCATATGTATCCGGATTCCTGGTTGGATCCAGTACCGTTTTGAAAGTGTCGACCCCGGGTTTTTCCGGAAATAGTTTGGCTATCCGATTGACCTCCGTTAAAGGGATCCCAAGCACTCTACCAACATCTCTGATCGCTGTTTTCGCTTTCATCGTGCCGTAAGTCACGATCTGAGCAACATTATCACGACCATATTTTTCAACTACATAATCGATGACAGCTTGTCGCCCGGCATCATCAAAATCGATATCAATATCGGGAGGTGAAACACGCTCAGGATTCAGAAATCTTTCAAAAAGCAATCCATACTTGAGCGGGTCGATATTGATGATTCCTGTGCAATAAGCCACGACTGAACCTGCGGCCGATCCCCTCCCGGGTCCAACAAATACCCCACGATTCCGTGCTTCTGTAGTAAATCCCTGAACGATCAGAAAATATCCGGCAAATCCCATTTTTTTGATGATCGAAAGTTCCATTTCAATCCGTTCGGTCACTTCTAATGGTAATCCTGGATATCGGCGTTTAGCCCCCTCATAGGTAAGAAATCGAAGGTAGTCGTCCATATCGACAAAACCGGTCGGGACACTATAATGAGGTAATAGTAGTTCAGACTTGATGCTGAAATCTTCGACTTTGGATACGATTTCGTTGGTATTATCTAGAGCCTCGGGTAGATCTTTGAACAGTTCCGACATCTCTTCAGGAGTTTTCAGATAAAACTCACTGCTCAGTTCATTATTATCATCGGTAAATCTAAAACGGTTTCGGTCGTTGATGTCGGCATTGGTCTGCAATGCGAGCAGAATATCGTGTGCTTCACTATCCTGTCTATCGACATAATGTGAGTCGTTCGTACAAATAATCTTGACGTTGTACTCTTTCGACCACTTTATCAATACTTCATTACATATTTCCTGATCACGAAGACCATGACGTTGCAATTCAATGTAATAATCGTCACCAAACAGGTTTAAATACCATTCAAATATTTTCTTGGCCTCCTTCTCACCTTGTTTCAGAATGGTCTGATTCACTTCACTTGCAAGACAACAAGTAGTAGCAATCAGTCCATCAGAGTGCCTCATTAAAAGCTCTTTGTCGATCCTTGGCTTATAATATAGTCCATCGGTGTATCCGAGCGATGTGAGCTTGACCAGATTCTTGTAGCCGGTCATATTCTTGGCAAGCAGGACTTGATGAAAACGCTGTTTATTGTCCCGGTCGGACATGGTTACCGGTGTGACATAAAATTCACTACCAATGATGGGCTTGATCCCCTTTTTTTTGGCCTCATTGACAAATTGAGGAACCCCGAACATATTGCCATGATCTGTAATGGCAATAGCTGGCATCCCACACCCACACGCTTTGTCTATAAGTTTGTCAATAACTGCGGCTCCGTCGAGCAGACTGTATTGAGTATGGCAGTGTAAATGAGAAAAATCAGGCACTTTGGTATTCTGTTTCACAGGTTTTTTTATTTGAAAAATCGGTCGTCAGCAAGCTTGGAACTTTGGATGTTTTGGGGAAACATAAATAAAAAAATCATAGGAATCGACGTTGATTATATGTCGAAAAATACATGTTCAAAATATATGCACAATTGTCTATTGTGACACGGATTTTGTGCTGCGCAATAATTGTTTGATACCGGTCAATAGGTGTGTGGAAGCACTTCCAGAATAGTCGTACTCTATGTGTAGCCAAGAAAACAGGCACAGGAACCAAAATAATCCAGGAGGTAGAGTATGAACCTCATTAAAATGAAAAAACCCGAAGCCGACATCTACGCTTATCATAAGCTGTACATGCAGTTCGGAACCATAACCACACTGTTACTCTTCATCGTTTTGTTCAGGATCAATTTCTCGATAGATCGAAATGTGGATTTCACACCGATCGAACAGGAAATGGTAGAAATGGAAGAGATTGTAACGACTGTACAAGAGCAAAGACCACCTCCACCACCGAGACCTTCCGCTCCTGTTGAAGTACCCAACGACGAAATAATTATGGATGAGATTCTGGATCTCGACTCAGAACTACGTTTTGATGATCCGATCAACCTACCTCCACCAGCACCTCCTGTAGCTGCTGCGGAAGAAGAGGAAGAGCCAGAGATTTTCATCGTGGTGGAAAGAATGCCTGAACTGATCGGTGGACTTGAGGCTATCCAAAGTAAGATCGTATATCCTGAAATCGCCAGATTAGCTGGTATAGAAGGAAGAGTGATGGTCAGTTTCGTCATCGACGAACAAGGTAATGTACACAACCCGGTAGTGGTTCGTGGTATCGGTGGTGGATGCGATGAAGCAGCCATCGAAGCGGTCAAAAGGGCCAAATTTGTACCTGGTATGCAACGTGGACGACCTGTTAAAGTTCGATTCACACTGCCAATCACATTCCGTTTGAATGTGTCTGACAGAAATGCAAACAGTTAATTATTAACAATTCGTGTTCCTGGATAAACGGCAAAACGCTATTCACAAGAGAGAATTTTTTACGGGGGAGCCTGATGCCAATCGGGCTCTTCTGCATTTATAGGCAGATGTTGGACTTTTCATCGCATGCAATCGGTACATTTCGGTAGCGTTTGCAATAACTAAATTCCAAAAGCATTAGTTCCCATAGACTTGGAAACGACACACCCGAAAAGCTCATCAGCTCCTCAGCTACATCCCTCATCCCTCATCCCTCATCCCTCATCCCTCATCCCTCATCCCTCATCCC
>CAZDYD010000011.1:4879-42510 GCA_964509715.1 uncultured Chitinophagales bacterium
CTCATCCCTCATCCCTCATCCCTCATCCCTCATCCCTCATCCCTCATCCCTCATCAGTTCCAATGTAGTTCGTTTACAAAATCTATTCCGCTTTTTTGAGTTTTACTTTGAATTCAGCACCTCCCAGTGTACTTCTGCCAACGATAATATCACCATGATAACGATATACAAGCTCACGAGTGATTGACAAACCCAAACCCAGACCAAAATTACCACTACTGTTCCTTGTCGTAAAATGCGGTAAAAAAATCTTGTCCCAGTTGTCCTCCGGTATTCCCGGGCCATTATCCCCGATTCTCACCACCAACCATTTTGGTGTTTCCTCTGCCTCGATGTAGATCATTCCGGAATCGTTCAGAGCATCACAAGCATTTACGAGAAGATTGGTCCAAACCTGGTTCAGTTCACCACTATCAAATATTACACGTGGTAATCCATCAGGAATCAATACCGTAAGTTCTATATTTTTGAGACGGTTTCCGAGAATATGCACTGTATCCTGTATCCCCTCTTTGAGATCACATTCCGTCTCTCCACTGGACTCATGGCGGCTGTACCTTTTAAGACTCTTAACCAGGCTCGAGATTCTTGCGGATGTAATTTTTATCCGGCGCATGTGCATACCGGCTTCGGCATATTTTAGTGCGACCATCAGTTGTTTAATATCACCATGAGCATACAATTTTCGAGCAACCAATCGGGTTTCTTCTGATAATTGGAGAACTCTTCGAATATCTGCCGTCTTAAGTTCCGGCACATATACCCTAAAGTATTCAATTTGATCACGACTAATAATGGATGAAGCCGTACCTGTTTTAAGTCCGTCCACAAAAAATTCGCGCATCAATTTGAAATCACCACCGGGTGGGGATTCAAACAGTGTCGGCAGGATTTCCAAAAGATATTCGTTGGCACTTTCAAGCGCAGCGACCGGATTGTTGATCTCATGAGCAACACCAGCGACCAACTGACCCAATGTAGCCATTTTCTCTTGGTGAACCAGGCGTTCATGTGCATTACGTAATTTTTTCAGGGTATCATCCAGATGCTTTCTCTCATGTTCCAGCGCACGGTTGACTGTATGAAGTTGCATGTTCAGCTCGACAACCTGGCTGTAACGCTCCATTAGATTTGAAATCAACAACTGCCTTCCCATGCTTGCTACAGCAAGATCAGAATTCAACAGAAGTTCAACATCCTTTTTGGACAACTTCCATATCTGTGATGGGGTCACTGTGACTGCAGTGGTCAATGCTTTGTGTCCTGAAAAGAACGACATCACTCCAAACATACTTCCATGTTTAACGGATGTCACTCTGACCAGTCCCTCACCTTCGACCGATTTCCTAAGCTCGACCTCCCCTTCTATCACCATGTAAATGTACCTGTTTCGTTCTTTTTCATGAAAGAGCACACTACCCGGGTTGAGATCTATGATTTCGGGCTCAAACAGTCCTTCATGACGTATCTGACCGACAAGTTCGATAACGGCACTTTGGGGATTATCCATCCACAGTTTGAAGAATCGGGCCTGCTTGAATCGGTTTTTGGTCATTTTTACATATCAGTGAGCGACTTCCTGTTTCGCATAACATCAGACAGCACTTCTGAGTCCAGGCTCATCATAAAAGGCAGTACATTCTGGACATTTTCGGCCACATATTTTGTGAGCAAATCACGGACTATGGCCTGAAGTTTTTCTCGTTTCCAAGGCTTGGCAAGATAAAAATCAAGTCCAGCTTCATTTACAGCCTTTACGGTGTCTTCGAGTCCAGCCTGACCTGTTAGCAACATCTTTTTGGAATACCTGAATTCATGTTGCTTACTTAGTCCAACCAGGAATTCAACGCCGGTAGTTCCAGGCATCAAATGGTCACAGATAAACAATGCCACTTTTATACCTTGCGAATTCAGAGTATCCAGGATTTTACGGGCATCCTGAACCGATGTAGCTGGCTCAATAATAAACTGGTCCTCAAATAATTCAAGGTCCATGACTACTGATTCAAGGACTTCAGCTTCATCTTCGATACATACTATTGCCAGTTCGGGTTTCATGACTGTACCATTAGTTTAAGAGTAGTGGCCAATATACAACAGCGTATATTAACATGATAATAAGTCCCACGACGCCAATCACAACGCCGGTTTTGGCCATTTCAGAAGTTTTGACCATTCCGGTTGCAATTGCAATGGCATTGGGAGGTGTCGAGATCGGAAGAACCATTGCAAGACTGGTTCCGACTCCGATTACAAGGGCAAGCTCCATGAGCTCAAGTTCACCACTGCCCTGCAAAATACCGATGCTTATTGCCAATGGCATCAGCAGTGTGGCAGCGACAGTATTCGATAAAAAGTTGGACAACAATATGGCAACAAATCCAAACAGAGCGATTACCATGAATCCTGTGAATGATCCCCAATCGATGGATCGTACCATGTAATCAGCAAGTCCTGTCTGATCGAGGTAGACCCCAAGCGCCAGTCCACCGGCCACGAGCCACAATACTTCCCATGGAAGTTTTCGGATATCATTTACATCCAATACTTCCGTGATCGCCAGGGCCGAGATGGGAAGAAGTGCCACAATATTGCTGGAAATTCCGTGCAAACTTTCTGTCACCCATAGTATCAAAGTAATACCGAATATGAAGTAGAATACGATGGCTTTCGGACTTTTGTTGAATCCAGTGGCATCGGCTGTTTTAAATTCCTTGATGGTGCTGGGAAAGAATTTGATCAACATAAACCATGCTACTCCAAGAACAATGATAACCAGCGGTACAGTGAGCAGCATCCATTCCGTAAATGAAATTGAGATTCCCTGAAGTTGGAGGTTTGCGATCACAATCGCATTCGGTGGAGTACCGATCGGTGTTGATATCCCACCCAGGTTTGCCGCAATGGGTACCGATAGAGCAAGAGCGGCTTTGAACCGATCTCCTTTTTCCATTTGCGACATAATGGGAATGATAACCGTCATCATCATGGCGGTTGTAGCTGTATTGCTCATAAAAGCCGATAAAGCAGCTGTAATCAGCATCAATCCGATAAGTATACCCGATGGTTTAGTTCCAAATGGCCTGAGCAGATATCTGGTCAGGTTTTTGTCAAAATTATACTTGACCGCCGCTTCGGCAATCATGAATCCCCCCAGAAATAGAATGATGATCGGATTGGCGAGGGTGCCCATATAATCTGCAGACCGACCCGGGGTATACCCTGTAAGCTTGTGGTTGATATTGGTAGCGATAAGGATTTCATCCAACGGGACAGTCGAAGTTACCACCGCTTTGTCGGCCGATGTCGACTGAATGCTGACGGCTACCTTCTCCCATTTGGTTCCATTTCGTACATATACTTCATTGCCCACCGTTACTGAAGATGTTGGAATTTCATAGAGATTATCATCGATTTGAATGACCTTTGTAACAGATACCTCAGCATCCTTGAACATCGGACCTTGTCCGCTAAGCAATAGCACACCCAAAAAAATGACCATGAGTGAGGTTGCGTAGATAGGAATCGGTTCCATCATCCAGAACACCGCAGCTAATAAAAATATACTCAGGGCAACATGTCCGGCAAATGTCAACCCCGGGAACGTGACTAGGTATGGTATCAGGAACCCTAACAATCCCAATATAAGACCCGCTAGTCTGGTCTTGTTTACTACAGATGTGGTTTTCATTTCTTAGATAGTTTTTTGTCAATTATCTGACCTCGGCAAAGTAATAAAATGATCCTGTTAAAAAAATGATTTACATCATAGTTCAGGTATTTCACAGTTGGTTTAAAAAAAAATGTATCCAATTACAGGACTATCATAAATCAAAAAACGGTATATTTGGTGCTGAACCATAACATCTTATGTAAATTTCATCATGATCGATATTGTTGACCGATTGCTACCTGTCCTGCTGGAAAATAAAGCCTTGAACAATAAAGGCTTGCAGATGTTGCAAAAAGCACATCAACAGATTGGACGCACCTCAAAAGAGAACCGTCGTGCCGAAGATTGGTTCGTACTCGGCTACTATGCCCAACAGGTTCAGGACTATGACGACGCTCAAGCGCATTACACGCAAGCCATTTTAAAGAATCCGGATTTTGAGGCGGCCTACAAATTTCGAGCGGCCGTTTGTATCGATACCCAACAATTCGAGGATGCTGAATACGATCTAAAAAAAGCCTTGGAACTTGATCCCGATTATACGGATGCGCGTTTTGAATTTGCACGTTTGTATCATGAACAGGACAAGAATCAAGAAGCAGTTGCGGAGCTCAAAACACTCATTGAAAAATTTCCCGAGTACTCCGACGCCTATGCCTTAGCCGGATCTTCTCTTGAAAAAGAGGGCAAATTTGAAGAAGCTGTCGGATTTTTCGACAAAGCTATCGAATTGGATCCAGAGAGTGGTCATTATTATACACAACGTGGACTTGCAAGCTACTTTTCAGGTAATTTTGAGTCAGCCAAAAATGATCTTGAAAAAGCACAGAAACTATCCGGCACGAACTATGTAACCCAGTTCAATCTTGGCCTGGTACTCGGTGAATTCGACGATCTGGCAAAAGACGCATTTCGCCATTTTGACCGTGCTTTCAGTAAAGCCCCCGATATGTTGAACCAGTTCTACAAGCAGGCTGGCAAGATCGAGAAAAACCGGCTTGAAAGCCGATTACAAGGGTTGATCGATAAACATTCAGGTGCAGTGACATCAGGAGCCGGATTTTATCGTGACCAGTTGGTTACCTTGCTCAGTAGGAAATTGGAAGAGGCAAAAAAATCGGCCTAATTTTAAAATTATTTTTGAAATTTAGAACGAATTCGGTTTGTCTTTGTGTTACGTAAATATTAAACTTCAATTCGCAGGGTGTACACCTGTCAATGACTGAACTGATGAGGTAGCATTCATAAGTTTAATCAACATCCAAGGCGGGTTAGTACCCAATGACAAGTAGTAATTCAAGCAATCAAATTTACGAGATCGTAACAGCTTATGTAGATGGAGAGATCCACTCCGACGAGATAGCTGTGTTCGAGAAAAGCCGTCGAACGGATCATGCAAAGATCGAACAAGCGATCGACGCAGAATTGCGCGTCAAATCGATGGTCAGGGAGCATTGCAAACACTACGAAGCACCCGCACATCTCAAAGAACGCTGTAAGGCACTCATAACCAATGAGTTAATTCGAGAGTCATCTACCAGTCCACAGATAAACCCCGAAATCTCTCCCAGTAGATCTGACTCTAACCTTCACTTCATTGGCTTTATTAAATATGCTGCAGCAGCAGTTCTTTTAGTCACGGCCGGATTTTGGCTTGCCCGTGTTCCGGTTTCACAAGCTCCATTGTTGACCGAACACTATGCCGTTGAGAACGAAGTACAAAGGTTGTTTCAACTTGCCTCTGATGTCAGGTTCAATGAAATCCATCATATTCATGCAACAGATGAAGCACAACAATATTTAAAGGCGCATTTCGGCATGAACGTCACAGTTCCTGAGCTACACAATGCCACCTTTGATGGTATTGAACTCACAGAACTTGTCCCCGGACACACTACCCCCATGCTTAAATACCACGTTGCAGGTCAAACCGATAAGATTCTGATTTTCGCATTTCCTTTGGACCGTATCGAAAACGACCTACGTCTGGTGAGAGACAATGAAGCCGTAAAACGCTGCAAATCTGATAGCGATACACATATAAAGGATGTCGATGGAAAGCACGTCGTCTCATGGAAATGGGGAGATGTTTGGTATGTCGGTGTATCCGATCACCACGGCGAGGTACTTGCATCCATGCTGCCCACGGCAAATTGACAATGACATCCGAACATCACCTGTTTGATGTAGTGATCTGTGGAGCCGGCGCATCAGGTTTGGCTGTTGCCCTGGAATTATCACGATCCAAGAAATCGATACGTGTAGCCATTGTTGATCCTGATTTTAAAACAACTGTTAACAAAACATGGTGTCTGTGGGACAGTACCGTAACATCCGACTCATTTATTCATCATTCGTGGAAAACGGTCCAGGTGAGAGATGAAACTCAATCTGTTAAAGAGTCGTTACATCGACATCAGTATATTTGTATCAAAGCTGTGGATTATCGGAAGACCATTATCGAGGAACTCTGTAGTGACAACCGATTTCAGTTCATACAATCAAAAGTCTTTTCAGTATCCAGGAAAAAATCCGATACTGTTATTACAATTACTGAGTCTGGCCTTGAAATCCATTCCCATTATGTCGTTGATGCACGCTTCAATCATGTAGGGGAGTTGAATATTGATCCTGATGCCAACACTCTTTGGCAACATTTCAAAGGTTGGGAGATCCAGACTCGAGAACCCATTTTTGATCCGGATTGTGCCGTAATGATGGATTTTAGAGTTCCACAGAGTGATGGTTTCGCTTTTATATACCTCCTGCCCTTTTCAAGTTCAACAGCATTGATCGAGCTCACATATTTCAACACAGAGCTACCAGATCCAGACTATTATAATTCCAAAATAGCGGCGTATTTGGAGTCTAATTATGGCTTGATTAGGCAGGATGCAAGTTTGAACACTTCGGATTACATTGTTGAAAATGTTGAATATGGAGTCATTCCAATGACCGACATACCGTATACATCGAAAAGCGATGATGATCGGATCATTTCAACTGGATTGATTGGTGGACAGGCCAAGGCATCGACCGGTTACGCATTTGCACGATCACAACGATTTGCCAAGCTCATAGCTAAAAATATCCTGGATGGTCAGTTCTTCACCGATACCAATGGTAGTATCAGATTTCGATACTATGACATGCTAATGTTGCATATCATTCGTCATCATCCGGCCAATGCTGTTCAGATATTTCTACAATTGTTCCAGAAAAATGGTATCGAAACTATGTTTGATTTTTTGGACGAAAAAACTGATTTCATCACTGAATTAAAAATCATGTCCACCGTACCAAAATATTCGGAGTACTTCAATGCGATGTGGCAGACAAGAAAAAAAATCCCAAAACTCCAGCGTCAATAGCTATTCTACTTAGATCAACATTGGTTAGAATAACTAATCTACATAGATCAACATTGGTTAGAATAACTAATCTACATAGATCAACCGGGTGTCAATAGCTACTCTACATAGATCAAACTCGGGTGACTTTCAGTCCCATTCCTTCCTGTTGACCTGATCATATATAGATAGGATTGATCTCTTCTTGCAAGATGGTCTTCAAAAACAGAACGTCCTGTCACACCAATCAGAAAAGAATGATTTCCGACGGACATGATCTCATCAATTGACATATCCCCTGGAAATCTATACACATAATTCCTTCTCACTTGCGCTGATTGGTCCCATTGCAATGTAACTGCACCGGACTCCGTTCTTAGTACATCAGAAATCTGCACAGGTTCCGGTACGAGTACAGGCTTCCAGTCCATGACCGGTATCAGGGCATGTGATGTAAACCAATCGGCTCGAAGTGCGTCAGAAAGCCCCTTATAATTCCCAACAATATTCATTGCTCTGAAAAAAATACTGCCGTGAACTTCAGGTTGATTCACCCTGTTGAGCCGTAGCATCTCACCAAGTTCATCAAGTGGCCAGTTATTGGGTGCCGCAAGACGATATGGTGCCAGTCCCACATACACATGACGATCGTGCTCCCTTGAAACATCGGACCAGAATTTCATCAGAGGAACATACGGTGCAGCAGGATGTGTTCTTTCCCAGTAAATCTGAGGTGCAATATAATCAATAGTTCCCTGCTCAAGCCAAGCCAGAGGATCTGCATACAAGAGGTGATATCCTTCGCCACCGTTTGTGCCGGCATCAGAATTCAATCGTATACCGAATGGACTGATCCCAAATTTGACTAACGGATCGATTTCATGGATGGTTTCTTTAACTTGCCGTACCATTAGATTGATATTATCCCGTCTCCAATCCTTGATATTTTCGAAACCCCGTGGATCCAAAGAAAAATGCATCGCATCTTCATTGGTAATTTCAGGGGTATAGGGATAGAAGTAATCATCAAAATGAATACCATCAACATCATATCGACGTACAATATCCGCAACAACCTCTGCGATATGATCTCTTACCTCCGACATTCCTGGATTGAGTAAGGCATACGTTGCACGTCCACCTGTAAAATGCAGGATCCAATCCGGGTGGCGTCGGATCAAATGACTCTCATGAAATGTGTGTGAGGATGTATCACGGCTCGCACGATATGGATTGAGCCAGGCATGCAACTCCATTCCTCTCTCGTGGGCAAGTTCGATTGCATACTGAAGTGGATCATAGAATGGCTCTGGGGCGACACCCTGCACACCTGACAGATAAAAAGACCACGGCTCAAGATCTGAGCGATACAAGGCATCTGCTTCAGGTCGCACTTGAAAAAATATCGCATTAAATCCATTTTCGTACATTTGGTCGATCAAAAATCGGAGTTCCCGTTTCTGATCTTCAACGGGCAATCCTGGTCGGGAAGGCCAGTCCAGATTGACCACGGTTGAAATCCATACACCGCGCATTTCAACTTTAGGAATCGGCTTTAGGGACATAAAACTGGTTGTAGAAGTTGCCGGAGCTTCAGTGATAGACGATTGAGTTGATGCTGTGCTGGCACAGGCCATAGGTAGAAGAGCGATCAACACATAGAATAGTGGTCTGTAGAACCTGATAAGCATGATTTGGTAGAAATTAGTTGGTAGCAAATGGAAACCCGAGCGATTTTGACTCAAGTTAACATCCACCAACATTATTTTCCACTTAAAACGGCGATGCGCTCATTGGATAAAACCCTTAGTTGCCTTAAATCAGGAAGCGTACTTTTTATAACAGCATTATAGGATGAAATCGCCAGATCATTGGCTCCGTTCAATTCATGTATCCTTGCCAGATTGTAATGAAAAATCGGGTTCCCAGGGTATTTTGAAATCAAAGAATTGAGATGATGGATCGCCTTGGAGAATTCCCCCTCCCGTTCATATAAATAAACGAGAAACATTCGTGCATCGTTACTCACATGAGAATCGGATGACGCCGCCTGTTCAAGTAGATGCAATCCTTCATTTCGGTCGCCAGACAGACCGGCGAGTCTTGCCATCCATCTGATTTCAGAGGGGATGGATCCAACCATATAATGAAACACTCCCTGCCCCATTAATGTATTCGGGTCGTCGTTATCGAGCGACATTAGTGTCTTGGTGTAGGAATATCCCGTGATCCCACTACTCATAGCTATTCGGTATTTCTTCTCTTGAGCGGCCACAAGACTTCGATACCCGTGTAATCCACTCAGCATCAATATTGAAGCGGTATCCTGAGGTGCAGCTTTGAGTTGCTTTTCACCCAGTTCAATCGCGATGGATGATAGTTTCAGGAATTCTTCGGCTTTCTGGGGTTCGGTGCCCCCGAAAAAATATTCCCAAAAGGGAATCATCGATGACAAAAAGTAAGGAACAGGATTTTCTGAATCGATCTGTTTCAGTTCATTTAACAGCTTTTGTGTCTGTCGCCAGTCAGCATGATAAAATGATTCAATGGCATAGGGCATTACCGATTCAATTGTTCTTGTGGTCGGACCAGTCGAGTTCTTACCATCATGGACATAGGATGCCGGCGTCACTCTCAATGTCTGGGCATGAGCTGAAACGAATGTTACCGATAGTAAGATGACGAAAAATAATGTCCTCATGACTGCTCCAACACACTTTCTAAAAAAGAAGTTCGGTGAATGATCCACATGGATTAATCGTCATAATGGGCTTCACCCAATTTCCCTTCCAGATGTGCAACAGCCACTGCCACAGCCGCATCACCCGTAATATTGACTGCTGTTCGGACCATATCCAGAATTCGATCCACACCCAGAATCAATGCAATCCCTTCAACTGGCACATCGATAGCTTTGAGCACGATCACCAGCATGATTATACCGGCTCCCGGAACTCCAGCGGCACCTATTGAAGCAAGTAACGCAGTGACTACGATCGTAATCTGTTCAGCAAATGTGATATCATTACCAACCGCCATTGAGATAAATACGGCGGCAACCGCCTGATATAAACTGGTACCATCCATGTTGATCGTTGCTCCAACTGGCAAGACAAAACTTGCGACCTCCTCTTCAACGCCCAGGTTATTTTGCACACGCTCCATAGTGACCGGCAACGTTGCTGCACTTGAACTGGTACTGAAACCCAAGAGTAAAGCCGGACGAATTCCGCGAAGGAAATTCTTCAGCGACATTTTACTGAACATTTTGAACAAGGTAGTATAAACGATCAGGACATGTAAGAATAAACCGATCACAACAGCTAAACAGTACCAACCCAGAGCATAAAGTAGATTCAGCGCCTGGGACAGGTCGTCACCCGCCAGATCTATGATCACACTTGAAATCAATGCAAAAACCCCATACGGTGCGACCATCATAATGAGATCCACGATCTTGATGATCACATCATTCATGGCATCAAAAAAATCTACCAGAATCTTACTTTTATGACTTTTTATCTGAATGATCCCAATCCCAAATAAAATTGCCACAAAGACAACCTGTAACATAGCCCCATTATTGGATGCTGCTTCAAAAAGATTCTCCGGAATCACATCGACCAATGGCTGTAACGGACTCTGCTGCGTCATTTGCTCAGCCGTCTGTGCGCGGGTACTCAGGTTTTCATCATAACTGGCCATCAGGTTCTGTTTCATCTCCTCAGGAAGAGCTTCCCAGGGCTGAAGTACATTCACTACGATCAAACCTATGGTAATGGCCAGAACTGTTGTGACCATGTAAATTCCGATGGTACGACCACCCATTCGGGATAATTTTGTGATATCATTCAGATTAGCCACACCCACAATGAGCGATGCTAACACCAATGGTACGGCGATCAGTTTGAGCATATTTACAAAGATCGTACCGAAAGGCTTGATGAAATCATCAGAAAATTCATTGAATCCGACCTGGGTACTCAATAGTCCCCAGAGTAATCCCAAAACAAGACCCAAGATGATTTGCCAATGTAGCTGTCTATACCATGACATAAATTACCAGATTATAAATGATGATCGTAATAATTGCACCGATACCCGTCGCAAGGAAGTTAACAGAATTATTGTCCTCATCCGAAGAGGCATCCAAAAAATTCGGGAGACGTTTATCACCGGTCTGAAAGATCGCTCCGAGCAATGAGTCGACCATTGCACCCAAAAAACCGCCCAAAGCAATCGCTAAAAATGTAACGCCGGGATAATTCTTATCAAAAAGTAGTGTGAGTGAAGCTATAAAAAGGGCACCGATAAGTGCCGCGAAGGTCCCAAAAATACTGATCCCGCCGTCAGTACCAGGTTTCACCTCTTCACGTGAGGTGATCAACACGGTTTTACCTGATTTTCTGGTTCCGAACTCGGTCGACCAGGTATCGGCACAAGCAGTCGCAATGGCGCCTATAGCCGCGACGAACATAAAATCAGCTTTGAGTACATACCACATACAAACGAAAATCGCGAACCAAAAGGCGTTACTCCACACTTGCGTTCCGTTACGACGATCCGTGATACTGCGTAAGGGATTCTCGTTATCCTTGACATAGAACAGTCCGACAAGGTTTGATGTAAGAAAAAATGAAACCAAGATGAACGCGGATTCAAAACCACCAAATCCGTACGCAATAAGTCCGAGCATAACAGCGGCCCTGGCACCATCCAGCGTCAATAAATTCAAAATAAACGCCAGAAAAGCTATTGATCCGGCCAAAACGAATGCCCACAGCAAATGAAACCTATCGTCGATACCCGATTCCAGAACAAACAGGGTCAACGATACAAAAACAAACAGAAAGTTTAGTTTTCTATGGTTCAAAAGTCGGAAACTTTATCAGTTTGGGTTTTTGAGCATTAATCGACAAAATCAGGGATGGTCTTCTGTGGATTCAGATTTATCAGCATATAAGATTGCAACTGCAACGGTCACAAATCCGGCAACAGCCAGCACCGGAGATACATACAGTGAAAACCAGCCGGTAAATTCATTCTCGATGTACATCCCGCCAAAACCAATGGCAAGCAGAAGGATGGCAAGTCCCATCAGTATATAATTCATGCGTCCGAAGACCATCTTCTGGTTCACTTTTAAACGCTCAATTTTCTTTCTTTTGCTCTGTCTGGCACTCATGGAAATCGATTTATGTGATTAGATTTTGAACAATATACGGATAGCATAATTTATGCGTAAGGTGATTAACACAAATTAACTCTTCACCTCTCCGATTGATCGAACTATCCTGTGTATATTATAAGAAACGGGTTATTTTAACGTTCAGATTAATATATAAATTTCATTAACACGAATTTAGCATTGAAGCAGATTATTTTAGCCTCCGGGAGTCCAAGACGGCACCAATTATTGAAAATGATCGGTTTACCACACCAGGTTGTATCGGCTGATGTTGACGAAGATATTGTGATGGATGTGGTACCGGCAGATTTTGCGATGCATCTATCCTCGATAAAAGCCCATGAGGTCGCATCCAGAACACATTTTGACCTATTGATTGCAGCCGACACCATCGTCGTACTAAACGATGAAATTCTTGGAAAACCCCGTGATCCATTTGACGCTCATCAGATTCTTAGAAAATTATCCGGAAATATGCATGAGGTGATCACGGCTGTCACATTGATCAACGCTTCCGGTGATCAACTCACATTTCATGAATCAACCCATGTGACCTTCGAAGATCTGAGTGATCAGGAAATCGAGTTTTACATACAGACCGGTTCACCTATGGATAAAGCCGGTGCTTATGGTATCCAGGACGATTTGGGTAGTCTTTTTGTGAAACGTATCGATGGCGATTATTACAACGTAGTCGGACTCCCCATCCAAAGCTTCTATCGACATCTAAAAACTTTCTCTCCCGATATTGCCGTCACCATCATTTCGGGTACTTCTGCATCGTACACCAGCAAACACTGAGCCAATGAAACACCTGATTTCGCTAATATCGATCGTTGTTATCATTATTTCGTTGTCTACAACGGCACATGCCCAAAATGGTGGTGACTACATGGATGGACTGCAATTGATGCGGCAGGCCAAATACGAAGAAGCTTACACGATTTTCAATCGATTGCTCCGGGAAAATCCGAATAATTATCCGGTTTTCGATCAGTTGATAACCACGCTGATCAATCTGAAGCGATACGATGAAGCCATTCGGCTCGCCGAAACCAGAATGAGGGGGAATTATGCAGATGTGGTCCTGGCAACCAGATTGGCCGAGTTATATCATCTCAACGATGAGGTCGAGAAAGCATATATGACATGGGAAAGGACATTAGGGGCCAATAGCAACGCACTTCAGGCTTATCGCTACGTTGCAGACAATATGACGTCAAGAAGAGAACATGCAAAAGCGATCGAAGTGTACCTGGCTGCCCGAAATAATTTCAGTAACAATTCACTTTTTTTCTCCGAAATCACAAGCAATTACATGGCACTTGGAGTCCGTGACAAAGCAGTGGAGACCCTGATCGATGTGCTGAAGTTCTCTCCTGGCAACGGCTCTTTTGTACTTCGCCAGATCATAACCATCGACGACAGCATCGTAACCGAACTTGCTATCGTTGAACTGGATGAACGGATACGATCCACCACTGTTATCGGACCAGAACAAACAGCTTACCGTGAAATCCTGATTGGCCTGCTCATGGAACAACGTCTTTTTCGAAGGGCTTTGTCAACCGCACGAAACTACGAAAGCAATGCACCCGAGGGCTCCTGGCCTGTTTTTTCATTAGCGACCCGCCTGCGTTCGCAACAGCAGTTCGAACTTGCTGATGAGGCATTGTCCTATTACATCAACCAGGCACAACATCCGTTGGTCAGTCGTAGCCTTGAGGAACGTGCCACGCTATACACCACATGGAGCAGGCACCTCACTGAGTATAATTTGGATTACGATGACCGTGTCACCCTATTAAATAAAGCTGCACTTGAGTCATTGGATCGATTGATTGTGGGATTCCCAAATTACCCTCGCCGCATCGAGGTTTTATCATTGAAGGCCGAATTGCTCATCGACATCTCAGGGGATGTAGACCAAGCCGAATCAATTATCAATGAAATAAGAAGGATTTCATTCAACAATGAGCACAGAATCATAGCCGATTATCTGGATGGCAGGGTTAACATGTTCCGTGGATTTCACAGCCTTGCCCGAATTAGTTTTACCCGGGCCAATCGTGAAGCCAGAACTGGTGAAATGGCAGAAAAGACCAGGTATTATCTTGCTCTGAATGACTTCTACACCGGTGATTTCGAATTTGCCTCTTTACAAATGCGCACTTTGGAGCGTTTGAGTACCAGCTATTATGCGAACGATGCACTGAAATTGAGGGTATGGATACGAGAAGGTAGTCAAGCCGAAACACCCACCGAACAACTTAAAATCTTTGCTCGGGCACGATTTCTCTTTGATACCCATCAGCGAGATGAGGCTTTGAACGTCCTAGAACCAATAATTACAACAGATCATAGTATCCCACTTCGGGCAGATGCACTGTTAATGGTTTCAGAACATTTACGCACCACCCAACCTGCCATTGTATTCCACCTACTCGATATGTCGCTGCCCCAGTTGTCCGGCGCACTGGCTGAACGGTTGCACTGGGAAAAAAACCGCCTCGCCGAGGGAATATTCCAACAGCCTGAAATCGCCGGAAATGATATCCCTGCAAAGATGACTGCGATAACCGAATGGTTGTCATCCACCGATCGGTTAAGACAATCAAACAGGTTTGATGGCCCCATAACACCGCCCATGCTCCAGGCAACAACAAGTTTCGACGCATCTCGACTGTACCAAATGTATGAAGACATGCTATTCAATTTCCCGAACGGATTCTATGCGAATGCAGTTCGCGAAAGAATGTCAATACTGTTAACACCAGCATCCTAATTGTCATGTTCAAGTTAGAAAGATTATCAAAAATGTTTGTCCCCACCATGGATTCCGTACATCAGAATCATTTTAAACGTCTGATTTTACTTTCTTTTGTGATTCTATTGGCGACCAGTACTTCAATTTTTGCCAGACACATACTGGTACCTATGGATGCCGGACAAACCAACCATCTGAAAGCATACGGTCTAATCTATAATCATGTGAAGGATGGAAATGAAGCACAATGGTTGTTGAACTATAGAGGTGGAAGTTTCATTGCACCTTATTCAGAGACACTACTCAGAAATGCCCGCATACGTGGAATCCACACCGAGGTGATCAGTCCGGCAGAAGCACGAACCATTATTGCCCGAATTGAGGGTAATGATGTCAATATGGCTGTCATCCCCCTTGAAAAAGCACCTCGCATTGCCGTTTATACCCCAGATCATGCCCTTCCGTGGGATGATGCCGTAACACTGGCTTTAACCTATGCGGAGGTGGACTATACCACGATTTACAACAATGAAATACTGGCCGGTGAGTTGGCCAACTACGATTGGTTGCACCTTCATCATGAAGATTTCACCGGACAATACGGCAAGTTTTGGGCCAGTTTCAGAAACACACCCTGGTATCAGCGACAAGTCCGCGACCTCGAAGCTATGGCTCGACAAAATGGATTTCAGAAAGTTTCGGAAATGAAAAAAGCCGTCGTCAATATCATCAAGGATTATATTGGGCAAGGTGGATTCCTGTTTGCGATGTGTTCTGGAACCGACACCTTCGACATCGCATTGGCTGCAGAAGGTGTTGATATCGTACCTACACCATTTGATGGTGACCCTATGGATCCCGACGCACAAAGTAAACTGGATTTTAGCAGAACACTGGCTTTTGAGAATTTCACTCTGGTAACAGATGCCGCTGAATACAGGCATGCGAATATTGATATCCCGGTCAGACTGGATGAGGTGGATCGTACCATGGATTTTTTCACCTTGTTTGAGTTCTCGGCAAAGTGGGATCCGGTACCAACCATGCTGACTCAGAATCACGTAAGTAGTGTAAAAGGATTTTATGGTCAGACTACCGCCTTCCACCGTGAGCGCATCAAAAGTTCGGTCGTGATCTTGGGTGAAACACCTGGAAGAGGCGAAGTTAAATACCTACATGGGAATTACGGTATGGGGACTTTTACCTTCTACGGCGGACACGATCCCGAAGATTATACCCATCGTGTGGGTGATCCACCAACAGATTTGAATCTGCATCCAAATTCACCTGGATATCGATTGATTTTGAATAACGTGTTGTTTCCTGCGGCTCAGAAGCAGAAGCAAAAAACCTTGTTGGAAATACTTTCTCGGGATGAGTTGGCTCATATTCACCAATAAATGTCGAGTGTCGAACCAGAATCCAAAATGGGACAGCATTCTCAATTTTTGAACAATTCCAAACCCGACATGGGACAGCATGCAAAACCTTTGATCGACCCAAAATCTGATGTGGGATGGCAGTCGAGATTTCAGAAATCTATCGGTATCAACCCTGACAGGTACATTCTATCAAACCCCGGTGATATCATTGTGGCGGAGCAACTGCATTGCTATCCAAAAGCCGAGAAAAAATTCCCGACGTGGCACCGTCCGGGTATGGTTTACACCCGACTCGCATTGGAACAGAGCTCCGGCGAAATCGCAGCCCAATTTAAATCCGGGCTAATGAAGGGAATCGAAATCTGGGATCTGACTGGCGGACTTGGAATGGATGCGTATGCATTCAGTCAGACATTTGAATCCGTGCACTATTGTGATCCCGCCATTCAGGCATTTACTCTGGCAGCACATAATCATGATGTACTCGGTGCCAAAAATATCCGACACCATCTGAAGGATGCTGCCTCTGCAATAGAATCACTCTACCATACAGATTGGATCTATCTTGATCCGTCGAGACGAGATGAGTCCGGCAGAAAATTCTTACTCAAGGACTGTGAACCGGACGTCCTATCACTATTGGATGAGATGAAAAGAAAAGCCTCAGGGATTATGATCAAACTGTCACCAATGTATGATCTAAACCAGCTACTTTCCGAAATACCATCCATTAATCACATTTACGTTGTTTCTGTATCAGGTGAGGTGCGCGAGATACTCGTTCTGATCGACGACACATCCAGCTCAACACAAGTAACGGCCGTAATCCTACCCGATGGGATAGCATACACATCAACATTCCCTGTTATCACTCAAAGTGTCGCGACACAGCATGGGTCATTACCTGAAAAGGGATATTTACACGTTGCCGATGTTTCCATATTCAAGGCCGGACTCACACATCAAATCATTGGTGCCCATCAGGGTCAAATTTTCGGCTCCGGCGGATATTTCATATCCACGAATCAAACAATACCGGGTTGCAAAAGTTATGCGTTGGTTGAAGAAGCAGAATACAAACCAAAAGAGCTACGGCGTCGAATAAAAAATCTGCGCGTAAATATTCATAAACGCAACTTTTCGATCGAAGTCAGTGATCTATACAAAGCATTGGGAACAGCCATGGGAGATGATCTGCACCTGTTCTTCACCCAAATGAACAACGGCAAAAAAATGGTCGCTATTTGCGAACCACCTGTCAGCCAAGCATGATTCTCAGCTCTTCAAATCGCTGAGTTATTTCATCACGGCTCATACTTTTGTAGGGTTCGGGTAAAAGTGATCGGGATGTACATTCCAATACAGCTATAAGCGTCTGCATTTCAACCTCTTCCGGATAGGATGGTGGTATGAAATCCGCAAACGTTTCATCCAATACCTCCGGGGTGACTTCGTTCATAAATCTGGTCGCTGCACGGAATTTCGCGCGTGTAAGTGCAGCCTCCATATCGGCACCCGAAAAAACACGGTTTCCAACTTTAACCACAGCTGGTATAAAGTCCGGATCGGTCAATTTAAGTTTGGTTTTTTTCGCCATCGCCTGGAATAGTTCTATCCTCTCATCCTCTGAAGCAGGATGAAACAATGCGAGATGTTCCTCTGCCCTACCCTGGCGTTTAAGATCTATCGGCATCAGATCGGGACGAGCGGTCATCAAAAACCAGACAATGCGTCCACGGTTCTGTGTATTACTCATAAACTGGGCGATCTGTGCGAAAACCCGGCTTGATACACCGCTATCACCCGATGCATTTCGGTCACCCAGATAGGCATCGGCTTCGTCAATCATTACAGCCACTGGCGACATAGCGTCGAGCAGACTCAGAATTTTTTCGAGATTACCCTCGGTCACCCCTTGCCACTGTGACCTGAAATTTTTCAACTTCACCATGGGGATACCCACTTCGCCACTGAAACAGGTCACCATCCAAGTCTTTCCTGTACCTACCGGTCCGCATACAAGATATCCCATCGGCATTACATCGCGACGACCAGCCTTTAGATTCGCGGCCGCATCTCGTAGATGTTGTTTTACCCGGTGATGCCCGGCAACCATATCGAGGTTGAAATTCGTGTTCACAAACTCGAGCAATCCATAAGCCTCTGCCTCGATCAACTCTTTTTTATTTTGAGACAATCGCTCAAATGTGATTTTTGAATTGTTCTCTATCGAGCCGGAAATAATACTTCGGATGTTCACGAATGATAATCCCGCACATTGCTGGCTCAGCACATCCAATGGAACTTCACTGATTTTTTTGAATGTCTTGGTATCGACCAGACTTTTGATGAACGCAGTTCGGGCTTCATCCGCAGGTAAATCGACTTTTATTGAAGCCGTGTGTGGACTCTGGATGAGGCTTCGGTTCAGGTCAGTAAGATTTTCTGTAATCAGTACGGTCGTGAAGTCGGACGATAAAAAAAGTGGGTCATGTGCCCATCGCTGAAGAAATACTAAAGAATTTCTGTCCTCCGAACCAGCTGAACCGCTGTCGTTCATAGGTATAATGGTCTCGCAGTAATCGGCAATGAACGCAATACTCTTATTATCACCCAATCTCAAGCGAAAGAAATTCTCAAGCAATCCAAACACCCGCACTGGATCTTTCGGTAATTTGGAGGCAAACTCCGTTCCTGAAACCGTATCATAGCCTGATACAGCACGCATGAAGTCGGCCATGGACTTTTTGTCACGGAATCGAATTCCGGAGGAACGGTCGTAATAGATCACAATATCTCGTGAGCCGAACAACTCCTCGGAAAGAAAATTCTCAAATCTGAGAAACTCGTAGTTTTTCTGGCGCTTAACCGCAACTTCATCACGCACATTCCCATGTAAGATGAATTGATTAAGTGTCTTACTGAAATACTTCATGGCGAAGTCCTGCGCCCATCGCGGGTAGTGGGAATAAAAGGATCCGGACATAATCAGTTGAATTGAAATGTGGGGTGATAATTTTTACAGATCATCAATGAATGATAATCAGTTTCACAACCTCTATACGGGTTCGCGTCGATTTTGTGATAATAAATTTATGCTGACCTATCACAATTTCTTCGTTTAATTTTGGAATACGACCACAGCTGTGAATGATGTATCCTGCGATGGTTTCGTATTCTGTGTCATCCTGTGTCAAACCAATCTGTGGATACTCATCGTTTATATCCTCAATTTCATAGCTACCCGAAATCAACCACGATGAATCATCTAAAGGTTTGATGAAATTATCTTCTTCATCATATTCATCCTGGATGTCTCCAACCACTTCTTCGATCAAATCTTCAATGGTCACGAGTCCGGCCGTTCCACCATACTCATCGATTACCACGGCCATCGATATGTTCTGATTCTTGAACTCAGCGAGCAATGCCTTGGATTTCTGTGAAGACGGGACGTGCTTGATTGGTCGGATGATATCATCAAGCGATTTCGGATCTTTGAACAAGTCATACGCAATGACTACACCAATGATATTATCCAGATTCTCTTCATAAACCGGAAGTTTGGAAAATCCACTTGAAATAAATGTCTGGGATGCCTCTTTGATGGAAGACCCCTTTTCAACAGCAACAATTTCCGTTCGCGGAATCATGGAGTCGCGGACTCTGATATTTTGGAGTTCGAGTACATTGGTCAGAATCTCCGAATCCTCTTTGTCGAGGTCACCATTGTTATCGTCCCCAATCTCCCTGAACAACAGCTCGATGTCAGATCTCCTGAAATATTCATCCACTGTAGGGACATCTTTCTGAAACAAGCTGATGAGTGCTCTGGATGCGTTGTTGGCTACGGACACCAAAGGACTGAACAGAATACCCATGAAACGCAGTGGCGTACTCAATATTGATACAAACAGATCGGGATAGGTCCTGAACATTGCTTTCGGGAGCACCTCCCCAAATACCATAATCACCAGTGAGGCAATAGTGGTCTGGATTATCAGGATGATCAGTTCAGACGGGACCAATCCGGTCACGAATTCATAGCCGTTGACAATCGGTTGAGTAAGGAATATGGTCATCAGGGTAGCATACAATACATTTACGATATTGTTGCCAATGAGTGTTGTGGACATAAAAGCATCCGGATTGCGCAAAAAATATCCCAAGTGGCGAGCACCTATGGTATTCTTACGGGCACGGATTTCCAACTTGAGCCTGTTCGCACTCACATAAGCGATTTCAGTCCCTGAAAAGAAACCGCTCAACAATATCATTAGTATGATGAGGAGCCACTCTGTCATCGGGCGACTCCTTTACTAGACGGAGGTTCCAAAGTAATTATATTAGTTCCCGTTGAATGAAGGTTTACGTTTTTCAAGAAACGCTTTAGTACCTTCTGCAAAATCTTTAGTTCCGAATAACTCGCCAAATGCATCCGATTCGGCTTTGAAGCCCTCGGATGGATCGGAAGATTTATTGATGACCTGTATCGCTTTACCCATAGCCAATGGACCACGGGTCAGCATGACACTAAGAAATTTCTTGGTCTCATCGAGACCGTTTTCCGACACAATTTTATTTACAACGCCTATCTCATAGGCTCGTTGTGCGTTGAATGTGGATCCGGAGAGGATGAATTCCATGGCACGACCCTTGCCAGCCAGTTGACTGAGACGTTGAGTTCCACCGTACCCTGGTATCAGTCCAAGGCTCACCTCAGGTAATCCAAAGATTGCTTTTTCGTGAGCCACACGCATATGGCACGCCAATGCCAGTTCAAATCCACCGCCAAGTGCATACCCGTTTACATAAGCTACCACGGGTTTGGAGCTGTCCTCGAACATGCTGAAAATCTCTTGTCCACGCTCTGAAAGAGCCATAGCAGAGAATGTATTCATGTAAGATAACTCTTTGATGTCGGCACCGGCAACAAAAGCTTTATCACCTGATCCGGTCAGAATGATCGCTTTGACACTATCCTTGTGACGCAATTCCATGATCACACCTTCCAGATCATTCATCACCTCATTATTGATGGCGTTGAGTTTGTCGGGACGGTTAATCGTGATCGTAGCGATCCCTTGATCGTCTACTTCAACCAATAACGTGCTGTATTTATTTTCCATGCTCAAATTTACGAAGACTGTTTCAATCTTTGATCAGAATTTTGTTGAATTTCTTGTTCAATATCATCCAGTTGTTGGAGCATATTATAGCCCGGTAACATGTCATCTTCAAGGTCTTCGACAATGTTCACTGTCTCTTCGACGTCATTCAGTAAATTATCAAGCTGAAAACCGATCTGTTCAGGGTTGGCCATGGTAATCGACTGTTCATAAATGTAGCGCATAGCGTCTTCGATGGTTTCGAGCTGTGACTCACAGATCTGAAGTCGTTCTTTGGCAACCGCAAGTTTTTCGTGACGTTTACGGATGATCGCGAGTCGGCGGCGTTTGATCTGACGTAATTTTTCGCTTTCAATGGTCTCCAGCTCAGCGTTCAAATCGGTGATTTCACGTTGCAATTCGGTCTCGCGGGTGGCTTTGATGTACATTTCATAACGTTCGAACGAATCCAGCATGGAAATATAGTTGGTGAGCAATCCATCGATTTTGTTTTCGATCGAAGTAGTTAATCCTTTTGAGGTGTACGGAAATTTCTTGAAGTTGTCCTGTATCTTTTCACTGACATTTTTCAACACCAAAAATCGCTTTTGCGACCGGGTGTCGAGGTTATAGAACATTTCCTTTTCTTTGAGCTTTCGTGGCTTTTCTTTGACGGTACGACGCATGATATGTCTACGAAACGCCTCGGTCTTGGGTACAGTACCCAGATAAACGAGTTCAGATCCGATGGCCATGGTAAAGATGAAATTTGCCATCATTCCAACATCATTCAGAAAAAAGGCTGAAAGCGCTGAAACAAACAGAAACCCAAGGTTGATCGGATGAAGAAAAGCCTCTCGTGTGAAGTTTATTGTATCTTGAGTGGTCATGATCGGGGTGTTCTATGATTTGGATTTATCGGGTCCAAGCGATTTCTTGATATTGGTATCGTCAGCATGCTTTTTGGATTCAGAAACATCATGAGATGGACCTAGTGTCTTGGCAGCATGCTCAATCTGTTCCGTTTTTTTGTCCAGATCGTTTTGAAGCGCACCCATCTCCGATCGGATGCTATCCAGGGTCTGTTTAACTTTTCGGCGTTGTTCCAGATCATGTAACTCCTCGTCACCATGATCATCCAGGTGCGCTTCGAGTGCCATTTCGATCTTGGCTTCAGCGATTTCGATCGTCTCACGTACTTTATGAAGCGCCTGATCGAAGGACTCCATAATCGATTCCGCGTTCACGTTCTGCAACGCTGACGATATTTTTGCCAATCGTTCAGATTCAGCGGCCTTTTTTCGAAGATCACGGATGGCGCGATAATGCTCCTTGTACTCTTCTTTGAGTCGTTCCCTGTCTTCCTGGCTTCCCATATGCTATGCCTTAGTTTTGTTTCGTCCAAGTGATTTGGAACCTGATGCGTCTTCTGCATCATCAATTTTGATCTGAGCACCTTTTCCGGAATCGGAACCACCCTCTGCTTGCATCATTTCCAATTTGAATTGCTGTACCAGATCATGTGCACGCAGTTTTTCAGCGTCGATTTCGATTTCCATGGTTTTGGTGTCGACACTATCGAGCGCAATTTCCATACGTGCTTCATTCTTGGCTGTCTGCTCATTGAGTCGATTGATCATTTCGGTATGGGTAGCGTCGATCCCACCGACTTCAAACTGCTCCAAAGTATCGGCCACTTTTGCCTGCCATGCCGCTCTTTCACTGGCTCGGAGCGCTTCACGAGCTTCCTGGATCTTGCGATCTTTCTCACGGATGAAGGCTTTCTTGACTTGAAGTGCCTTTTCGTAGGCTTTTTCGGCATAATCCAGCTGATTCTTGGAGGAGCTTACACTCTCCTGGATCTTCTGCAGCTGAAGTGCATAATTCTCTGCGATATCATCCCTGTTAGCATGGATCGCTGCCTTTATCTTGGACGTAACTTCTGAAAGTTGTTTTTCATATCGCTCGACCTCTTTACGCAACAAAAGGACGTTAGCTTTGACCGTAGCGATATTTTCGTTCATTTTTGGAACCTGGTCGTTGAGCTCGCGAATATTCTGTTCCAGTATCAGCTTAGGGTCTTCCATGGCTGAAATCGCGCCACCAAAAAGTGATTTAAGAGCTCTGACAAATCTTTTCCACATAATGTTTTGTATCTGGGGTGATGATTGAACTAATTAACTTCCGGTTTCAATTTAACAAATTTTCAAACAATTGGATGTACTCCAAATTTGTCGATCCTGTGTGTTATCATTTTGATTTCATGTGGCTTGTTGCTCACAATTTCGATCGCCGATAACACACGCTTAGCTGAATCGGTAGCTATACCTGTATTGTTCGTATGAATCAGGGCAATTGTTTCACCTTTTTTCACGCTTTCGCCATGTTTTTTAATGAATTCGATTCCTGCTACCGGATCAATGACATCTTCTTTACGCATGCGTCCTGCCCCCAGTTCAACTGCTGTCATACCAATTTCATAGGAATCTACATCCCCAATGAATCCATCCCGATCGGATGTTACTTCAACGGTCTGACTGGCTTTGGGATACAATGACGGATCTTGCAAATACCTGATATCTCCCCCTTGTTCGGCCGTTATGTCGATGAACTTCTGAAATGCAGAACCATTTCTGATACTTTCTTTGCTCTTCTCGATACCCTCTTCCACACTGGAGGCTTTACCTCCAAGCCAGATCATGGTCCCAGCCAGCATCAGAGTGACTTCCATCACATCTTGCGGACCCTTACCCTGCAATGATTCGATACTTTCTCTTACCTCAAGCCAATTACCCACCGTGCGACCCAGAGGCTGATCCATATTCGTTATGTAGCCTACGGTCTGTTTTCCGAAATGCTCACCAATTGATACGAGTCTTTCTGCGAGTTCAATAGCCCTGGACTCGGTTTTCATGAAGGCGCCCGAGCCACATTTGATATCAAGTACCAACGCGTCGATTCCTTCGGCCAGCTTTTTGGACATGATGCTTCCGGCGATCAATGGAATACATTCCACAGTCGCAGTGACATCACGCAGCGCATACATTCGCTTATCGGCCGGGGCAATGTCTTCTGTCTGACCTATGAGCACCAACTGATGTTTTTCGAGCACACGGGCGTATGTGTCGAGATCCAGATTCACATTGAATCCGGGAATGGACTCAAGCTTGTCGAGCGTTCCACCACTGTGTCCGAGTCCACGCCCGGAAATCATTGGTACAGGTACTCCACAAGCCGCAACGATAGGAGCCAAAATCAGCGAAAGCTTGTCACCTACCCCACCTGTTGAATGTTTGTCGACCTTGATACCAGGAATATGGTTCAGATTTACAACCACCCCTGAATGGAGCATGGAGTGTGTGAGGTCAGACGACTCCCGATCGTTGAGTCCGTTCAGATATATCGCCATCAACAATGCACTCATCTGATAGTCTGGTATCTGATCGAGTGTGTATTGTTCAATGAGATATCTGATTTCCTCTGTGGACAATTCCTGTTTTTCTCTCTTCTTTCGAATCAACGAAACCATATTGAATTTTCGGGAGGATGACATAAAAACTATTTTGATAATTTTGCGTTATAGGGTAGTACTATGTGCAAGATTGCTGTGGATTGTCTATCTTGCTGGACATCTAAGTTAATTTATTTGGTATGAAAATCCCATTATTTGAAATACTTGCCCTTTTATTTCTGCTTTGGCCACTGATCCAGCGGTTCCTGAAGAAGAATCAACCCGAGCTTCCTCAGGATGGATATGATGAATCTTTTGTGCCCATCGAGCATAATGAGCCGCCCCACCGTCAGGATCCTGAGCGCGAGGAGTGGGAACGTGCTATGCGCGAACTCGAAATGATCTTTACCGGTGAACCTCCTCCACAACCAGCACCCGTCGAAACCAGACATCCTGCCGATAAAGTGGCTCACCCTACACATCAGGTGGCAACAAAACCTGCTCGTGCACAAACATTGTCGGAACAACGCACAACCGAAATCACACAAAGAGAAGATGAGTTCAAGGCTAGTGAGCTGATCAGACAGCTTACCGAAGGCGACAATGTGATTTACAAATCACTGGATGAAGCCGCTATTATCGAGGAGCCCGATAAAGGTACATTCTCAATTTTCGAGGACGTCAAGGATCCATATAAACTTCGTGAATTCTATGTGATGAAGGAAGTCCTTGATAAACCACTTTCAAAACGTCCGAAAGTCCATAACTACATCTGAGAGTGAACGTTACCCGTGATTCTGGCCGATAAGAACATCCCTTTTTTGTCTGAATATATTCCCGGACACATCAGGGTTCATTTATTTGACCCGGATTTGGATTTGGAAGGGCAAATTGCAGCAGAAGTACGCAACGCTGTTGAAGCCATTCTGATTCGAACGGTAACCAAAGTCAACTCGAAGACATTCGATCCTGAAAAATGGCCCGGACTCCGTTTCATTGGGACTGCATCGGCTGGATTTGACCATGTGGATGTGGATTTTCTTACCAACCACGCGATCGCTTTTCATGATGCCGGTGGTAGTAATGCCCGGGCTGTGTCAGAATATGTTGCTACCGCCATAATGTTCTGGTGCGAGAAATCGGAAGTAGATCCGTCAACAATACGGGTCGGTATCGTAGGGGCCGGACAAACAGGCACTGCTGTGGCAGAAATACTGAATACACTGGATGTTGCAAATATTTCGAATGATCCACCCAGGGAAATAATTGATACGAACTATACCAGCGCATCTTTGGATGATATGTTGTCGTGTGATGTACTCACATTTCATACACCACTCGTCGAGCAAGGTCAATGGCCCACCAGAAACTGGTTGAATGGTTCCAAACTGGATAATTTCAATGGACGGCTCATCATTAATGCAGCTCGAGGTGGAGTAATAGATGAGTCTGCGTTGCTACATTGGCAGTCAGTTAACCCGGAGAATAGAGCATTTGTAATCGATGTTTGGGACGGAGAACCTGATTTCGACCCGATAGTTGCCAAGAACGCATTAATCGCAACGCCACACATGGCCGGGTACTCGGTCCAATCCAAACGAAATGCTACACAGGTCATCATAAAAAAAATGTTCGATTCTTTGGGAATCACAACCCCGGTCAGTACGATTATTTGTGCGAATTTGATGTCCAATGCCCAATTAACGGGCTTTCATCCTATGATAAGTCTATCGGAACGCCTGAAATCGCACGTCGATGCAGATAAGGCAACCAGAATTAATTTGTTCAGAGAACTCAGGGTCCATACCACATTGAGAAATGAATATCGATTCACCTCAGCCAAGCGATTCGAAAGTCTTGCTGGTCATCCGTTGATTCAGCGCCTCATCATAGCGTGTGGAGGACCTGCCTGAATGAAAAGTGTTAAGATGATATCCGGAAATCCTGGTTTATTCAGAACAGGAATGATATTGACCATAATCGGTTCCATGTTGGTCGGACATGGACTCGTTCAGGGACTTGAACTCTCAGAAGCATTAGTGCTACATCGGTATCTATTGTTTTTGTTTGCGTGTGTGATCGCATTTATTACTCCATGGACCTTGTTCCCGCAACAGTCGATATGGATTGCTCAGGCGTTGAATCCGGGAACTACAGCGATCCAGAAAGTTATGTTCAAACGGTTTGGCACGGTTTGGGTTGGGACCATGATCCTGATTTCGGTCATTTCACTACAACCTGCTTTTACATCCTCCAATATCAGGCTGGTATTTGCCTGGTTGGATGCCGTCATTATTGTGCATGCCATACTTTTATTGGCTATGGTCAAATTTGTACCGATGGGTGTCATTTCCCAACAGTGGCAGGAAGGGAGTCGAGGCAGGGCCTTGATGGACTACATTAAAGAGACGAGCAGCGGAGGGATCGGTGTTCCTGCTGGATCTATGCCGACGTACGGCGCGACCCTGCAGGTTGCCGTAATCGGAATGATGACCGTTATTGCGGGGGCTTGGATTCAGAACTCACTGGGTTGGGCGACATCAGCTGCGCCAGCATTAGTACTTTTATTTTATGCTCTATGGAGATGGCGGATACTTTTTAGCACTCTGGATGTACATTTTTACCACTCGCACGGATTTTATCATGAATTGTTCAGAAATCCGGGTGGTCGATCGGATGCTGGGCGTGAACCGATTCCATTTAATTCTCTATACTGGGTTCCTGGACCCATCAAACCTCCACTTTGGTTGATCTTACGCCAAATGGACCGAAAATTACCCTTGGGAAGACTCATTATTGTTGGATTTGTGCTGTATTGGATACTGATTTACTCCGGGGTTTTGACGCCTCAGCTGGTAGTCATCATACCCTTATTGTTGATGTTGGTCAAAAACCTGTCAGTAGTCAAGATGGAGTCTGTCCCCTACTTGAGTCCAATGTATAGATCACTACTCGGCTCTGAGTTCAAATGGTTTTGGATCCGGAGTTTTGGGGCTTTGAGATGGTCTGCTCCCCTGCACCTTTTTACTGGAATTACTGTATGGTTTGTGGGATCCCTGTCTGCCGGGGATTGGCAACTGTGGATTTATTCCGACATCCTAATGATTTTTACCATAGGGATATCTGTTTCGGTTTGGAAATGGGTGTCTCAACGAAAACAATATGCCTGATATGACAAATAAATCGCCCGATAATTTGCTGAATGTTGTTGATCTGTCAAAAAAATATGGGCAGAACAAATATGTGATCTCGGGTTTTACGGCTTCGTTTACCCCGGGTAGTGCTACGGGACTTATGGGGCCGAACGGATCTGGCAAAACCACTTTTATGAGAATCCTGAGTGGTGCTGCATTTCCAACCAATGGAAGAGTTGAATACGGTGACAAGGATATCCATCAGGGACTTCATGAATATCTGAAATACGTGGGAATTGTCGGAGATGCCTCCGATCTGCCTCAGTTTCTGACGGCTGAAGAACTCGTCGAAGGGATTATGCGGTCACGGGTATTGTGGAACTCGGGAAGTGTGGCGTACATTTCTGAACTGTTCGACCAACTGGAACTGGATGAGCGTCGCAGCACGCTCATCGGCACATACTCAAGTGGAATGATGCAAAAAACCATGATCGCAGCCGCCATTTGTGCACATCCACGTGTGTTATTACTCGATGAACCTTTTAGAGCATTGGACGAAAGCGCTGTTGACTCGGTGTTGAAGATTCTGAATGAATTCAAAAAAAACGGTGGTATGATACTGATTTCAAGTCACCAGAGGACCATACTCGAATCACTTTGTGATCGATACATCGATTTCCCTGTGTTAATCTCTTGAAAAACGAGGTTCACATCAGAGTCAAAACTGTGTGCGAATAGCCCAAAGATCCGGAAATATATGTTGATGCAGTGTTGATTTGAGGTATGCGACCCCATCCGATCCTCCTGTACCCTTCTTCGTGCCGATAGTTCGTTCCACCATTTTTACGTGACGATATCGCCATTCCTGCAATCCTTCATCAAAATCCACTAAAAGTTCACAGAGCAGAGCCGCTTCATCGTCGGATTGCATCACTTGGACCAGCGTGGATTGAAGTTCTTCAGACGGTTCGAATGTGAGTCCCTGAGTGTGGAAACGTACCGGGGTCTGCGCTTCATATCCACGAGTCTGAACATACTTGATAAATGATTCCCAAATAGTTGATTCCTGAAGACGCGCGGAAAGTGTGGTATGAGCATCACTTCCCTCGGCATGCAAAATGAGCATACGATCAGAGCGGAGTCCACAAAGAATTTCGATTTCGCGGAATTGCACCGACTGAAATCCGCTGGAATTTTGAAGAAACTTTCGAAACTGGTTAAATGATAGCGGAGTCATGGTTTCCAGAATATCTGTTTGTCCGACGATCGTTTTCATGATGACCAGGATACGGCGAAGAGTCCGGATAGCATTCCAAGTCTCCCCGGCTTCTAATCGGGTGCGAAGCAGATCGATTTCATGCAGAATCTGTTTAAACCAAAGCTCATAAGTCTGATGGATGATAATAAAAAGAAGTTCATCATGCTCTTCAGGATTCGATTGCAATTGTTGCAATTTCAGAAGTTCATCGACCTTCAGATAAGAAAGATATGTTAAAGACATTCGCTATCAATACGTTAAGAAAAAGTAAAAATGTAGATTGTGCCAATATAAGCCAAACTTTCAAATCAACATATCAAAAAACTCAAGTTGGTTGTGATGGGGAGGTACAATCAGAATTCAATTTTGTAGCTGATATTTGGAATCATGATCATTTCTCGCTCTTCGTCAATAGTTCCAGTCCTGAGGTTGTATCTATGTCCATAAAACTCCTGATACCCTGTAATGTTGATCATTTGAAGTGACCAGACAGTGGATATTTTTTTTCTGATGGTTCGTAGCTCCACAGTCAGATCACTATAGAATACTGCGGGTTCCTGGTTGGTGAAAGCACGGTTCTCATCATAATATACTTCCTTTTCAAATTGGCTTTTTTGAATATCAACAGGTGATATTCTCTTGCCACCCATTAGATTAATGCGTCCGTTAACACTTAAGAATCTGACTCTTTCATCACTTCTGAATTGCCATTCTTTACCACCAAGAAATACCATTGTATAACCCCGATTAAACCTCGTATTTCGCCAGTGTCCGTCCCCACCTTGGTATTCTGACTGAAATAATGATCCTGTAATGAGTCCATGCCAACCATTATATAGGTATCGCTCTAAGGATAGCTCGACTCCGTAGTTTCTACCTTTTCCACTATTCTGCAATGCATCGGAAATAAACCAGTCCAGCTCCAGGTTAAGCAATGAAAAACTACTTCCATCGATAACTGGAACATCCGATAGATATTGATAGTAGGTCTCTGCTTTGATCTGAAAATGTTGATTGACCATGTGACTAAATCCGAGTACAACATGATCCGCTTTCGTCGGATTTAAACTTCTGTTCTGATCATGCGAAAAATATACAGATAGTGGTTCAATTTGAGTATGACGGCCATATGACAAGCTATATAAGTTCTTACCATGATTCAGTTGAAGCCCGATCCTGGGTTCGGCAGATGTTACATTCGTCAATTCAAAGTGTTGAAAATACATCCCACCGGTAATGACCATCCGACCAAAGTCAAAACGTGATTGAGTGAACCCTTGATATAAAACACTCGAACCCATTTCATCAGATACAGTTTGGAGCGGAGATTCCGGTTGGTGTGAATATCTAATGTTTTGATTATAGCCGAGTCGGTTAATAGTCAGGCCAGTACGATTGGAGTGATTTGGTCCGAAACTGTAGTTCAACACCGATCTCGCCGTTAATCGCCCAGACTCATTAAACACGGATTCTCTGCGATAAAGGGTCATACCATCATCTGTATATCGATCGATCTCCCATGAAAGTCCGTTTCCGGATGCAGCGACCGTAGAAGTTAAATAGGCATGATCACCCAAAAGTAATCTGTGTCGCAAGCCCAACACCCCAAATTTGGTCGGACTTTCAACCGACTCCCGATCCTGGTTGTATATCCAAGTACCGGGAGTGTTATCAGCCGAGCTACCCGACCAATCAGAAGCACCGAGTCCCCAAAAACTAAATGTACCGGATTTGCTTGTAGGGACATGGATCTTAAAAGATAGATTTTGATACCGGATGTCACCAGCATCATCTGGTAATAAGGGAGCTATCAATGAAAATGTGGAAAGTCGATAATTAATCAGATAAGATGCATTCCGGGAAGATGAAATCGGTCCCTCGGAAGCCAGGTCAATCCCAATAGCTCCGAGTTTTACAGTATGTTCGTGTTTCTGAAGATTTCCGTTCCTGATATTCAGGTCGAAAACCCCCGAAAGAGCATTCCCATATTCAGCGGGAAAAGCGCCGGTATAAAAATCTGAATTTGATATCATTTGGCTACTCAGTGCCGTGATTCCACCTCCACCCATCGTAACAATATTAGCAAAATGACTCGGAGTTGGAATATCGACACCCTCCATTCTCCAAAGCAGACCTTTTGGGGCGTTTCCTCTGATGACAATCGCATTATCAGACAAATTCCCGGCAACTCCCGCAAAGGATGAAGCCAGTCTGGCAGGATCATCAAATCCACCTGCATATCTTGAAGCCTCATCCATACTCAACAATCTGGCACTTGAAACTGCCATATGATTTATTGGCTGTTCCTTACTCATTCTGGGGGTAACCACCAATTCATTTAGCTCTGTGGATGATTCAAGCAGGTTCACATCAAGGACCGTTTCTCTGGAGGAAGTAACCATGATGTCCCTGACAATTTGTGGTTCAAAACCTATAAAGGTAAATCGAATGGACTGTCTTCCAACCGGAACTCCAACCAATCTGAAATAACCATCAACATCTGTGATCGTACCGAGAAGAGGAGTATGATTTTCTAAAACTATATGGACTCCGGGTAAAGGAGAACCAGAGACAGCATTCGTTACTTGTCCACGAATGATCTGTGTTGGAATTTGTGCATAGATGAAGTGAGGAATAGTCAATAAAAAACAAAGGAATACTGATTTATAGTGCTTCATCGATTGAAATGTACCGTTTAAAATGTGAATGAGATAGTTAGAAGAAGAAATTTCAAGGCAAACCGTTAATATTTTTCATTAAATTTCCCTTGAACAGCGCTTAATCACAATCCTGATAAATCAGTATTTATGTCGACTGATGATCATCATACACAGAATTTATACCGATACTTATTGGACAGTATTCCCTTTGTTGAAGGCGAACTGGATTACAGTATCCTTGAGAAGCATATACCCCATCTTGATGAGCTCGATCGATTGGGGAATTCAGCGGTCTCGGTATTTGATCTGTTCAAAAAGACCCATGTATACACCTCGCCATCATACAGGAACAGGCTTGGATTGAAGATCGAAAATAATGATACCCCTGAAGGATTTGAATTACTCATGCATCCTGAGGACAGAAAGAATACCATTGAGGCGGGGTATCATTTTATGAAAATGTCACTAAGTATGGATGTAAGAGAGCTTCGGAATTATTCAATGATCCATGATTATCGGATCAGGAACGTTTCATCATCTGGTGAGAATGAGGAAACATGGATCAGGATGACAGAGCAGCAATCCCTACTTGAAACTGATAATCGTGGCAATATTTGGTTATCGCTTTCGATAGTTAATATTGCTTCCAATCAGAGTCCAGATCAACCCATTCGCAGTATATTGGTCAACAAAAAAACTGATCAGATCATTGAATATAAAAGCCAACACAACAATACGGTATCGGGACTAACAAATAGGGAAAATGAAATTCTAAACCTTATATCCAAGGGGAAAAGTAGCAAACAGATTGCTGATCAATTGTTCATCAGTGTGAACACTGTAAATACACACCGTCAGAACATTATATCCAAGTTAAAAGTGAATTCCACAACAGAGGCTATCGGATTGATGAGCAAGCATTGAACTTAGGGTAGAGCGTTTGAATTTCATGAGTCGGCATGTCAGACGTAGCCAAAACTTCCCGAGATATCTGTTTTACTTTGAAATGAGAAAAGACCCTATATTTGAAAATGGAAATTTTTTGGGGCTCATTAAAAACAAGGAAACCGGATCAAAGTGCTAACAGAAGCATTGAATCTGTTTTTATCGATCATACAGACTCACAGAACAAATTGCCTGCTGATAATGTACCGAATCTATATCAATCGGGCTCAACAAACAGTGGATTAAACCGACCAAACTCCGAAAACTTTTTTGCACCCTGGTCCAGCAACGGGTTCACTATCACTTCTCATTCCAGACTCGACAATAGAGAAGAACTTTTCACAAAACTTGGGATAACTACACAAAGCAGGACTGAATTTCCGGATTATTGTCTAATGCTACTTGCATTTCAGAAATGGAGTTCAGCATGTTTCAGTCAATTCAAAGGTGATTGGTCAGTATCGATATGGGATTCGATCACAGGAAATTTATACCTTGCTGTAGATTTCATGTCAACCTATTCTATTTATTTTAGCTGTGAATCTGATCAATTTGTGTATTCAAACCAGATTCAAAAGTTGATCCATCTCAAACAGGATGACATTGCTCCGAATGCTTTTTACTTAGCCGAACGTTTGCTTATCCACCGAACACGGAAAGCCCATACCGCACTGGATAATGTATTTTTTGTGCCACCCGGATGCTTTATGGTTATAAATGATGAAGGTGGTTTAGATACCCATAGATACTGGAAGGGAGACACAATTGCACCCATAGGTGGAATGCCTCATACTGAAATAATTGAACAATTTCTACATCATTATAAGACGGCTGTCCAACGACGAATACCAGATAATGGTCAAATTTACACTCATTTAAGTGGAGGACTTGACTCTGGCTCGGTCACCTGGCTAGCAACAACGATACTAAGAAATCAGCATAGAAAAACAGTGGCCTGTACTGCGACTGAGGCATATGATACGTCTCGATTTTTCGGCGACAAGGGTAATGAATATCAGTTTGCTACATTGAGTGCCCAAGTATGCCACAATCTTGAACACAAGCGATTCGATTTTATCGGAGAGTCTGTTGTGGATGCAATTGAGTTATATGTTCGTTCTTCTTTGAGCATACCACATGGTATCGCGGGATGTTATTGGATAGATGGTATCAGTAAATATGCCAGTTCACATGGTTGTACTACTCTGTTAGTTGGGCAAGTTGGGAATGCAACTGTTACTTGGCGTGGAATTGGGACAAAACAATCCCTTCAATACCACGTAAATAGGATATCAGATCGTTTAAAGCTAAAGTTGTATCTTGGAAACTCAACCGTACTCAAAGCAACGAATATTCCGGGTGCCTTTTACCCGGAATCTGTGAAGCGTTTCGCAAACAAAGACTGGCTAGAGTCATTGCGTGTAAAGGATTTATTAGAGAGAGACCGCGATCCCATAGATGATGTTCGATTGGAAGGTGTTCATCCGATTCGTATGGATCAATTGAACTTGCGAGCGTCTTTCATTGGGCAATTTTGGGAATTCTTTAGCCAAAAACATGGATTCAATCACTGGGATCCAACCGCGGATCAGGATCTTGTGGAGTTTGGGCTTCGTATTCCTGAAAGGATGTACTATCGTGATGGGACTCGGTTTATTTGGAAGGAGGCTTTTAAAGGGAAACTTCCTAACGAAGTGGTTTATAAAAAAACTAAAGGACTCCAGAATTCAGATTGGCTCTTCCGTTTGGCCAATGAGTCAGATCGGCTATATACACTTTTACAAAGTATCCCTCCCAATCATGCATTTCGGAGCTATTTTGATACAGAAGAGCTACTCCGTTTTGCAAAGGAAGAATTATTACCAGTGATTTCGGGAAAGGCTATGCCAAAACCAGAAACTCTAGGTACTTTTACCCGATCCCTAGGGATGTACTTCTTTTTGGATGAGATTGATAAGATAAACCAAAAAAAAAGTACTGTGCTGGAAAACCTGTAAATTATTAGATTTCCTGGCACAGCACAATGATTTAATTTATCGTTAACTGATTAGTCCTGTACCGAGTCCATCATCACCAACGGTTGGGTCTCCAAAAATCGGAAGGTCTTTAATCAACGGCTTAATCCATTCTTTCTTCATATTTATCCCTGTTATTACTGATTTAACTTTAAATGCAAGATCACTATTATTTTTGGAACGTGTTGAATAACAACATAATCCAACATGAGTTGGTAAAACGATTATTGTTTATATATCGTATAGTGTCACCTATTTATACCTCAAATAAAATATAATTTGTAGTAAAAAAAAACAAAACTGTCCAATTTAAATACTGAATGGAAACCTATGTCAACGTATATACAATAGTTGGGACTTTTATGTCAAAGCAACGCATTTTTGATCTGTGACAGATGTCCTTCGCTATGTGCAACTATCTTGTCAAATTCATTTTTAAGTGTCCTCAATCCGGTTTCACTATGGACAAAATGCAATTCTGCCGATGTTGCATAATGGAGTTTTGCTAAATATTGAATGGATTGGCGATTGGAAAGGAATTCGGATTTACTCAACATTATTGGGTAATCGGTATAACGTAATTTTTCACACCACACATCTTGATTAAACGCCCAGATGACCTGTCCGGGCTCACAGATAACTTTCCGGATCCGATATAGCATGACACTTTCTGCATCACTCAAATGAACCAAAATCTGTTTGATGGTCCATTTTCCGGGTGCATAGGTCCTCAAAAGATCCTCAGAAGATAGATCAAAATATGGGAGAATAGCTTGAGTGCTTGCGTTCAGTTTATCAATGATTTCCATGAGTAATGTGGATTAAGTACGATAGTTAAATATAGTATTGGAATAATATGCTTCATAGTATCTCCTTATTTTAGTTATGTATCAATCGGTACATACTAAATCTAGTTCTTGTTCTTCAGGATATGGTATATGATAACCCATTAAGAATCCTTCTACAATTTCATTCAGGGTAACAATAGTGAATTTCGTTGTACCATAGCTCCACACATAATTACCAAGTTTCCCACCATCCCCATTGAACCCTACCCAAACAAAGGCAGATTCATCATAGGCTCTAAATACGTCATCTAGTGTAGAGCCAATGTCCTAGAAGGTTTTGCCATCATTAGGTTCAGAAACTATTATCATATCAACTGTTCCTCCAGGTTGATCCACACCATAATAAATAAATGATATTCCTAAACTGAGTCCCGAAAATTGGCTTACAGATGGTCGATAGAGGTATGTATGCCATACCCTGTAGAGGCCATGTGCCCAACCGAAGTTACCAGTTTCGACGAGCAATTTCTCAACCTGATCACGTGAATCACCCAACTTTACTCCTTCAATGCATTCCCCGGGAATGATGATTCCGGAACCACAATCTGATGATTCGGTATTGCTGCCAAGAATATTACAAGACATAAAAAAAACAAGATCATAGTCAACCCGCTGGCAGTGAAATGACGATAGAATGTGACAACCAAGAAATAACCTTTAAAGTCAACAGTCAGGAAGTAATACGTCCTATTGACTTTATTCTTTTAAAAGATGTTACATGCCCAGTCGAGTGATACGTTTTATGTCAAACCACAAAGATTTCACCTAAATCAGTGGGCTTTAGATTCTTCTATTTTTCCCAAACTTCTACGCCATTGTCAACGTTTTGACCTTCTTCGCAGGACGATGAACACTCAAGTCGTGCGTAGTTTGGAGATTTAACCAAAACTCAGGCGAAGTGTTGAAAGCCTGCGAAAATAGCCAAGCGGTATCTGGTGAAATGCCACGCTTCCCCTTCACAATTTCATTGACGCGCTGTACTGGAATGCCCAAATGCGTAGATAATTGCTTTTGACTAACTCCCATAGGCTCCAGATACTCTCTGAGAAGGATAGTTCCGGGGTGTGTTGCTATTCTATTTTTGGGGATCATAATGAACTCCGTTTACTAGTGATAATCAATAATTTGCACATCGTGCGCTTGACCGTCAAGCCATCGAAAAATAACTCGCCATTGGATATTAATCCGGATGCTGTAAAAACCCTGCAAATCACCATGCAAAGCTTCTAGCCTATTTCCCGGCGGAGAACGTAAATCATCTAATGAGGTGGCGGCATTCAGGATATCGAGCTTGTAGATTGCCGACTCTTTTACCTGAGTAGGAATCTTGCGAACTTTCGCGCTGGACAAGCCATGAAATAAATCGTGTGTCGCTTTATCGTTAAATGATTTAATCATATTAGAAAGTTAATACATTCACGGTATCCATGCAACACAAGATAAATACATGTGCATCCTGAGGGGGATTATAAATGGAACTCTTCGGGCATGTAACGGCACCGCGTTTGTGCGGTGAGCCTTTCGGAAGGAAGTTAAAAGCTTGATCTAACTTTACAAACACCGAACTTTGAAACTTCGCGCATGAGGCGAATCCGCTTGAATCATACTATTAGGCATCCACAAGGTTGATGTCTTCGCAGAAGTTCATCACCTTGAATGTTCAAACACCAATTCAAACAACGAGGATGCCTATGAAGAAGATTACACAATTTTTTCATCCAGACAAGCCCCATCCCACACATCTTCTTTTAGCTGTAGATGGAAGACAGTACACTTGCGGCGGCAGATGCCCGTATTCATATTGGGACCTTGCGCCGTGAACTCTTCGTCGATTGGCATCAGAGCCTCGACC